>JAPLOH010000321.1 GCA_026400845.1 Alphaproteobacteria bacterium
CGCGCGGCGAGCAGCCAGGGGTAGCTCTCCGCCGTGGCGCACAGTACGAAGGCCACCGCGCTCCAGGCGCAGCCGATGAGGAAGATGCGGCGGTAGCCGAACAAATCGCCCAGCCGGCCGCACACCAGCATCAGGCTGGCATGCACGCCGACGTAACAGATCACCACCCATTTGATGGCGGGGATCGCGATGCCGAAGCGCGCGACGATATGGGGGAAGGCGACGTTCACCGTGGTGTCGAGCGGCACCAGCATGGTGCCGAGCCCGATCACCGCCATTTGCGCCCAGGGCGGCAGGCGATCAACCGCGATAGGAGCGCCTCCCGCCGTCGCGCAGCCATAGTCGCACCAGATGCCGCTTGCGCTCGGGCTCGGGAAAATCCTGGAACTCGGTGCGGGCGTGGCCGGTGGCGCGGTTGTTGACGAACTGGATCTGGCCGGCGCGCATCTCCAGTTCCACCCGCAAATCCGGCCGGTTGAACACGGACTGCACGGCGGCCAGCGCCTCGCTGGTCTCCTGGTCCGGCGCGCCGCCCTTCAGCGCGTATCCGGCGTGGATTTCCGATAGCGCGAGGCGAGTGTTCAGCACATCGGTGTATTCGAACACGGGAGCGGAGAACGCGTTGGGCTCGTCCGGCAGATGCTCGGCATGCCTGTCATACCAGACGGGCTGGTACAGCCGGCGCAACAGGGCGGGGTGGTCGGCCAGCAGGGCGTTATGCACCGAATAGACGCTGACCACGCGGCTCACGCCGCCCTGCATGGCGTGATGCAGGCACAACAGTGCCACCACCTCGGGCGGGGTGTCGTTGTAGGAATTGTCGTTGTGGTAGGTGAGATCGACGTTGGTCACGGTGGGCCGGATGCCCGAGCCCGGCTTGAGCTTGGCCCCGGTGTCCCGCACGTCGAAGAACATCTGGCCGTTGAGTTTCTGGGCGACTGGGCGGGCGAGCATGTTGGCGAGCAGCCAGTAGAGCTGGGTGGCCTCGTTCTTGGTCATCTCCTCCACCGGCAGGCGGTCGAGCACCGCGAACATGATGCCGTTGTGGAGTTGATCGTGCAGCCGGCGCATCACCGCTCGGCAGGCATCCATCGCGAAATCCGCGGGGTCGAGCAGCAGCGTGTCGAGCGGGGCATGGCGGAGTTGCACGAGCACCGCACGCAATTCGGCGAGCGCCTCGGGCGGCAGCGTGATGGTCCAGTCCGCCGGCGAGAGGTCGCGGCCGACCCAGGCGCGGGCGTCGGTGATGGGGCGGTCGAGCATGCGCAAGGCGGCTTGATGGTTCATGTCATCCTCCAGCGAAGGCGGGTGGCGGGGTGAAGCCGCGCCAGGATTTTTCCAGCAGCTTGGCGAAACCGATGGTGGTGCGATCGCCATATTGCGGGCCGACGATCTGCACGCCGAACGGCAGGCCGGCCTTGGAGAGGCCGAGCGGCGCGACGGTGCCGGGCAGCAGGAAGAAGCAGGACAGGCCGGCCCAGAACATCTGGTCGGTGGTCGGTTGGTCCCGCCCGTTGATTTTGATCATCCGCTCCCAACGCTCGCCGGTCTGCATATGCGGCATTGCGGTGCCGGTGGCGGTCGGGCAGAGGAACACGTCGTAGCTGCGGAAGAACTCGAACCAGGCTCGGCGCATCCGCTCGCGTTCCTCGTGGAGGCGGTGGAACTCGGCGTGGCGCATCGGCACGCCGCGGGCGAGCATGGCGGGGTAGCCGAGATCGCCAGGCGCGTATCTCTTCGCCTCGGCGGCGAAGGCCTCCATCTCGGCCTCGCTGTAGCGCCCGGCGGTGATGGCCCGCAGCATGAGGATGTAGAGCTCATGGCCGCGCGCGATGTCGTAGTCCGGCCGGGCGGTCATGCTGACCTTGGCGCCCTGGGCACGCAGATGTTTCGCGAGATCGCCAAGCTCGCCCTGGATTTCTTCGTCGACATCGGCGAGCGCGTGGTTGGTCATGATGGCGACGCGCATGCCCTTGAAGCTGGTCAGCCGTGGTTTCGGCAGCTTGAGGCGGATGCCGGCCTCGATCGGCTCCGGTCCGGCGATGGCATCGAGCGCCAGCGCAAGATCGCCGGCGGAGCGGGCGAGTGGGCCGATCACCGCGATATCGGTCTCGGCCACGTTGCCGTAGATGGTGTGGCCGGTGGAGGGGCAGATGCCCCAGGTCGGCTTGTGGCCGTAGACGCCGCAGTAATGCGCGGGGTTGCGGATGGAAGCGCCGATGTCGGAGCCGAGTTCGAGCCCGGTGAACCCCGCCGCCAGCGCCGCGGCCGCCCCGCCCGAGGAGCCGCCCGGGCCGCGCGTGGTGTCCCATGGGTTGTTGGTGGTGCCGTAGATCGCGTTGAAGCTCTGCCAGTCACCGAGAAACAGCGGCACGTTGGTTTTGCCGAACACCACCGCGCCCGCCGCCTCCAGCCGCTGCACGGCCAGCGCGTCGGTCTCCGCCTTGTGGTTGGTCAGCGCCGGGATGCCCCAGGTGGTTGGGTGGCCTTTGAGGTCGAAGCTTTCCTTCACCGTCATCGGCACGCCGAACAGGCTGCCCTCGGCGCGGCCCTGCTTGCGCTTGCGGTCGAGCACCTTGGCGCGGCTGCGGGCGCGCTCGAAATCGCGGACCACGACGGCGTTGATCGTGCCGTCATGCGCCTCGACGCGGGCGACGAAGTGGTCGAGCAGTTCGATGCAGGAGACATCGCTCCGCCGCACCATGGCGGCGAGCTTGCTGGCGGATTGGAAATGGAGCTGCATGACGGGCCTCAGAATGCGGCGAGCGCGGTGGCGAGGAAGGTGTTCAGGCGGCCGAGATCGATCGCGTGGTCGGTCTCGTTGGTGATCACCGCCACCAGGCCGTGGCGGCGGAAAACGAAGATGCGCTGATCGGACGCGCCGGCGGCCCAGAACGTGTCGGGCGGCAGGTCGGGGAACAGGCCGTCGGCGTTGCAGCGGAAGCTCGCGGTGTAGGTGGTGCCGCCATGGGTGGCGGCGCTGGCATAGTCGACCCAGCCTACCGGCAGCAGCCGCGCGCCCTCCCACACGCCATCCTGCGCGTAGAGCAGGCCGAGCTTGGCGTAGTCGCGCAGCGTGGCGAAGCCGGAGCCGGAGCCGATCAGGTTGCCGGCGATATCGGCGGAATGCTGGTAGGAGGCCATGCCGATGCGATCGGCCAGCAGTTCATAGACGGTGGCAGGGTAGGGGAGGCCGCGGCGCTCGATCTCGTTGCGGATGATCGAGCCCAGCACGTTCGGCCCCGCGTTGATGTAGCGGAACACCGCGCCCGGGCGGGTGGCGACGATGTTGCGCTGGGCGGCGTCGAAGGCGTCCACACCATCCTGATAAACGGCGGAATTCTCGAAGCCGAGGGTGGCAGAACCGTCGCCGTGCAGCACGGTCATGCCGAGGCCGGCGCGCATGCGGAGCAGATGGTCGATTGTGATCGCCGAATGGGCGCCGCGCGGATCGGTCCACAGCGGCGCCGGGGCGGCGTCATGCACCGAGCGCAACCAGCCGAGCTGGAGGAGGCGGCCGATCAGGGTGGCGGTGACGGACTTGGTCATCGACCAGCTCGGCGTCACCCGGTCCGGCGCGCCGCCAGTGCCATAGCGCTCGAACAGCACCCGGCCGGGGGCTGCGACCAGCATGCCGTACATGCCGGGGGCGGCGGCGTGGAAAGTCTCGGCGGCGTGGCGCACCGCAGCGGGAGCGGCCACGGCGGCGCCGTCGTCCCAATAGCCCGTGGCGGCAGGCTTGCGCGGGATCGGCGTCGGCTCGAAGCGCAGCGCCTCGGCCGCACCGAGCACGATGCCGCCATAGCCTGGCGGCGCGATGGCGCGGCCGGTAACGGGGCCGAAGGACGGGTCGTCCCACGTCACCGCGGCCATCCGGCGTGCCGCGTCATGGCTAATGCTGAGCTGCCCTGCCGCCACCGCGGCGTCGAGCTCGGCCTGGGCGGCGGAGAGATCGGTGCGAACCTCGAGCGCGCCAGGGGCAGCGACCGGGCGCCAACGCAGGCGCCGCTCCGCCTCGGCGACCGGGAGGCCGCTGACATGGACCATGTCGACCAGCCGCTTGGCTGCGAAACTCACCTGGCGCAGACGCAACGTCGCCGGCCGCGCGTCATAGAGCAGCGGCGCCGGCAGGCCGCGCGGCCCGAGCACCGGCGCGGTGTCGAACAGCGGCTCGACCGCAACCGGCACAGGGCGCACGCGCGGCATGGTGGCATCGTTCATGGCGGCTTCCTCATGGTGTTGCGGGGACTGTGCCAGCTTGGCGGGACCATGCAAGCGCGTTCATCGCCCATGCGCCAGCACCGCCTCGGCCGCCACGCGGGCGCCGGCGCTGCTCCAATGGGTGTCGTTGGGCAGATAGAGATCACGAACGCCCTGTGCGATCAGGCGCCGGAACGCCAGGTCAAGCCGAACCAGCGCGATATCGGGGAACCCGGCGAGGCGCGCGATGGCATCCACCGGGCGGTCGGCCGGCGGCAGATAGGGGGCGTAGGCGGAGGATTTGTCGGGCGCGACCACCAGCAGGAAGCCACTGCCCAGGCGCCGTGTCACCATCGCCTGGATGGCGCGGATACGGCACGCAATGCCGTTCCAGTCGGCCTCCGTCCATGCGGCGCGCGCGAGGTCGTCGGTGTAGAACAGCAGTGCGTCCGGTTCGGCGCTGCTGAACAAATCGGCGCGGCTGAGAGGGCGCAGCGCGGCCTTGTTGATGTCGCGTCGGGTCACGCCGCTGAGTAGCGCGGTGCCAATGTGCCCCATCACTTCCGCGAGCCGCCGCGGATCTGGCGATATAGTGACGACGCGGCGGATTCCCTGCGGTATCGCCGGTGCTGCCGCCTGAGGCAATTCCACCGGGACAAGGGTAACGGGACGGCAGTCACCCGGCACGTCGGGCAATCGCCAGAGGAAGCGCTCCACCGTCTCGATGATCAACATATGCGGCGGCGTGGCGGCCAGAGATTCGACTAGAGTGTCGAGATGCGTCGTGGAGATATCGAACACGCCGACGGTGAGGCCGGTCAGCGCGGCGAGGTGGTCGGTCCAGAACGTGCCGGCACGGTGCTGCCGATCAGGCGAAATGAGGGTGGAAAATGAGTCGCCGACTACCACGATGTCGTAGCGCCCACCGGGTTGACCAGCCACGGCGAGTGGTGGAACGAACTTTTCCTGTGTGCCGGCCCAGCCGAAGCGGTTCTCGCTGAAGCCACCGATCCGTGTGAGGTCACCGTCGAGCGGGTCGAGGATAACGGTGGCCGCGAGGCCGCAGGTAAAGCCGAGCAGCAGCAGGGTCGCAAGGGCGAAGTTGTAGCGGCGATACATGGTTAGAATTGCGCGTAGAGGAATGGGCTTACCCGTGTCATCCGCTGCAACGCCAGGGCGAACAAGGCGAAGCACACGCCAGCCCACAGCAGGTTCGGCCGCCAGCGCAGCGCGACGGGCGCGGGGCCGTGCGGGCCGGGCAACACCAGCGCCTCGCCTTCCATCCATTGCCGCATGTTCGGCAACAGTAGCACGATTCCCGCCATCAGCGGAATGAGCACGAGCGCCCGGGGTGGCGGCAGGAAACCGACGCCATGGGCGCCGACCATTGCCGTGTAGATCGCGAGGGCCGAGGGGAAATCAGGGGCGCGAAACAATACCCAACCGGCGATCACCGCCAGCATGGTCGCGCCCCAACCGATGCTTCGCCCGATCCGTCCCGGCGCGGCGGAGGCGCGGGCGTTCCAGGCATGGTTCAGCCCCAGCAGCACGCCGTGCCAAGCGCCCCAGGCCACGAAATTCCAGCCCGCGCCGTGCCACAGCCCGGCCAGCACCATGGTCGCCATCAGGTTGACGTATTGCCGCGCCCGCCCGCGCCGGTTGCCGCCGAGCGGAATGTAGACATAGGCGCGCAGGAAGGCGGACAGCGACATGTGCCAGCGGCGCCAGAATTCAATGATCGAGGTGGCGCGATAAGGGCTGTCGAAATTCGCCGGCAGGCGGACGCCGAACATCCGGGACAGACCGACCGCCATGTCCGAGTATCCCGAGAAATCGAAATAGAGCTGGAACGTATAGGCCAGTGCACCGCCCCAGGCCGCCAGGAAACCCGCGCTCTGTGCAGCGCCGGTGGCGAACAGAGCATCGGCAGCCGGGGCGATCTCGTCGGCCAGGACCACCTTCTTGAACAGCCCGATCGCGAACACGCTGGCCCCGATGGCGATGCCCTCGGCGGTGGGGCGGAACGTCGCGGGGCGCTGGAACTGCGGCACCGTTTCGCCGTGGTGCAACAATGGCCCGGCGACCAGATGGGGGAACCAGGTGACGAACAGCAGATACTCCGCCCCCCCCGCCTTGCCGGCGCGCCCCCCGGCCGCATCGACCAGCCAAGCGATCTGGGTGAAGGTATAGAACGATATCCCGATCGGCAGCATCGCGCGCACCGCCGCCCCTGTGATGCCAGTATCGAGACCCAGCGTTTCGGCGGCGAACACGGCGTATTTGAACCAGCCGAGCAGCAGGAGATTGGCAGCTACGGCGGCGCCGAGCAGCCACCTCGGCCCGCCAAGCGCCAAAGCGCGCCCGAGCCGGTAGTTCACCGCGATGGAGCCGAGCAGCAACACCGTGTGGGCAAGCCCGTTGCCGGCATAGAAGCCGAGCGACATCAACCCGAGCCACAGGCAGGCAGCGCGCGTGCCGTGCCGCGCGGTGAGGGCATGCCCTGCCAAAGCCACGGGCAGGAACAGCAGGATGAAGGCGTAGGAGTTGAACAGCATGCCCGCGCCTTAAGCCGGGCTACAGCAGGAAGACGCCCTTCCCGGTGGTCTGGGTGTCGAACAGCCGGTACGCCTCCGCCGCCTGGTCGAGCCGCCAGCGATGGGTGAACAGGTGATCGACGTCGATGTTCCGCTCGGCGACGAAGCGGGCACACTCCGCCTGGCCGATGGTCGAGAAGGTCCAGGAGCCGATCACCGTCACCTGGCGGCGCAGCATGTCGGGCGAGACCTCGATGTTCACATGGCCGCCCTCGCCAACGAAGCAGGCGGTGCCCCAGGTGCGCACGCAACGCACCGCAGCATTGCGCGCATCGGGCGAGGAGGAGGTGTCGAGCGACAAATCCACGCCGGCGCCATGGGTGAGATCGCGGATGGCGACGACGGCATCGGTTTGCGACGGGTCGATCACCGTCTCGGCGCCGAATTCCCGGGCGCGGGCCAGTCGCTCGGCGCTGATGTCGAGCGCGATCACCCTGGCGCCCATCGCCACCGCAAGCTGGGTCGCCGAGAGGCCGACCGGTCCCTGACCGAAAATGGCGATGGTGTCGTTGCCCGAGACGTTCATCCGCCGCAACGCGCCATAGGCGGTGCCGGTGCCGCAGGAGATCGCCGCGCCGGTCGCGAAGGAGAGACTGTCCGGCAGCGTCACCAAGGTGCGGGCGGGCACCTTGATATAGGTCGCGTGCCCGCCATGATCGTTGAAGCCATAGACCTTGGGTGCCTGACGGCCGCAAAGCTGCGCCCAGCCGCCGCGGCAATGGGCGCAGACCGTGCAGCCCCAGTAGTGATGCACCATCGCCCGGTCTCCAATGCGGGCCTCGACGGACGGTACCGCCGCGCCGACCGCGCCGACCGCGACGACCACGCCGCATGGCTCGTGCCCGGCGATGATTGGGCCGGTGCCGGCGCCCAAGCCAAGTCCGAGATCGCCGCCCTTGGGCTGGCGATAGGGCTTGAGGTCGGACCCGCACATGCCCGAGGCCTTCATCTCCAGCACCACCTCGCCCGGCCCCGGCGTCGGGTCGGGGAAGTCCATCAGCCCGATCTCGCGATCGCCCGGAAACACCACGCCCTTCATTGTCGTTTCTCCTTCGGCCGGCCCGCGATCCATCGCGCGGGCTGTACGCTTGCAGCATCCCATCGTGCTCACGGAATCGCAATCGGGACGATCTGCGTTGGCGAGAGATGCTTTGACAGTTCCGAAAAGGTCTGTAGTGTGATGATTCATCACGCTTTGCCGGACCCTCGCATCGTATGACCAACCACCCATGAGCCTCCTCGGCACCGTCAAGCGCAAGACTAGGTCCGCCGTTGTTCCGGCGGTGTTCCTGTCGCTCGTCGCCTATTTCATGTGGCAGGCCCAGCAAGGCGAGCGCGGGACGAACACGGCGAGCCAGCGGACGCTCGATTTGCAGCGCGCCAAGGCCGAACTCGTGCGGGCCGAAACCGATCTCGCGACCTGGGAGCGGCGGGTGGCGGCGATGCGGGCCTCACGGGTGGATAGCGATACACTCGACGAGCGGGCCCGCGCGATGCTGAACCTCTCCGAGCCACGCGACATCATCATCCCCTATCCGCAGGGGCAGCGGCTGTTCTGAGCGCCGCCCGGGTCAGAGCCAGTAGCGACCGGCGACATCCTCGAAACGATCAAAGAACCCCGGCGCGGTGATTTCAAGCCGGGCCATATAGGCGTTGTGATCCGCCGGTCCGGTGTTGCGCATGCTCTCCACCGCCTCGCCGTACATCTCCGCCAGCACGGTTGACTGCGGGTTCAAGCCGGTGACCAGCACCAAGCCGGTGGGGGGCGCCGAGTAGCCGACAATCCGCAGTTCCGGGCGGAACTCCTGGAGTATCGCCACCGTCTTCCACACATCGCCCGCCCACCAATCGGCCGGCGCCTCGGAGTGCTTGGCAAGGCTGTGATCGCCCTGCATGCGGCGCGCGATGTGGCTGTCGGTCGGCATGCAGTCATGCAGGGCGATCACGCTGTTGGGCCTGCAGTGGCGTTCGACGTTCATGAAATCGCGCAGCAGGAACTCGTAGAGATGCATGCCATCGAGGAAGGCGAAGTCGATCGGCCGGCCGAGGATCGCCGTCGGGTCACGCGCGGCGAAGAAACTGTCGCTGGTTTGCTGGTAGAAGTGGCACGCTGGCTTGTTGCCGATCACTTCCATCCGCAGGTCGAACCGCGGATCGATGGCGACCGCCGCACAATTGGCCTGGCGCAGCGATCCACCGTCCCGGGTGCCGATCTCGAGGTAGGATTTCGGCGCCAGCACCGCGTGGATGCGCTGGAGCACGTGATAGTAGTCCGGGCCGTCGAGCATCGGGTGCCGCCAGAAATCGTTCGGCGTTGCGGGCTGTTCCATCGTGGTACTGGGATCCTGTGATGCGAAGCGATGATGCCAAAGATGGCGGCGGCGTGGCAAGCCACCGCGCCCGGCGGAAATCTCTATGCGAAATTGCGGGTTTGAGAGACATAATATTTCGCCATCGGCCGTTCCCGGGCAACTGCACACGCCATGTCGGATGGCCGAATCCGCATGCGACAACAACTTAACTGAATTTAGGTTAACTCATCCTATTGCATTGCACAATAACCCTTTTTTACCTTTCGGTGCTTGCAGATGGCCCGTCTCGCCGCTAACTCTGCGGTGAAATTGCGGGTATCCCGGCAGGAGGCGGCTTCATGGCGCAGGCGGCGGACGGCAGGAAACGCGGGAAGAGCAGGCTTGCCAATGAGCCCGAGGGGCTCGATCGCGACCATTTGTTGCGTGCTTACCGCGACATGCTGCTCATCCGGCGCTTCGAGGAGAAGGCCGGGCAGCTCTATGGCATGGGGCTGATCGGCGGGTTCTGCCACCTCTATATCGGCCAGGAGGCCGTGGTGGTCGGCATCCAGATGGCGCTCGGCGCGGGTGACCAGGTAATCACCTCCTACCGCGACCATGGCCATATGCTCGCCACCGGCATGGAGGCGCGCGGCGTGATGGCGGAGCTGACCGGGCGCGAGGGCGGCTATTCTCGCGGCAAGGGCGGCTCCATGCACATGTTCAGCAAGGAGAAGAACTTCTTCGGCGGCCATGGCATCGTCGGTGCCCAGGTTAGCCTCGGCACCGGGCTCGCCTTCTCCAACGCCTACCGCAACTCCGATCGCGTGGCGGTGACGTATTTTGGTGACGGCGCTTCCAACCAGGGCCAGGTGTTCGAGAGCTTCAACCTCGCGGCGCTGCTGAAGCTGCCCTGCATCTACGTCATCGAAAACAACAAATACGGCATGGGCACCTCGGTCGATCGCGCCACGGCCAGCCGTGACCTGTCGCAGAACGGCGCGCCCTGGGGCATCCCCTCGCTGCAGGTCGATGGCATGGATGTCGGCGCGGTGAAGGCGGCGGCCGATATCGCGGTGGCGCATTGCCGGGCCGGCAAGGGGCCGTTCCTGCTGGAGATGAAGACCTACCGCTATCGCGGCCACTCGATGTCCGACCCCGGGCGCTACCGCACCCGCGAGGAGATCCAGAAGATGCGCTCCGAGCGCGACTGCATCGAGGGCGCCCGCCACAAGCTCGCCGCCTTCGACGTTGACGACGCCGAGATCAAGCGGATCGACGACGAGGTGAAGCGCATCGTGCAGGATTCCGCCGATTTCGCGCAGACCAGCCCGGAGCCCAACGAGGCCGAGCTGTGGACCGACATCCTGGTGGAGCGCTGAGACCATGGCCAACCAGATCCTGATGCCGGCGCTCTCGCCGACGATGACCGAGGGCAAGCTGTCGCGCTGGCTTAAGTCGGTTGGCGACATGGTGCGCCCCGGCGACGTGATCGCCGAGATCGAGACCGACAAGGCGACCATGGAGGTCGAGGCGGTGGACGAGGGCATTCTCACCGCGATCCTGGTGCCCGAGGGGACTGAGGGCGTGGCGGTCAATACGCCGATCGCCGTGGTCGGCGAGGGCGCGTCCACCGCTGCGCCGGTTCCAGTGGCGGCGCCCGCCGCTGTGGCGGCGTCGCGCGCGCCGGCCGCGGCCGCGGTGCCGCTCGCCGCCGAGAAGGACTGGGGCCCGACCGCGCCGACCACCGTGCGCGAGGCGCTGCGCGATGCGATGGCGATCGAGATGCGCGCCAGCCCCGAGGTATTCCTCCTCGGCGAAGAGGTTGCGCAGTACCAGGGCGCCTACAAGATCAGCCAGGGCCTGCTCGAGGAATTCGGCGCCAGGCGGGTGATCGACACGCCGATCACCGAGCACGGCTTCACCGGCATGGCCGTCGGTGCGGCGATGAACGGGTTGCGCCCGATTGTCGAGTTCATGACGTTCAACTTCGCCATGCAGGCGATGGACCAGATCATCAATTCGGCCGCCAAGACGCTTTATATGTCGGGCGGCCAGATGGGCTGCCCCATCGTATTCCGCGGGCCGAACGGCGCCGCCTCGCGCGTCGGCGCGCAGCACAGCCAGTGCTACGCCTCCTGGTATGCCCATTGCCCCGGCCTCAAGGTGGTCGCCCCGTGGTCCGCGGCTGATGCCAAGGGCCTGCTGCGCGCCGCGATCCAGGACCCCAACCCGGTGGTGTTTCTCGAAAACGAGATCATGTACGGGCAGACCTTCGATTGCCCGACCGACCCGGATTTCGTCCTGCCGATCGGCAAGGCCAAGGTGGAGCGCGCGGGGACGGACGTCACCATCGTCGCCTTCTCCATCATGGTGGGGGTCGCCATGAAGGCAGCGGACGCGCTGGCCGAGCAGGGTATCAGCGCCGAGGTGATCAACCTGCGCACGCTGCGCCCGCTCGATACCGACACCATCGTCGCCTCGGTGAAGAAAACCAGCCGCATCATCACCGTCGAGGAGGGTTGGCCCTATGCCGGCATCGGCGCCGAGGTGAACATGCAGATTATCGAGCATTGCTTCGATTGGCTGGACGCGCCGCCGGTGCGCGTGCACGGTAAGGATGTGCCGCTGCCCTATGCCGCGAACCTCGAGAAACTCGCATTGCCGCAGCCGCAATGGGTGGTGGACGCCGCGAAGAAGCTGTTCTGAACTAGGGTTTGTAGGGGAGAGACCGAAATGGCCACCAACATCCTGATGCCGGCGCTGAGCCCGACGATGACCGAGGGCACGCTTGCCCGCTGGCTCAAGAAGGAAGGCGACACCGTCAAGGCCGGCGACGTGATCGCCGAGATCGAGACCGACAAGGCGACCATGGAGGTCGAAGCGGTCGATGAGGGCGTGCTGGGTAAAATCCTGGTCGCCGACGGCACCGAGGGCGTCAAGGTCAACGCGCCGATCGCCATCCTGGTGGATGTTGGTGAGGCGGTGCCAAGTGCCGCCGCCCCCGCCCGCATGGCGGCCACCCCCGCCCCGCAGGCGCCGGTCTCCGCCATCGTGGCGCCCGCTCCTGCCCCTGCCGCATCCTCCGGAGAGCGAGTCTTCGCTTCGCCGCTCGCCCGTCGCATGGCCAAGCAGGCCGGGCTCGACTTGACGGGGGTGCCCGGCAGTGGCCCCAACGGTCGCATCGTGCGCGCCGACATTGAAACCGCTCTGGCCAGTGGTTCCAAGCCCCCCACTCCCCCCGCGCCGGTTGCAGCCGCCGCGGTCGCGGCCCCAGTGCCGAAACCGGCCGCCGCCATCGCCGCGCCGCATGCGCTGGTGCCGCACAGCACCATGCGCAAGGTGATCGCCCGCCGCCTCAGCGAGTCGAAATCCACCATCCCGCATTTCTATGTGGCGATGGATATCGAGATCGACGCGCTGCTGAAGCTCGGCACTGACCTCTCCGAGCGCGGCCCCAAGGGCGAGACCGGGTTCCGCATTACCGTCAATGACCTGGTGATCAAGGCCTGCGCCGTGGCGCTGCGCCGCTTCCCCAAGGTCAACGCGTCCTGGACCGAGGATGCGATGGTGATGTACGACGATGTCGATATCTCCGTCGCGGTTGCCATTGCCGACGGGCTGATCACGCCGATCATCCGCAAGGCCGACCAGAAGGGCCTCGCCACCATCAGCACCGAGATGCGCGACCTCGCGACCCGCGCCAAAGCCGGCAAGCTGAAGCCCGATGAGTTCCAGGGTGGCGGGTTCTCCATTTCCAACATGGGGATGTTCGGTGTCTCGTCGTTCTCCGCGATCATCAACCCGCCGCAGGCCGCCATTCTCGCGGTCGGCTCGGGCCAGAAGCGCGCGGTGGTGAAGGGCGGCGAACTCGCGGTGGCCACCGTGATGACCTGCACGCTCTCGGCCGATCACCGGGTGATCGACGGGGCGCTCGGCGCGGCCTTCATGGCGGAGCTGAAGCGGATCATCGAGGACCCCCTGAGCCTCATGTTATGAGCCTGATGCTGTGAGCGAACTGGCCTTCCGCGACGCCGTTCCCGGCGATGCCGCGCGGGTGCTGTGGTTCGTCCGCGCGCTCGCCGAATACGAGAAGCTGCTGCATGAGGTGACGGCCACCGAGGCCGATCTCGATCGCTCGCTGTTCGGCACCCCCGCCCGCTGCCAAGCGCTGTTCGTTGAGCAGGACGGCGTTCCGGTTGGCTTTGCCTTGTGGTTCTACAACTACTCCACCTTCGCCGGCCGGCACGGGCTCTATGTCGAGGACGTGTTCGTTTTGCCGGAGCATCGCGGTGAGGGCATCGGCACCCGCATTTTCAGCGAACTCGCCCGCCGCGCAATTGCGCAGGGCTGTGTGCGGATGGAGTGGTCCGTGCTCGATTGGAATGCGCCCGCGATCCGCTTCTACCGCGGCATCGGCGCACGGGCGATGGACGACTGGACGGTGCAGCGCCTCACCGGCGACGCGCTGACGGCGATGGCCGCGCGCGGCTGACCACGATCCGCTTCATAAGGAGCATGCGACATGGCTGAGCAGTCCTTCGATCTGATCGTCCTCGGCGGCGGCCCCGGCGGCTATGTGGCGGCCATTCGCGCCGCCCAGCTCGGGCTCAAGACCGCGGTGGTGGAGCGCGAGCATCTCGGCGGTATCTGCCTCAACTGGGGCTGCATCCCCACCAAAGCGCTGCTGCGCTCCTCGGAAATCAACCATCTGCTGCACAACCTCAAGGACTACGGGTTCGCCGCCGATAATATCCGGTTTGACCTCGCGGCCATCGTGAAACGCTCGCGCGGGGTGGCCAAGCAGCTCTCCTCCGGCGTCGCGCATCTGCTGAAGAAGAACAAGGTCACGGTGATCGACGGCGCCGGCAAGCTCGCCGGCAAGCAGACCGTGGCGGTGGAGAAGGACGGCAAGCCCGTCGCCACGCTGAAGGCGCCGCATATCATCCTCGCCACCGGCGCGCGGGCGCGGCAGCTGCCGGGGCTGGAAGCCGACGAGAAGCTGATCTGGTCCTACAAGGGCGCCATGGTGCCGGCGGCGATGCCGAAATCCCTGCTGGTGATCGGTTCGGGCGCCATCGGCATCGAGTTCGCCTCCTTCTACCTCAACCTCGGCGCCGCGGTGACCGTGGTTGAGATGATGGATCGCATCCTGCCGGTGGAGGACGAGGAGATCTCGGCCGCTGCCCGCAAGAGCTTCGAGAAGCAGGGGATGAAGATCATCACCTCGGCCGCCGTGAAGGGTGCCAAGAAGGGCGCCGACAGCGTGACCGTCACCATCGAGGCCGGCGGCAAGACGCAGGATATCACGGTCGATCGGGTGATCTCGGCGGTCGGCATCGTCGGCAATGTCGAGGGGCTGGGCCTTGAGGGCACCGGCGTGAAGGTCGAGCGCACCCATGTGGTGACCGACGAGTGGGCGCGCACTGGGGAACCTGGCGTCTATGCCATCGGCGACATCGCCGGGCCGCCCTGGCTGGCGCACAAGGCGAGCCATGAGGGCGTCATCTGCGTCGAGAAGATCGCCGGCGTCGAAGGTGTTCACCCGATCGACTGGTCCAACGTGCCGGGCTGCACCTATTGCCGTCCGCAGATTGCCTCGGTGGGGATGACGGAGGCCAGGGCGAAGGCGGCGGGGCAGGAGGTGCGCGTCGGCCGCTTCCCCTTCATCGGCAACGGTAAGGCGATCGCCATGGGCGAGCCCGAGGGCATGGTGAAAACGGTGTTCGACGCCAAGACCGGCGAACTCCTGGGCGCCCACATGATCGGCGCCGAGGTGACGGAGATGATCCAGGGCTACACCATCGCGCGCGGGCTCGAATCCACCGAGGCGGAGCTGATGCACACGATTTTCCCGCATCCCACCATCTCGGAATCCATGCACGAGTCGGTGCTTGACGCCTACAAGCGGGTTATCCACTTCTAGCCGGAGCGCGGGCTCCGCGCGTTGAGGCAGACATTGTCATGACCACCACCCGCATCGTCGTCGACCACCGTGCCGCGCGCCACCCCGAGAAGGCGAACCGGCCGGATAACCCCATTCAGCGCAAGCCGGCCTGGATTAGGGTGAAGGCGCCCAATCACCCCGTCTATCACGAGACGCGCGCGCTGATGCGCGACAACGGGCTGGTGACGGGGTGCGAGGAGGCGGCCTGCCCCAATATCGGCGAGTGCTGGTCGCAGCGCCACGCCACCATGATGATCATGGGCGACACCTGCACGCGCGCCTGCTCCTTCTGCAACGTGCGCACCGGCCATCCTGATCCGCTCGACGCAACCGAGCCCAACCGGGTGGCGGATGCGGTGGCCAAGCTCGGGCTGCGCCACGTGGTGATCACCTCGGTCGATCGCGACGATCTCGCCGATGGCGGAGCGGCGCATTTCGCCGCCGTGATCGCCGCGGTGCGGGCTGCCGCGCCGGGTACCACGATCGAGGTGCTGACCCCCGATTTCCTGCGCAAGCCCGGCGGCGCCGAGGCGTTGGCGGCGGCGCATCCCGACGTGTTCAACCACAATCTCGAAACTGTGCCGCGGCTCTATCCCTCGATCCGCCCGGGTGCGCGCTACTACCAGTCGCTGCGCCTGCTCGACACGGTGAAGCGCCTGGCGCCGACGATTTTCACCAAGTCCGGCCTCATGGTCGGGCTCGGCGAGGCGCGGCCCGAGATCATGCAGGTGATGGATGATCTGCGCATCGCCGACGTCGATTTCCTCACCATCGGCCAGTATCTCCAGCCCACGGTGAAACACGCCGCGGTGGCTGAATTCGTCACCCCCGAAGCCTTCTCCGAGTACGCATCCCTCGCCCGCGCCAAGGGGTTCCTGCTGGTTTCGGCCACCCCGCTCACCCGCAGCTCCTACCATGCGGATGCCGATTTCGCCGCCCTCCAGGCCGCCCGCGCCGCCGCCTGATGCTGACGCATCGGTAATGCCGACCCACGCCGAAAGCCGCGCCGTCGCCTACACGGCGGAGCAGTTGTTCGATCTGGTGGCCGACGTGGCGCGCTATCCGCAATTCCTGCCCTGGTGCGTCGGCGCGCGGGTGCGCACGAAGTCGGAGAGCGAACTGGTCGCCGATCTCACGATCGGCTTCGGCCCCTTCCGAGAAAGCTTCACCAGTCGCGTGGCGCTAGACCGTCCCGGCGCCATCCGGGTGCGCTACGAGAACGGCCCCTTCCGCTACCTCAACAACCACTGGACCTTCACGCCCGACGCCCGGGGCTGCAAAGTGGATTTCTTCGTCGACTTCGAATTCCGCAGCCGCATCCTTCAGGCCGCCATCGGGGTGGTGTTCCACGAGGCGGTTCGCCGCATGGTCAACGCGTTTCTCGAGCGGGCGCGTATCGTCTACGGAACGCCGCAGCGCCGGGTAGCCCCGAGCGATGCCCCCGTCTGAGCCGCGTGTTTTCCTGCTGGAATGGATGCGCTGTCCCGTGATATTGGGCATTTCTCTGTTTTTTTGACACTGTGACGTCCGGGACACATGGCAAGCGACACCGATCTCAGCGCAACGCTGGCGAAAGTTGCCAAAGGCGACAAGGCGGCCCTGCGCTCGATCTACGTCCGTCAGTCCGCCCGCATGTTCGGCATCGCCGTTGCCATCCTGCGGGATCGCGTTGCGGCCGGAGATGCCCTGCAGGAGGCTTTCGTGCGGATTTGGGAGCAGGCGCGCCAGTTCGACCCAGCACGCGGCGCGGCGGAAACCTGGATCGCCGCCACCATCCGGCATGTGGCGCTCGATATCGCACGTCAGCGCGGGCGGGAGTTTCCGCCCGATGCGCGCCAGCAGGACAACTTCATCATCGATGCCGACGCGCTCGACGGATTGCTCGCGAACGACTCCGGCAAGCAGTTGCGGCTTGCTCTGCTGCGCCTCGATGCCGACAGCCGCAGGGGGGTTATTCTCTCCTACGTCAATGGGTTGTCCTACGGTGAACTCGCCGCGGAGCTTGACCTGCCGATCGCCAAGATGCCGGCCTGGCTGCACCGGGCGATGCTGGCGCTGCGCGCGAGCGTGCCGTGAGCACGCCGGCTGATAACGGCGGTACGGTGCTGACGCCGGCGCTCGGCGATCTGCCGACCAGCGTTGCCGGACGCGAAGTCACGGCTGGCGACTACGTGGTGGGCCTGCTCGACAGCCGCACCGCCCAGCGGGTGCGCGCGGCGATGCAGGTTGATCCGGCATGGCGCGATTCGGTGGCAGCGTGGGAAGCGCGGTTCGCGCCGATCGCTCTGCTGGCGCGGCCCGAACCGGTGGCCGGCAATTTGTGGGACCGTATCGAGGCCCGGATTTCCCCGCCCGACGCGCCGAAAATACGTAACAAGCAGCGCGCCAACCAGATATGGCGCGCCGTGGCGGTGCTCGCGGTGGTCGCCGTGGCCGGTGGGGTGGGCTATTTTTTCTACCCGCGCGGTCAGGCGCAGCGCCTGGTCGCGGTGCTCGCCAACGACCGCAACTTGCCGGGCGTGCTGGTGGAGCGGGACCCCAAGGGCAATCTCAGCTTCATTAACCTTCCCGCCGCATCCGGCCGGCAGCTTCAGGCGCCGTCTGGCAAGGTGTTGCAACTCTGGGCCATCGCACAGGGCGCCCAGGCACCCACCAATCTCGGCGTGCTGCCCTACGAGCCGGTGCGCCAGCTAACCATCCCCGCGCGCATCTTTACGCCGGCCGCGCAGATGCTGCTCGAAATCAGCGTCGAGCCGGAAGGTGGCTCTACCACTGGCCGGCCAACCGGCCCGGTCATCTTCATCGGCCGTCTGGCCGTGGTCGGCGCCGAGCGTTGAACGGCTTGGCCCACTGGCGCAGCGGCGCCGATGCTGCTTGATTGATAGTCTTGTGTCCTGGAGCCCGCCCGATGTCCTACGAGCATTCATTCGCCCCACCCGCCATTCCGCGCGGCACCCCGCCCATGCGGATCAATCTCTATTCCGACACCCAATCCAAGCCGACGCCGGCGATGAAGGCGGCGATGATGGAGGCTGAAGTCGGCGACGAGCAGGCCGGGACCGATCCGACGATCAATGAGCTGTGCGAACGGATGGCGGCCTTCCTCGGCAAGGAATCGGCGGTGTTCATGCCGTCGGGCACGATGTGCAACCAGATCGCCATCATCACCCAGTGCCGTCCGGGCGACGAGATCCTGGCGCACGAGACCGCCCATATTCTCACCAGCGAGGGCAGCGGCGCGGCCGCCCTGGCGGGCGCGCAGATCACTGGCCTGCAGGGCGCGCGCGGCCAGTTCAGCCTCGACACGCTGAAGGGCGCCCGAGCAGACCGCCAATTCCGGTGGCGGCACCGTCTGGAAGCTCGAAGACCTCAACGCCATCGCCGATTTCGCCCATGAGCGTGGCATGGTGACCCATATGGACGGCGCACGCCTGACCAACGCCACCGTCGCCGCGGGTATCGCGCCGGCGGATATGGTGGCGGGGTTCGACACCGTATGGCTCGATTTCACCAAGGGCCTCGGCGCGCCGCTGGGTGCGGTGCTCGCCGGATCGAGCGACTTCATCGGCCAAGCCTGGCGCTGGAAGCAACGTATGGGCGGCGCGCTGCGGCAAGGCGGATTATGTGCCGCGGCCTGCATCTATTCGCTCGACCATCACGTCGAGCGCCTTGCCGAGGACCACGCCAACGCCAAGCTGCTGGCCCGTGGCCTCGCGCAGATCCCGGGCATCGTGGTCGAAATGCCGGAGACCAACCTGGTGTTCTTTGACACCACCGGCACCGGCATCGACGCGGCCACCCTCAATGCCCGCTGCCAGGAGTTCGGCGTCGGCTTCAACGTCAACAAGACATGGCGCGCCCGCGCCTGCACCCATCTGGACGTATCGTCCGCCGATATCGAGGCCGCAATCCAGGTGATCCGCGCGGTCGTCGGCAAGGGGCCGTGACGAGGGTTTGGGTGGGCGGTAGAACGGGTGCCGATCCGCAAGGAGCCTTCAGGATGCGCCTGTTCGCCGCCGCCCTTGCGGCCCCGCTGCTCGCGGGGCCGCTGTTGGCCCAGACTGTCCCGGCGCCTTCCCTGCCGGGACCAAGCGCCGCGCCTGCCGCGCCGCAGCCGCGCGCCAATTTGAACGCGACGATCGAGACACTGATTCCCGGTTCACCGCCAGCGACCGCGGCTCCACAGCAGCGGCCCAATCCGCAACAGCGGCGGGCGGAAATGGAGCAGCGCTTCGATGCCGCCAACACCACCCGCGATGGGCGGTTGACGTTGGCGCAGGCGCGCGCTGCTCAGATCACGCAGGTCGTGCGCAACTTCCAGGCGATCGACCGCGGCAACAAGGGCTACGTCACCAAGGCCGATATCGAGACCTACATGCGGTCGCGGCAGCCGCAAAAGGCGCCGAACTGAGGGTCAAACAGCGACCCGGCGCGCGAGCAAGCGGAGCGCCTCCGCCACCGTCGCCTTGCGCACCGCCGTGCGGTCGCCGGGGAAGATGTGCGACAGCGAGACTGTCGGCCCGCCGCGCCGGGCGCTGCCGAACCACACCAGCCCAACCGGCTTGTCTGCCGAACCGCCGCCCGGCCCCGCCACGCCGGTGACGGAGATGGCGAGCGTGGCGCGCGAGCGGGCGAGCGCCCCCTCGGCCATGGCGCGCGCGACGGGTTCGCTCACCGCGCCATGGGCGGTGATCAGCGCCGGATCGACGCCAACCTGCTCCGCCTTGGCCGCGTTGGAGTAGGGCACGAAACCCCGTTCGACCAGGTCCGAACTCCCGGAGATCGCCGTGAGTGTTGCGGCGATCAGGCCGCCGGTGCAGCTTTCCGCGGTTGTTACCGTCACCCCCGCCGCGCGGCATTGCGCGAGCAACGCCTCGGCGGCGGCCAGTATCGCCTCGTCGATCATTCCGGCTCCTTGTGGCCGGTCACCTCCGCCAGCAGCCGGAAGAACGCGCGCTTGCGCTCCGACCGGATGCCCCAGTCGACCGGCAGGCTCTGGTAACCCTCGTTGAAACCCTCGCGGATGCGGCGGTAGTCGAAATACCCCCATCCCGTGCGCGACTGGATGGCGGCCAGCATGTTGTTGTCCGCGGCGGCGAAGTCGTAATGGTCGTCCTCGTTGAACAGGATCGGTTGGCCGCGATAGCCGGGCGAGGCACGCACCTCCGCCACCATTTCGCCGATGCGCGCGGGATGTTCGACGCTGTTGCCGTGCAGCAGAACGAAGTCGCTGACCCCGATGATGGTCGCCGGCGGCACCACGCCGCCGTTGAAGCTGGTGCTGACCTTGAGTCGCCCCCAGCTCGCCTCGCGCACCCTGGTGATCAGCTCGGCGCAGCGGTCGGGCTTGATGATGTCGTGGGTGAAGGCCCGATTGTCGATCTCGTTGCCGATTTCCAGCAGCACGTTGCGCCAGCCGCCGGCCATCAGATGCGTCACGGTGGCATCGAGCGCGCGGATGATCGCACTCTCGCCCACCAACCGCCGCGCCGCCGCGCCATAGAACACGCCGAGGATCACCGCCATGTCAGCCGCGTCGGCGGCTTCCAGCACGTAGTCGAGCCGGCCAAGCGTGTCCGACAGCGGGGTGCCATCGGCGGCGAAGCCGGAGAAGTTCCACGGCTGGTTCCAGCTGTAGCCCTGCGGCGAGCCGCCCTGCATGTTGATGGTCACCGCGTCCAGCCCGTGCCTGCGGTAGAGCGGCAAGGCGGCGCCGAATTCGAAACTGTTGCGCGCGGGGTCCCAAGGCCCATCGGCATAGGCCCAGACGCCGCGGGTCGCCTGGTTGCGGTCATCGACGATGGCGTTAACCATGCGGGAGTTGAACAGCAGGCCGGAGATGTCGGTGCCGCGGAAGGTCCGCCCAGCGTGCGTCGGTTCCCCGTTGCGGGTGAAGCGTTCGCCGTCGATGTTGATCACCGTGCGCATGATCACTCCAATAGCCCAGGCCAGCCGGTTCGCACCATCCACAGCAGCAAAGCGGCGATGGCCCCGGCCACCACGTCATCCGCCATTACCCCCTGGGCACCGCCCAGGCGTTCAGCGGTGCGGATCGGGCCGGGCTTGACGATATCGAACACGCGGAACAGCACGAAGGCGGCCAGCAGCCCGGCCGGGCTCGGCGTGGCGAGGGCCAGCATGGCGATCCACTGGCCGCAGAATTCGTCGATCACCACCCAGCCCGGATCATCCTCGGCGCCTTCGGCGCGCACTGCCCATAGTCCGGCGAGATAGGCCGCCGCGGCGGCGACCGGCAGGGCAGGGGGGAACACGTGCAGCATGGCGGCGCCGAGCACCAGCGCTACGAAGGACCCCGCGGTGCCGGGCGCGAATTTCACCAGCCCGGAGCCGAAGCCGCTGGCAATCAGGCGGGCCGCGGTCATGCGCCTTACCGCAGCCATGGCGCCAGCGGATGTTGGCGGATTTCGCTGCGCTTGGCGCGGTAGATCACCTGGTTCTCCACCACCCGCTGCACGTAGTTGCGGGTTTCGCCGAAGGGAATGGTCTCGATCCAGTCGAGCACGTCGACGGTGGGCTGGCGGGGGTCGCCATTCGTGGCGATCCACTCGCTCACCCGCGCTGGCCCCGCGTTGTAGGCCGCCACCGCCAGCGCGACCGCGCCGTCGAAGCGGGTCAACATGTCCGCGAGATAGGCGGTGCCGAGGCGCATGTTGTAGCCGGGGTCGAGCACCAAAGCGGGCACCGAGACCGGGAGCTTCAGCGTCCGCGCCACCTGGGAGGCGGTGGCCGGCATCAGCTGCATCAGCCCGCGCGCGCCGGCCGGGCTCACGGTGGCGCTGTCGAAGCTGCTTTCCTGGCGGATGATGCCGAGCGACAGGGCGGGCTCGGGCGCGGCCATGGCGGGCGGCGTGACCGGCTGCGGCCAGCCGGTGCCGATCAGCATCACCCCCTCCCGCCCGGCGCGGCGGGCCAGCGCGACGGCGGTTTCGGTGAGGCCGAGGGCGGTGGCGAGCTTGGCGATCAGCGCCTTGTCCTCGGGGTCGGGCGCGATCTCGTCGAGGCGGAGCAGAAAGGGTTGCGCGCGGCGGGCCTCGCCCCAGCCAGCGAGATAGGTGGCGGCGCGCGCGAGGTCCCGGCTCGCCCAGTCCATCATCCGGCTCGGATCGGCGACCGGGTCGGTGGTGGCGGTGATGCGCGCGGCGAGCGCGGCGGGGGTGTCGCCGGATTTCATCGCGGCGAGCTGGCCATAAAAAGTGCTGGGCCAGCGTGCGCCGGTGGCGAAGGCAATGCGGGCGCCTTCGGTGTTGCCGGCCGCTTGCTCGGCGCGGCCGATCCAGTACCAGGCCCGCCCCTGGGTGATCGCGGCGCCGGACAGCGCGGCGAGGCGGCGGAAATGGGCGATTGCCTTGGCGGGGTTGTCGAGCCGGCGCAGCGCGATGAAGCCGGCGAGGAATTCGCCCTCTGCGGCCGCCTCGCCGCCGGTCTGGGCATGGCCGGCGGCGATCGCGTAGGCGCCGGCGGCGTCGCCCTGTCGCATCCGGCGGCGGGCCATGATGTTGCGCTCGCTCCAGAACGCGCCGCGCCGCTCCCCGGCGGCACGCTCGGCCGCGGTGCCGGCGGCGATCCAGGCCGCCTGCGCCGCCTCGTCCTGCCCGCCGCGGCGAAGAAACGCGACATGATCGAGGAACACGCCTGGCTCGCCGCGGTCCGCCCCGCGCAGGGCGGCGAGCAGGGCCGGGGCCGAGGGGTCGTCCCGTCGCAGCGCCAGCCGGGCCTCGATCCGCGCGCGATCGGCCGGCGCCAGTCGCGCGGCCTGGCGCGTCGCCGCGGCCTCGGCGGCGCGGCCGGCCTCGCTGCCACGTGACATATCGGCCTGCATCAGCCGTTCCGCGCGGGCGAGGTGATCGGCGGCGCCGAGTCGAGTGGCGTGCTCATGCAGGAAGCGCTGCTCGGCCGCCGCGTCGGTGATCCCGAGGCTCCAGGCGCGGCGGGCCATCCGCGTGGCATCCTCCTCGCGTCCGAGCCTGATTGCGGTACCGAGGCAATGGAGCATCGCCGCCATCGCCTGGGGCGGCTCGCGGGCGCAGACCGCCACCACGACCGCGTCATCCGGCTCGCCCGCCAGCGCCTCGTCGCGCCGCCGCGCCAGGCTGCCTTGCAGCGGCCAGTCCGGGTTGTCCGCCATGAAGGTGACGATCTCGGTGACGCCGGCCCCGGAAGGTGACATCAGCCGGAAGTAGCGCACCAGCTTGCCGACCACCGGGTCCGCATAGCGGGCGGCGGCCTCGGCGGCGTCGGGCCAGCGATCCGCCCGTACCAGCGCCATCACGTCCGGCGGCGCGGGCTGCGTCGCGGCGGGGGAGGCCCAGATCGGCAGGAGCAGCAGGAGGGGCAGCATGTAACGGCGCATGGCATCTTCTACCGCGAATTGCGCGGCGCCGCATCCCGCCGTGAGGCGGCCCTGGTTGCGATGAGGTTTGGGGATTGACGCAAGGCCGCCATTGGGCAACCAACTCGGTCACCTCCGGCCTGTCCGGCGATATTTGGGGATAAGCAACCGTCATGGGCCTGTCCGACCTGCAATTCCTGCTCCCCGAACCGCTGCGCGCCGTCTTGAAACCGGCCTATCAGCGGGTGTTCCCGCCGCGCCCGGTGTTCATCGGCTACGTCTCGGAACGCAGCACCCGCCATGTGCGCGGTTGGGTCGAGAATGTGCGGGACCGCGCGCAGCGTGTGCCGGTCGAGATCTATTGCACTTCTCCTGACGGGCGCCGCCTGCTCGGGACCGCGATTGCCGGACGGCGCGACCCTGGCCTCGCCGCGCAAGGCGCGCCCGATCCCGATCGCGGCTTCCGCTTCACCTTCGCCGAACCATTGAGTGCGGCCGAACGCGACTCGCTCGAAATCTGGCCATTGACTGCATTGCGCCCGGTCGAAATCCTGTCGCCGCGCCTGCACGGCTACGCGCGGCGGGCCAGCACGACCCAGGTGGTTGGCTGGCTGCAGGATGCGACATTGCCCGAGCAGCACCTTGAAATGGAGGTGCTGCTGCGCCGTGATGGGGTGGAACGGGTGATCGCGCGCGGTCTTGCCGATCAAAGGGACGCCCGGCTCGCTGCTGGCGGCCATGCCTTTCCTGATTGCGGGTTCAGCATTCTGTTCGATCCGCCGCTCGCATTGGGCGACGTCTCGGCGCTTCGGGTCCGCAAGGCCGGCGGCGGTTGCGAGATCGAGTTCGTGCCCACGCCGCCCGGATTCATCCGCGAACGGGCACGCACCCATGTCGCGGGATGGGCGCAGGACGCTGACCGCCCCAGCCAGCGACTGGAGATCGACGTGTTCCTGCGCCGCGACGGCGGCGAGCATCTCATTGCCCAGGGACGCGCCGATCGGCGCGACCACGTGCTCGCCAACGCTGGGCATGAGGACCCCGTGTGCGGCTTCCGTATCCGGCTGGACCCACCGCTCACCGACGCCGAGGCCTCCGACCTCGTCGTGCGCACGCGGCTCGACGGTGCGGCGCTGTCCTTTGTCCCGCCACCTCCTATCGGCTATGTCCGCGAGCGCACCGCCACCCATGTCGCAGGCTGGCTGCTGGACTCCGCGGAGGAACCGCGCCGCCTCGCGGTCGAGGCGGTCGTCACAGAAGGTGGCCTGGAGCGTCGGCTGGCGGCCTGGAGCGTCGGCTGGCTGCCGGCATCGCCGACCTTCGCGACGAGTTGTTGCTCGGAACAAGCCATGCCGATCCCGACTGCGGCTTCAAGCTGACTTTCGATCCCCCGCTCGTCGGGGTCGACCCGGCCGACATCATCGTGCGCGCTTCTGAGGACGGTACGGTGCTGCTGGATTCCGGATCGGCGATGATGGGTTTCCTGCGTGAGCGCACGCCCCGGCACGTCGCAGGCTGGGTGCGCAACGCCGCCGAGCCTGGCGAGCGCATCACGCTCGACGTGGTGCATGTCCGCGCCGATGGCGAACGCCTGATCGCCACCGGTATTGCCCATCGCTACGACCGGGTATTGGCGTCGCTCGGAGTTGGTGATGCGCTGCACGGTTTCCGGATCATGTTTCCCGAACCGATCGCCCCCGCCGACCTCGCTGACCTCGTCGTGCGCACGCACGCCACCCGCCATGTTGTGGAGGATGCTCCGGGCATCCAGACCGAATGGCGGCCGCTGCGCTATGT
>JAPLOH010000100.1:0-2815 GCA_026400845.1 Alphaproteobacteria bacterium
CCCAAACCGATGGACTCTGGAGCGTCCACTTCATGCGATTCCACATCGCAAACCTCGATCTCATAACCAAAGCTAAATCGAAACCAACTGTCAGCCAGGTCTCCGAACACGTGTAAACCTTGTCTCCGGTCTGTACAGGGGGCAACGCCCCTCGCCCTTCCTTCCGATAGGTCCCAGTCATCGAGCACTGGCATCACGCCGGCGGGCGGGTCATTTGGAACAGGGCGGTGACTTCGGCGTAGTCGCCGGCGTAGCCGCAGCGGGCGACTGGGCGGGCGGCGGCGGTGTCGAAGATGCCGTCTTTGAGGAAGGTTGGGTCGATATGCACGCCCACCACTTCGCCGAGGATCATCAGGTATCGAGTGGTTTGCCGTCCGTGGCTTCGAGCCGGATGATTGCGGTTTTGCGGCATTCCAGCGCGGCGACGGCACGCGCGACGCGGGGCGGGCGGACGAGGGTTGAGGGGGCGGCGGCCAGGCCGGCGCGGATCATCTCGTTCTCGCCATAGGCCATCGGTGCCGCGGTTTCGTTCATGGCTTCGGCGAGATCGCGCGAGACCAGGTTGCAGACGAACTCGCCGTCTTCCTCGACGTTGCGTGCGCTGTCTTTCCAGCCTTCGGTGGAGAAGAACACCATGGGCGGGCGGGAGGAGATTGCGTTGAAGAAGCTGTAGGGCGCGAGGTTCACCCGGCCCTGGGCGTCGATGGTGGTGACCCAGCCGACCGGGCGGGGGGCGACGATCGCCTTGAACGGGTCATGCGGCAATCCATGCCCCTTGCGGGGTTCGTAGAAATAGCTGCTCACGGTCTGCTCCCTGGTTTCCCCGCGATATCACCCGGCGGCGGGCGGTACGTCCAGATCGAGCTCCCAGGTCTCCTCGGTGAGCTCCACCCCGAAGGCGCGGATCGGGCCGCTGGCGACCATGCGGTAGCCCTCGGCGGCGTAGAGTTTGCGGGCGGCGGTGAGGATGGAGTGGGTCCAGAGCGTGATGCGCCGGTAGCCGGCGGCGCGGGCGAACAGCGTGCATTCCCGCACCAGCCGCGCCCCGATGCCGTGGCCGCGGGCGGCGGGGTCGGTGATCAACAGGCGCAGCTTGGCCACCCCGTCGCTGGCGCGCACCAGGAACACCGAGGCGACCGGGGTGCCATCCAGCTCGGCGATCCAGGCGGCTTCGCTTGTGGGGTCGAAATTCTCCATGATCCCGGCCGCGATGCCGGCGACCATCCACTCGAAGCTCATGTCCCAGCCATATTCGGCGGCGTAGAGCGCGCCGTGGCGGGAGATCACCCAGCCGAGATCGCCGGGTTGCAGGCCGCGGAGGCGCCAGGTGGCCATGTTCAGGGGGTGAGTCCACCGGGGGTGGCGGCGAGCCATGCGGCGTAATCCGCGTAGGCCGCTGCAGGGTTGAACATCGGCGCCCAGCCCGTCGTGCCAATGCGAGTGACATCCATGATGCCGCGTGGCCTGGTCTCGGTGAAGCGGACAGTCACCTCCGCGGGATCAGCCGATTGCCGCCAGGTGAAACCGGGGAACGTCCGTGCCAACTGGTCCGCCCACTGGGTCATCACCGGGCCCCACGCCATGCCGGAGCAGACGTTGAACACGCGGTGTGGCGGGTCCTTAAGATCCAGCAGGT
This sequence comes from Alphaproteobacteria bacterium, assembly GCA_026400845.1. Classification (GTDB taxonomy): domain Bacteria; phylum Pseudomonadota; class Alphaproteobacteria; order Acetobacterales; family Acetobacteraceae; genus CAIYPH01. The sequence continues at coordinate 1,637 of JAPLOH010000100.1, forward strand.
GCAGCAACCCCGCCACCACGTCGCGCGAATAGACCCAGGTATAGGCAGGGATCACCGCCGGAAGCACCGCTTCACGGCCGGTGACGGCATGATGCGCGAGGTGCCAGTGCGGGCCGATCATGTCGCGCAGCCCGGTATCGCGCTCCCACGGCCCGAACACCCCGCCGATCCGCGCCACCACGAGATCGAGCCCCCATAATTCGGCGAGCCTGAGGCCCGTGCGCTCGACGGCGTATTTGGTGACGCCGTAAACGCCGGTCGGCACCGGGGGCGTGTTGACCTCGTCGAGCCAGGCATGACTGAAAAAACTCTCGCCGTAGACCGAGGCCGAGGAGGGCGCGATCACCCGGCCAACGCCGGCCTCGCGCGCGGCGCGGAGCTGGGCCATGAAGCCGAGCAGGTTCACCTCCACCACCCGCTCCGGCATTTCGCGCTCGCGCTCCGGCCCCGAAGTGATGGCGGCGAAGGGGAACAGCCGGTCCACCGCATGGGCGCGCATCAGCCCCGCCATCGCCGCCGCGTCGGTGACGTCGGCGCGCACGGTGTCGAGCCGGCCGGGCAGCGCGGCAAACCGCGCCGCGGCAACCGCCGGCACGGCGTCCAGCGCGACGACGACCACGTGCTCGCCCCGCGCCAGCAGCGCCTCGACCAGGTTCAGCCCGACAAACCCGGTCCCGCCGGTGACCATGACGCTCATGGCTAGCTCACCGCCGGGCCGCAGCGCCGCCACTGCTCGATCGGGCCGTTGGCGCCGGCGCGCGATTCCATGTCGTGCTCGCCGAGCAGGCGCATGTCGATCATGCTGCCCGCGCCGGGCTCGCCGGCCGGCGCGGTGTAGCTGAAGCCGTGCCGGTCATAGAGGCCCTGCATCCGCGCACCGCCGGGGGTGACGATGCTGGGCCCGCTGATCATCAGGCGCTTGCCGCCCGCGTGGCACCAGGCGCCGTCGATCGAGTCGGCACGGGCGGGGGCGGCAAGGCAGCAAAGGACGAGGCCGGCGATGGGCAGCAACTTGCGCATGGACATCTCCTTGGGTCAGTGAGCCGGCAGAATAGCGCGGGCGGTGGGAAGGAAGGCAAGAGGCTCGGCCCGTCGCCCCAGGGCAATCCGGCGAATGTCGGGCGTGTCGGCGAAGCAAGTCAGATTTTTCACCACCCGCTTCGCTAGAGGCACAGAGAC
>JAPLOH010000100.1:2889-16389 GCA_026400845.1 Alphaproteobacteria bacterium
TAGCGAAGCGGGTGGTGAAAAACCTGCCTTCCCCGAGGCCTGCACCGGCTTCATCCGATTGCCCTGCCCGTCGCCCTTGCTTCCAACCCGTCTCGTTCGGCGAGCGGTCGCGGAGGTAGAAAAATTTCTTCAGTTCGCACGAAATTTGCCTTGCAACTGACCGTTTAGTTACTTATATAATCTACACAGAAATCAGGAACGACATCGAACCCATGAGCCCAGCGCCCACCCATCCCCCGGACGCCGCGCGCGACATCGCCGCCTTCATTGGCGGGATGCTGTGGGCGCTGCTGGCTGCCCTGCTGGGCAGGGCCAGGGCGCAGCCGCGCGCTGTCGGCTACATCGGGGTGATCGCGCTGGTGGAGCGCGCGGCGCTTGCCGCCGAGATCGAGACGCCGTGCTGGGAGGAATGGGTTGCCGTGCCGGCGCCGTGGCGCCCCACGCAGGGGGTGCGGCTGCGGGCGCGCGCCTGGGTGGATGCGCCGCGCCGTGCGGTGCATCCGGGTGTGTGGGGGCGGGGGCCGCCTCTGCCGCTTGCGATGCATGGAGGCTCGATGACCGGCATCGCCTGACGGCGATGCGCGGGGGATTTCGCGTGCGCGCCGCGGTTCAGGTCACTTTCCGGCGGGTCTGGAAGCGCTCCTGCCGCCATTCGTCGGAGGCCAGCACGTCACGCAGGATCGCCACGGCCTCCCACAAATCGATGTAGCGCAGATAAAGGGGCGTGATGCCGAAGCGCAGGATGTCGGGCGCGCGGAAATCGCCGATCACGCCGCGGTCGATCAATGCCTGCATGATCGGGTAGGCCTCGGGATGGGCGAAACACACCTGGCTGCCGCGCCGTGCCGCCTCGCGCGGCGAGGCCAGCACCAGGCCATGGCCCCGGCATTCCTGCTCCACCAGCTCGGCGAAGAGCGTGGTCTGCCGCACCGATTTCGCCCGCACCCCGGCGATCGGCGCATCGAGCGCGATGTCGATGCCGACTTCGAGGGCGGACATGCTGATCACCGCCGGCGAACCGACGAAGCCGGCGGCGATGCCCGGCGCCGGGCGGTACGAGCCCTCGAAGGCGAAGGGCGCGGCATGGCCGAGCCAGCCGGTCAGCGGAAAGCGGATGGCGGGCAGCAAATGATCGGCCACGTAGAGGAAGGCCGGCGCGCCGGGGCCGCCGTTGAGGAATTTGTAGCCGCAGCCCACCGCCATGTCGGCCCCGCTTCCCGCGAGATCGATCGGCACGGCGCCGGCGGAATGCGCGAGGTCCCACAGCATCAGCGCGCCCCTGGCGTGGGCGGCTGCGGTGATGGCCGCCATGTCGAACATCGCCCCGGTGTGGTAGTTCACATGGGTGAGCATCACCACCGCGGTGTCCTCGTCGATGGCGCCCGCGATGTCGGCGGCCGCGACCTGGCGCAGGGTGTGGCCACGGTCGAGCAAGGCCGCGAGGCCCTCGGCCATGTAGAGGTCGGTCGGGAAGTTGCCGCGTTCACTGAGGATCACGTGGCGGCCGGGCCGGGCGGCCAGCGCGGCGCCGAGCAGTTTGAAGAGATTGACCGATGTGCTGTCGGCGACGATCACGTTGCCTGCCGGCGCGCCGATCAGCCGGGCGATCTTGGCGCCGATGCGGAATGGCATGTCCATCCAGCCGGCGTCATTCCAGGAGCGGATGAGCCCCTCGCCCCACTCCCGCCGCACCACCTCGGCCACGCGGGCCGCGGTCGCCTTCGGCATCGGGCCGAGGGAGTTGCCGTCGAGATAGACCACCCCATCGGGAAGATGGAACCGCTCACGCATCGGTGCGAGCACGTCATCGGCGTCAAGCACGGCAAGCTGCTTGCGGGTGATCATCGGGCGGTTCCCTTTTCCCGTCTTATGGTTTCAGCAATCCCGGCGACGCGGCGTGCATTGCCGCGCCAGGTGTAGTCGCGCGATTCCAGCTCCGCCCGGGCGGCGGCGCCGAGGCGATGGCGCAGGGCCGCATCCTCGATCAGCCGCGCAACCGTTGCCCACATCGCGCCGGGGGCGTCGGGGTCGAACAGCAAAGCAGTGTGCTCATGGGTGAGGATTTCGCGGATATTGGGCTGGTCCGGCGCCACGATGGCGCGGCCGGCGGCCATGTAGTCGAAGATCTTCAGCGGCGAGGCGTATTCCGTCACCTTCGGCTGCAAGGCGATGTCGAACCCCGCGACATGGTGAGGGACCGCCGCATGGGGGACGACGCCCTTGAAATCGAGCCGCTCCGCGATTCCCAGCGCCGCCGCCTGCGCCTCCAGCTCGGCGCGCACCGGCCCGTCGCCCACCACGGTGAGCTTCAGCGCCATCGAGCGGCGGGCGGCGATTTCGCGGATCACTTCGTCGAGCCCATGCCAGGCGCGCACGAAGCCGACGAAGCCGAGGGTGACGGGTTCGCCCGCCGGGCGAGCCGGCGGATCGTCGAAGCGGGACAGCACGATGCCGTTATGGATCACCTCGATCCGCCCCTCCGGCACGTCGGCGGCGACCAGGATGCGCTTCAGCACGCCGGTGACCGGGAGCACGCGGTCGGCGGTTTTCCAGGTGTAGCGCTCCAGCCGGTGGGCGAGGCCGGTGAGGCGGAGGTTGCCGAACTTGGTGCGCTCGGCGGCCAGCGGCGAGTTCACCTCCAGCAGGAAGGGCAGCTTGGTGCGCCGCGCCAGCCAGGTGCCGGCAAGGTAGTAGAGATTGCAGCGCTCGTAGATCGCATCCGGCCGGAACTCCCGACAGGCCGCTCGCAGACGCCGATAGGCCGGAATGTTGTAGGCCAGCTCCGCCAGTTCACCGAGCGCGCCGGGCAGCAACTTGCGCACGAAATCCACGAACCCGCTGCCGCCGCCGAAGGATGCGTTGTCGTAGAAGCTCGGGCCAACCACCAAAATCTCGTGCCCCTCGGCCCGCAATGCCGCGATCAGCTCGTCGACATGCACGCTCTGCCCGTCGCGCGACTGGATCCGATGACTGTAGAGAATGCGCATGAACGCTCCCGGAGACCGACCGAGGCTGGCCATAGGACGCGCACGATGCCCTGTCCAGACAGCGGCTTGACGCGGGAGGCAAGCTGGCCAGACTGTGCGCATCCCCACGACTGCGAGGAGACCCCAATGCGCCTCCGCCTCATCGCCGCCTCCGCCCTCGCCGTCGCGCTTGGCGCGCCACTGCCCGAGGCCAAGGCCGCCGGCACGCTCACCATCGCCCAGGCCCAGGACCCCAATAACTGGGACCCGATCATCACCTTCCTGCTCTCCTGGGGCGCCGTCGGCTCCAACATATACGACGGGCTGGTGATGCGCGACGAGCAGCTCAACCTCAAGCCCGGGCTTGCCACTTCCTGGGAGGTGCTGGACCAGGGCATGCGGCTGCGCTTCAAGCTGCGCGAGGGGGTGACGTTCCACAACGGCGAACCGTTCAACGCCGAGGCGGTGAAGTTCACCATGGAGCGCCTGCTCGGCCCCGAGGGCGCCAAAGGGCCGCAGCAATCCAACTACACCTCGATCGGCGCGGTGGAAATCATCGATCCCTACAGCGTTGACATCGTGCTGAAGCGGCCCGACCCGGTGATGATCACCAAGCTCGCCGGCTATGGCGCGATGATCGTGCCGCCGAAATACGTCACCGAGAAGGGCAGCCAGGGGTTTGGCGCCGCCCCCGTCGGCACCGGGCCGTTCAAGGTGACCGGCTATGAGAACAAGGTGCACATTACGCTGGAGCCGAGCGGCCATTACTGGGGCGGCAAGCCCAAGCTCGACAAGGTGATCTACAAATTCATCGTCGAGCCCGCGACCCAGGTGGCCGAGCTGCAATCCGGCCGGGTCGACATCGCCTCCCAGGTGCCGATCGGCATGATCGGCGCGATTACCGCGACGGCCAATCTGCAACTGCTCTCCACCACCGGCCCCACCGTCACCGTCGCGCGCTTCAACACCGCCAATGGCGCGACGAAGGACGAGCGGGTGCGCAAGGCGATCGTGATGGCGGTCGACCGCGAGGCGATCGTCAAGCAGATCCTGCAAGGCCACGCCAAGCCGGTGACCAGCTTCCAGAGCACGCTGTCGTTCGGCTTCGACCCGGCGCAGAAGCCAATTCCGTTCGACCCCGCGGCGGCGCGCAAGCTGATCGCCGAGGCCAAGTTGCCGCCCGGCACCACCGTCTCGGTCGATTTCGCCTCCAACAACACCGTGTTCCGCGAAGTCGCCCAGGCCATCGCCGGCTACCTTACCGCGGTCGGTCTGAAGCCGCAGGCGCGGCCGTTCGAGATGAACCTGTTCACCAACGACATCATCCCCAACGGCAAGACCGGCGAGATGTTCGCCATGGGCTGGGGCGGCTGGACCTTCGACTACGACAACACCGCCTACCTGATGTATCACAGCGGCGAGCGCTGGAACCCCTACGACAAGGACCCGGCACTCGATGCGATGCTCGAAGGCCAGCGTACGATCGCCGACCGCGGCGAGCGCCAGAAGGCGCTGCAAAAAATCGCCAACTACGTCGCCGAGCACGCACTCGAACTGCCGCTCTACAATCTCGACACCTATTACGGGGTGAACAAGCGGGTGAAGGGCCTGGTCGTGCCGCCGGACAATCGGTTCAGGCTGATCGACGTCTCGGTGGACTGACGGGAAGCGGGCGTGGGCCGCTTCCTGCTCGGGCGGCTCGCGCTCGCGGTGTTCGTCGTCTTCGTCGTCACCCTGCTGGTGGCCTGGGCGGTGCGCCTCTCGGGCGACCCCTCGGTGATGCTGGCGGAAGGCTCCGGCGCCATCACCGCGAAGGACCTGGAGAACATCCGCGCCGCACTCGGGCTGAACCGGCCGTTCAGCGAGCAGTATGCGGGGTTTCTCGTGGGCATGCTGACCGGCGACATGGGCAACAGTTTCATGGGCGGGCGGGCGGTCTCGGGGATGGTGCGTCAGGCGCTGCCGCTGACGCTGATGCTGGCGGCGCTGTCGCTGGCCGCCTCGCTGCTGGTGTCGATCCCGCTCGGCATTCGCGCCGCCGTGCATCGCGGGGGGGCGGCGGATCAGGCAATCCGCATCCTCTCGCTGTTCGGGCTGTCCTTCCCGAATTTCTGGCTCGCCATCATGCTGGTGCTGGTGTTCTCCATCACCTTGGGCTGGCTGCCGCCGGCTGGCGCCGACGGGCCGTCGAGCCTGGTGATGCCGGTGCTGACGATGGCGACGATCCTGAGTGCCACCAATGTCCGCCTGGTGCGGACCTCGATGCTGGAGACCCTTTCGGCGCAGTACATCATGGTCGCCCGCAGCAAGGGCCTCACCGAGACGGTGGTGCTCTACAAACATGCGCTGCGCAACTGCGCCATCCCGCTGATCACCTATATCGGGCTGCAATTCGGCGGGCTCATCGGCGGCGTGGTGGTGATCGAGCGGGTGTTCAACTGGCCGGGCATGGGCAGCCTGGCCTTCGACGCGGTGGCAAGCCGAGACTACCCGGTGCTGCAAGCGGTGGTGACCGTGCTGGCCACCATGATCGTGCTGGTGAACCTCGCCATTGACGTCCTGTACGGCTTCGTCGATCCGCGGGTGCGCGCAGAATGAACCGACTGCGCTCCCTCGAATTCATCCTCGGCGCCGGGCTCTCCGGCGGCATGGCGCTGGCAGTGCTGCTGTCGGACTGGATGTTCGCCGGGGGGGCGGACGCGATGGACCTCGCGATGCGGCTCACTTTGCCCTTCCAATCCCTCGCCCACCCGCTGGGAACGGACCCGCTGGGGCGCGATGTGCTGGCACGGGTGATCCTCGGCGGCCAGGTGTCGCTCACCGTCGGCCTGCTCTCGGTGGCCGGCGCCGCTGTGGCCGGCACCTTCGCCGGGTTGATCGCCGGCTATTATCGCGGCCCGTGGGACCTTGTGCTGATGCGCTGGGCCGATGTGCAGCTCGCGCTGCCCTTCATCCTTGTCGCCATCACCTTCGCCGCCATTCTCGGCACCGACATGTGGAAACTCATCGCCTTCATGGCGATCAGCCAGTGGGTGCAGTACGCCCGCGTCGTCCGCTCGGCGACCATCGTGCTGCGGGAGCGGGAATTCGTGCTCTCCGCCCATGCCGTCGGCGTGCGCAACCATGCGATCATCTGGCGCCACATCCTGCCCAACGCCATCGCGCCGGTGCTGGTGCTGATGACGCTGAATGTCGCCAACAACATCCTGCTCGAATCGAGCCTCACCTTTCTCGGCCTCGGCATCGACCCGCTGATCCCCTCCTGGGGCGGCATGCTGTCGGACGGGCGGACCTACCTGCAAACCGCGTGGTGGGTGAGCTTCTTCCCCGGGCTCGCCATCATGCTGACCGTGCTCGGCCTCAACCTGCTCGGCGACTGGCTGCGCGATGCCGTCGACCCCACCACAAGGAGCCAGAGATGACCACCCTGCTCGATATCACGCTGCCCCGCACCCTCGATGCGTTGGTGACCCGGCTTTCCGACGGCAACCATCGTGGCCACCGCGTCGAGGCCTGGCTGTTCGACAACGCCGCCGCCCGCCGGGTTGCGGAGGCGCGGCTGGCTGGGGTTGGTGTGCACGCCCGCATCCGCAGCGCCTACAAGCCCCTGGTCCATCACTTCCTCGAGGAGGCGCCTGCCGCCGGGCCGGTGAGCATCGCTTTGCCGAACCATCCCTCCGCGGCGGCCAATCGCTTCCGGCTCGATGCCTACCGCTCGCCGGCATGCTCGCCGGCCCGCTCGGCTTCGTCGCCGGCGATCAGCCGCTCACCTACGTCGTGACATCAGGCGGGGTGGATACCCCGGTCTTCGCTCCGAACGCCCTGCGTCCCGACCACCTCGGCACCCCCAACCTCACCCCCTGCGGCTGGCTGCGCATCACCGACGCCGCCGGCGCGGTGCTGGAGGACGGGCCGCTGGCGACCGAGTACGAGGCGCTGTTCCGCACGGTGATGCAGACGCTTGCCGCCCATCCCTGGCCGGCCAGCGCACCCTATTTCGACGTGCTCGCCATCACCGCCACCATCCCAGGCATCGAGCGCCCGCTTCCCTATGGTGACGAGGTGATCAGCACCGCCGAGGCGCTGCACGAGGACTTCTATTTCGCCATCAACGAACTCCTCAAACAGCGCACCGGCCTGCCCCCCGGCGACCGTACACTGCAGCCCGGCCAGATCGTGCCCGACATCATGATCGCGGACGGCCCCGCCCGGCTCACCGTGGCGTTGCAGCCGCATTCCGCCACGCGCACCATTCTGCGCGGCCCGGCCACGCTGGAAGACGCCGACCGCCCCCTCACCCCCGACCAGATCGCCGCCCGCACCGACGCGCTCGGCGGCAGCCGGCACGATATCGCCTCCGTCCAGGGACGCCCTTTGCTCGCCCGCATTTTCGACGGCGACGGCCCGGCCGTCCTGCTCTCGGCCGGCCAGCACGCCAATGAAACCTCCGCCCCTCTTGGCGCGCTGCGGGCGGCGGAGGTGATGCGCGGGGGTAACCAGCGCTTCGCCTTCATCCCCTGCGAAAACCCCGACGGTTATGCGCTGCACCACCAGCTTCGCGCCCGCAATCCCCGCCACATGCACCACGCCGCCCGCTACTCCGCGCTCGGCGACGACGTCGAGGCGCGGACCACGCCGCCGCTGCACGAAAAGGCCGCCCGCCTCGCCCTCATCGAGGCCACCGGTGCCAGGCTGCATCTCAACCTGCACGGCTATCCCGCCCATGAATGGACCCGACCGCTCACTGGCTACCTGCCGGCGGGTTTCGATCTCTGGACCATCCCGAAAGGCTTCTTCATCCCGGCCTCGCCCATACCGCGCGGCCGTTCCTCGAGGCGCTGACCGCACGCCTTGCCGAAGACCAGGCATTGGCCGCCTTCAACGCCACCCAGCTCGCCACCTGGGGCGCCCATGCCGGTGAGGTGCCCTTCCCCGTCATCAACGGCATTCCGTGCCAGATCACCGAAACCGAGCGGCAGACCACACCCTATCAGATCATCACCGAATACCCGGACGAGACGATCTACGGTGACGCCTTCCGCCTTGCCCACACCACGCAAATGCGCACGGTGTTGCACACGATCCAACTCCTGCGGGCCGGCATGCTTGGGTAAACGGTCCAAAACTGTCAGTCTCAAATTCCGATCCGTATTATAGAAGATCAAAACATGTCAGGCATGAACGTCGGCCCTGGCCGGTACCGGGGACTGGCTCTTTGAACCAAAAATCCCAGGAAATATCTCCGTCAGGTGGATTCCTGGAGCCATGTCCGAGACTTTCGGCTACGACGGATGGTCAGGTCTAATTTTCTGCTGCTCATGCAGCAAGCCGTTCCCAGCGGTGAACGTCGATCCCGTCTGGCTGCGGCCGGCGTCCGTCATAAGCCTGTCGTACCGGGTCACCAGGATATGGCCTGTTTTTGAACGGTCCGACTTCACTCCAATTTGGTGGCCTCTGCTATAGTGTGCCCCTGTTTGACCGGAGACCCCGATGAAGCGCGCCGATATTTCCGCCTACGGCATCCCCCAGGACGTCATCGCCTGCGTCGAGGCACCCGACGTCGGAGCAGCCGAGGGCGGGCCGATCGGACCCGACGAGGTGGTGTTCGACGTGCTCGCGTTCCCCATCAACCCCGCCGATATCGGGTTTTGCACCGGCGGCTACCGCCTCCGCCCCCCACTGCCCGCGACCCCCGGCGCGGAATGCGTCGGCCGGGTGATCGCGGTTGGCGACGAGATTAACCATGTCCGGGCCGGCGATCTCGTCATCAACCTTCAGCGCGAGAACTGGGCCCAGCGCCGCCGCGTGCGCGGTGCGGACGCGGTGCCACTGCCGGCAGGGATCGACATCAAGCAGGCCGCGATGGTGCGGATCAACCCGCCGACCGCACTGCTGCTGCTGTCCGATTTCGTGACTCTGGCGCCAGGCGAGTGGGTGATCCAGAACGTCGCCAACTCCGCCGTCGGTCGTCTCGTGATCATGCTGGCGAGGCGCCAGGGGCTGCGGACGTTGAACGTGGTTCGCCGCGAGAGCCTGTTCGGCGAACTTGCGGCGCTTGGCGCTGATGCCTGCATTGTCGATGGCGATGACCTGCCCGCCCGTGCCCGGGATGCGACCGGAGGGGTGAATATCCGTCTCGGGCTCGACGCTGTATCGGGTGCGGCCACCGGGCGGCTCGCCGCCTGCGTCGCCGACGAGGGCCATGTCGTCACCTACGGCTCGATGTCCGGCGAGGACCCCAAGGTGGATCGGTCGAACTTCGTCTACCGCGGCGTCAACCTCGGCGGCTTCATGCTCGGCCGCCACATGGCGCGGCGCGACGCGGCGGCGATCCGGGCGATCTACTCCGAGCTTGGCGGCGACATCGCCGCCGGGCGGCTGCACGCCCCGGTTGACTGCATCTACCCCATCGAGGAGATCAAGGCCGCGGTCGCCCATGCCCAGCAAGGCGGCCGAAACGGCAAGATTCTGGTCACCCCGAACGGGGCAATCTGAGCGTTCCGAAATGGAGTGAGTGAATGTCCGACTTCCGCGTCGCCATCGTCCCCGTCACCGTGTTCGAGCAGAATTGCAGCCTGATCTGGGACACCACGACCATGCAGGCCGCCGTAGTCGACCCTGGCGGCGAGCCGGGCAAGATCCTTGATGCCATCGGCCGGCTCGGCCTCAAGGTCGAGCTCATTCTGCTTACCCACGGCCATCTCGACCATGCCGGCGGAGCCAAGGCGCTGAAGGGTGAACTCGATGCCGAGCGGGCGAAAGGCGGCCTCGCCGCCGTGCCGATCGTCGGCCCGGATGCGCGCGACCAGTTCCTGCTTGACGAGATCGAGGAATCGCAGCGCAAATTCGGCATGAGCGGAATGCGTAATGTCACCCCGGATCGCTACGTCGCCGAGGGGGAAACGGTAGCGCTCGGGGCAATGAATTTCGAGGTGCTGCACGTACCCGGCCATACGCCCGGCCACGTGGTGTTCGTCGAGCGCACCAAGCGCTTCGCTTTCGCCGGCGATACGGTGTTCCAGGCCTCGGTCGGGCGGACCGATTTTCCCTATGGTGACGGGCCACTGCTGATCGCGGGGATCAAGGAGAAATTGCTGCCGCTCGGCGATGACATCACCTTCGTGCCCGGCCACGGCCCGGCATCGACCTTCGGTGCGGAACGGGAGGGAAATCCGTTCCTGCAGGATTAGCAGCAGGGTTTCTTTTTGTGGTTGAGATGCGCCTGCTGAGCGATAGCTTGGTGAGCGCGTCGCCAGAGTGACCAGGCGATGACGCGTGCTGTTTGGATGTGGCGTTGGGCGAGCCTGATGGCGATCCGTCTGATTTCCTGGACGGACCATCGGATCAGGGGCGGTGGGGCGGTTCGGACTTTGGCGGGATGGTTCTGCGCGTTGTGTTTGGGGGGGGCGCAGCGTTCGCTTGGTGGCGGATTGCGGCCATCATGGCGACGGCGAGCATGACCGATGCGCTGGCCATCGTATTCGCCAGAGCCGAGGTCGGCCAACTCACAATACGCCCAATCGCGCAGCCGCGCGCGATTGGCGGCATCTCCAACGCCGTTCCGTCCTTCCCGTCAGCGGCCGTGTTCGTACGGCGCCACGCACGCCACATGATGCCCCGGCGTGACTTCTCGGGTTAGGACGGCGCGTTCGCAGGCCGGTGCGGCGGCCGGACAGCGTCGTCGGAACGGGCAGCCGGGGCCAAAGGAATCGCGCAGCCCGGTCTCACGATCCCAGTGCCAGGCGGGCTTGAGCGCCTCCTCCTCATCGGAGATCACGGGGAGCGAGGAGAGCAGCATGGCGGTATAGTGGTGCGCGGGGCGGGCAAAGAGGGCCTCGGTCGGACCGGACTCGACGACCTGGCCGCGGTAAAGCACCACAACGGAGGTCGCGATGTTGCGCACCACGGCGAGGTCATGGGTGATGAAGAGGTAGGTGAGGGCGAATTCGGCGCGCAGCCCGGCCAGCAGTTGCAGGATGCGGGCCTGCACCGAAACGTCGAGCGCCGAGGTGGGTTCATCAAGCACGAGAAAATCGGGTTCGGCGGCCAAGGCGCGGGCCAGGGCGACGCGCTGGCGCTGGCCACCGGAGAGGGCGGCGGGGACACGATCGGCGAAGTCGGCGGAGAGGCCGACCCGGTCGAGCAATTCAAGCACCCTGGCGCGGATCGCCCCCCCCCGGCGCAGGCGATGCACCTCAAGCGGCAGGGCGATGCTCTGCGCCACCGTGCGGCGCGGGTTGAGCGCGGACATCGGGTTCTGCTGCACCACCTGGATACGCCGGCGCAGCGCGAGCGGGCGCCGGTGCAGCAGGGCCGCACCATCGAAGGCGATGCTGCCGGCATCGGCGGTTTCGGCACCGATCAGAATGCGGCCGAGCGTGGTCTTGCCGGATCCGGACTCACCGACCACCGCGATGCAGTCGCCGCGCGCGCAATCGAGATCGATGCCGCCGAGCGCCGTGGTAGCGCCGTAGCGCTTCACCAGGCCGCGCACGGCGAGGAGACTGCTCATGCCGCGAACACGCAGGCAGCCGCATGGCCGGGGGCGACGGGACGCATCGGTTGGTCCTCGGCGCAGGCGTCGATCGCGCGGGCGCAGCGGGGGCGGAAGCGGCAGCCGGCGGGGGGCGCCAGATAGCCAGGCACGCTGCCGTCGATCCCGTCCGGCAGGGCGCCGCCGGTCAGGCGGGGAACGGCGCGCAGCAAGGCCTGGGTGTGGGGATGGGCGGGGCGGGCGAAGATGGTCTCGACTGGGCCGGACTCGACGATACTGCCGCCATACATCACGCACACCCGCTCGGCGAAGCGGCGGACCACGCCGAGGTTGTGGGTGATGAGAATCACCGCGGTCCGCCGCTCCTCGGCGAGGCGGCGCATCAACCGCAGCGTCTGCTCCTGCACGGTGACGTCGAGCGCGGTGCCCGGCTCGTCGGCGACGATGAGGTCGGGGCGGTTGACCAGCGCCATGGCGATCAGCACGCGCTGGGCGAGGCCGCCGCTGAGCTGGAACGGGAAGGCCGCCAGCACCCGCGCGGGGTCGGGGATCGCCACCGCCTCCAGCATGGCCAGTGCCTGGGCCTGCGCATCGGCACGGCCCACGCTTTGGCCGCGGCGGATCACGGTGCGCAACTGGTCGCCAACGGTGAACACCGGGTTCAGCGCGGTCGAGGGGTCCTGGAAGATCATCGCCATCCGCCGGCCGCGCAGCCCGCGCCAGCCGGACTCGGGCAGCGCCAGCAACTCGGTGCCGGCGAAATGCACCCGCCCGGAGAGCGCGATACGCCGCCGGTCCAGCAGGCCAAGCAGCACGCGGGCGGTGAGCGACTTTCCGCAGCCGGATTCACCGACGATCGCCAGCCGCTCCCCGGCCGCCACCGTGAAGGCAACGCCCTTGAGGATATGGTGCACCCCCTCGAAACGGCGGACGCGCAGATGCAGGTCCTCCACGGCGAGCAGCGGGCTCATCGTTCGGCCTCCAGCATGTCGCGAATACCGTCGCCCAGCAGGTTGGTGCCGAGGATCACCAGCAGGATGGCGAGGCCGGGCCACACCGCGAGCCACCAGATATCCGGCAGATATCCCGCCCCCTCCGCCACCATCGAGCCGAGATCGGGCGTCGGCGGCTGCACGCCGAGGCCGAGGAAGCTGAGGGTGGAGGCGATGACGATGACGAAGCCGACATCGAGCGTCATTTTCGTCAGGATCGACGGCATCGCGTTGGGTAGCAATTCGCGCAGCAGGATATGCGCGGTGGAGGCGCCAACCACCTCGGCGGCCACCACGTAGCCTTCCTGGCGCAAGGTGCGGGCGATCGAGTAGCAAAGGCGGGCATACCAAGGCCACCACATCAACGAAACCGCCATCATCCCATAGACCAGGCTCGGCGGCAGCAGCCCCATGATCGCCATGGCCAGCACCAGGGGCGGCACGGCGAGGAACACGTCGGTCAGCCGCATCAGCACCGCCTCCACAGCGCCGCCGAGATAGCCGGCACACAGCCCGATCGCGACGCCGACCGGCACGGTGAGCGCCAGGACCACCGCGGCCATGGCCAGCGAAAGGCGATAGCCGAAGATGATCCGGGTGAATAAATCGCGCCCGACGAGATCCGTACCGAGCCAGTTGCGCCCATCCGGCGCGTGGTTGGCGTTGAGAATGTCGAGCGCACCAGCGGCATGGCTGGGGAATGGCGTCACCCAGGGGGCGAGGACGGCGGCGATGACGATCACGCCGACGACCGCGAGGCCGATGACCGAGCCGGCATTGCGGGAGAAGCGGTACCAGGCGCGGCGCATTACGCGGGGCCTGACGTAAAGAAGCGCTTCTTTTTTGAAAAAAAGAAGCAAAAAACTTTTGTTCTATATTGCTCCGCGCGCTCCCTGGAGGCGGCGAAGCCAATAGACATATTAATCCTTCGAGCACTCATGGGCGTCGCGCCGAATCGGGCTGATGTATTGGGCTTCGCCCTCTCTCCGGAGAGCGCGAAGCCAACCAAGAAAAAGTTTTTTGCTTCTTTTTTTCAAAAAAGAAGCCC
>JAPLOH010000100.1:16425-37894 GCA_026400845.1 Alphaproteobacteria bacterium
TGTTTTTCAAAAAAGAAGCCCTTCCCTCTACCCATGCCGCGCCCCCAGACGAATGCGCGGATCAACGAACGCCACCGCGATATCCACCGCCATATTGGCGGCGAGGAAGGCGGCCGCGATCACCAGCACGCTGCCGACGATGCCGTTCAGGTCCTTCTGCAGGATCGCCTGAACACCGAACTGGGCGATGCCGGGGTAGCCGAACACGGCCTCGACCAGGAAGGCATTGCCTAGCAGGGCGGCCACTTGCAGACCGAGCAGGGTGAGCGTCGGGATCAAGGCCGGGCGCAGCGCGTATTTCAGCGCGATGGTCGCCTCGCCGAAGGAGAAGGCACGGGCGAGTTCGACATGCGCGCTGTCATAGACCTCGACCATGTTGGCCCGCGTCATGCGGGCGATCTGGGCGATGCCCGAGAGGGAAAGGGCGAGTGCCGGCAGGGCGATATGGCGGGCCGCGTCTGCCAACGCCCGCCAGTCGCCGGCGAAGAGGCTGTCGAGCATGATCATGCCGGTGAGGACGGGCGGCGGGCGGACTGATTCCGAGAGGCGGCCGGCGATGGGGAAGATTTGCAGCGTGTAGGCGAAGCCGAGCATCAACAGGATCGCCCAGACAAAGCTCGGCGCGGCGGCACCGAGCAGCGAGAACAGCCGGGTGATATTGTCGATCGGCCCGTCCCGCCAGCGGGCAGCGACGATACCAAGCGGCACGCCGAGGATGGCGGTGAGCAGGGCGGCGACCAGGATCAGTTCCAGCGTCACCGGCAGGGTGCGGCGGATCGTCTCGGTCACCGGGCGGTGATTGTAGAGCGAGACGCCGAGATCGCCGTGCAGCGCGCCTTCGATGAAGCGCAGATACTGCGTCGGCAGCGGCTTATCGAGCCACAAGTCCCGCCGCAGCGCCTCTACCTGCTCGCGCGAGGCGTCACCGCCGAGCGCGATGCGGGCCGGATCGCCCGGGATCACCCGGGCGAGGCAGAACACCAGCACCGAAACCCCGGCGAGCACGAACAGGCTGGCGGCCAGGCGCCGCGCGAGGAAGCGCCAAACCGACACCTAGCGCACCGCTGCGACTACTGCTTCATGCGCATCTGGCGGAACATGAAGTTGGCGGCATTCACGTGGCGCATTTTCGCGGGGTCCTGCAAGGCGGGGATATCCACCGTATCGCGGGCAACGAACAGCGCGACGTTCTGGAAGCCATAGATCGTCGGCTGAACGTCGATGATCTTCTTGCGCACGTCGTTGTAGATGATGGCGCGGGCCGCGGGGTCGATGGTGTTGCGGCCTTTGTCGAGCAGGGCGTCTACCTCGGGGTCGAGCAGCCAGGAGGTGGCCTGCCAGGTGCCGGCGACGTTGGAGTGGTACATGTTGTAGATCACAGCATCCGGATCGGGGGTGATCGAGTTCACGTAGATCTGGCTGAAATGGGGCGTGGTTTCGGCCTTGGCGGCGCGCTCGGTGTAGAGCGGATAGGGCAGCCGCACGACGTCGCTCGGGTAGCCAAGGGCCGCGAAACTTTGCTGCATGATGAGGCCGAAGCGCTCCTCGATGGCGACCACCGCGATCCAGCTGATTTCGAGCTTCTGATCGGCCGGCTTGTATTTGCACTGCGCCTGCTCGGCGCGCGCCTTGTCCATGTTCTGCTCGAAGATCGGCGCGTTGGGGTCCGCGCCCACGGCGCCGTCGGGCAGCGGGCCGCGGGAGGGTTTTCCGGCGACGACGTCCTTGTTGATGGTGAGCAGGGAGAGGGCGGCCTTGTAGTCGAACGCGTAGGCCAAAGCGCGGCGGCAATGCACGTCGTCAAGCGGGGCCTTCTTGGTGTTCATCTGGATGTAGAACTGGCCGAGCCCGTACTCGTTGACCAGGCGCATGCCAGGCTGCGTGGACAGCGCCCGCTTCACCTCCGGGGCCATCCACTGGCTGGCAATGTCGAGCTCGCCGCGGCTGATGAGGGCGCGGATGGTCGCGGCATCGAGCCCGTAGCGCAGGCGCACCACGTCGGGCGCGGCGTCGGGCATGCCGAGGAAGTACGACTTGTTCTTGACCAGGACCGAGAGCTCCTGCGGGTTGTGGCTCTCGATGGCGTAGGCGCCGCTGCCGGCATCATGCGCCATCAGCCATTCCTGGCCGTAATCGCCGAACTCGCCGAACTTGCCGTCCTTCTTGTTGGCCATGACCGTCTTGCGATCGAGGATCGGCAGCCGGGCCATGTTGGCGAGGAAGGGGGCGAAGGGGGATTTGAGGGTGAAGCGCACGGTGGTCGCATCCACCGCCTCGGATTTCGCCACCCGGTCGCGGAAGAGGAACGAGAAGCCGGTGCCCATGGTGGCCATGCGCTCGAGGCTGAAGATCACGTCCTCGGCGGTGACGGGGTTGCCGCTGTGAAACTTCGCCGCGCGCAGCTTGAAGGTGTAGGTGTTGCCATCCACCGTCCAGCTTTCGGCCAGCAGCGGCTCGATCTGCGCGGCGCCGGCACCGGGGAGCACCAGGGCGTCATAGACGTTGAACGCCAGCATGCCGTCGCTGTACTTGGAGACGCGGGCGGGATCGAGCTCGCCGGGGGCGGTCTCCTCGGTGCGCAGCACGGTCTCGGCGCGGGCCGTGCCGGCGAGCAGGCCGCACGCTAAGGTGGCTGCCAGCATGGATGTGGTGAAGGCCTTCATCGCCGCTCTACTCCTGCAATTGTCGATTGACCCGATTAGTGCACGCCGCCGCCGCCGCGTCACCCCGCTTTGCCCCAGCCGCCGCCACGCGCGGTCAGAATCCGCACGACATCGCCGGGCGCCAGCTTGAGGCCGGAGACGAAGGCGTGCCGCTCATGGTCGCCGCCGATGCGATCGACCTCGATGCGGTTGGTGGTGCCGGGCGCACCGCCGGCGAGACCCCAGACGGGGGCCTTGTTGCGGGTGTAGCCGGCCGAAAGCGTGGTTTCGCCGCCGCCGATGGCATACTCGATGGCGATGCCGGGGCCGCCGCTGTGCAGCCCCTCGCCGCCCGGTTCGTCGTTGAAGGCGTAGCGGCGGTAGGTGAAGCCGTAGCGCGCCTCGGCGATCTCCACGGGGCAGTTGAAGGTTTCGCCGTGATTGGAGGAATACATCGCGCTGTTGCCGTCCCGCGTCGCGGTGGCGCCCCAGCCGCCCATTTGCGGCTCCACCATGGTGAAGCGCCGCCCGGTATGGGGGTGCCGCCCGGCGATCACGGTGCCGCAGATCGAGGCGAAATGCCCGGCCGGAAACATCTCCGGCGCCGCCTCGGCAAGGCGATGCCACAGCATATCGGCGAGCCGGATACGGATCTCCGAGTAGTAGCCGTGCGGCGCCGGCTCGGTGGCATCGAAAATCGAGCCGGGGCGGGTCAGGAAGCGCAGCGGCCGGTAGGAGCCGGCGTTGCAGACGGTATCGGGCGCGGTGGCCATCTTGAAGATGAGCTGGGCGGCGATCAGCGCGCCGTCGCGGCTGGTGTTGAACGGCAGCGCCACCTGGTCCGGCGCCTCGCGCACATCGACAGTGAAGTGCTCGTCCGTGATCTCGATCACCGCATGCCACTGGGTGCCATCATCCATGGTCTCGGCCAGCGGGAACCGCCCCTTGGGCAATCGAGCGAGGCCGGCACGGGCGTGGCGTTCGGCATAGTCGAAGTAATCGGTGATGGCGGCGGTGAAATCGGCGTGGCCATACGTCTCGACCAGGCGGATGATGCGCTCATTGCCCTTGCGCAGGCTCGCCACCGCCGACCACAAATCGCCGCGCAGGAAGTCGGGCAGCCGGCTGTTGGCGGCGAGGATGGCGAGCACCGGCTCATTGGCCACCCCAGCATCGATCAGTTTGATCGGCGGCAGGCGCAGCCCCTCGGCCCAGATGTCTCGCGCATCGACCGCCATGGAGCCGGGCACCGAGCCGCCGATATCGCTCCAATGGCCGATATTAGCGACCCAGGCGACGAGCGTGCCGCCGGCGAAGACGGGCATCGCTAGCACCGCATCATTCAGGTGGGTGACGCCGCCGGTATAGGGGTCGTTGGTGATGTAGATATCGCCCGGCCGGATGCTATCCGGCGGGATGCGTTGCCGCAGCGCCTGCACACACTTGTCGAGTACGCCGACAAAACCGGGGATGCCGGCGCCGGAGCTGACCATGTTGCCCTCGGCATCGGTGATGCCAGTACCGACATCCAGCACCTCATAGATGATCGGACTCATCGCGGTGCGCTTGATGACGACGAACATCTCCTCGGCGATGGCGCTCAACGCCTGCTGGATGACGTCGAGCGTGAAGGGATCGCTCATTGCGGCACCTCGATATGAACATGGCCGAACCCGTCGATGTGGGCGTGCTGGCCGGGATGTACGACGATGGTGGTGCCGGACTCCTCGATCACCGCGGGGCCGGGGAACGCCATGCCCGGTTCGAGGCGATCGGCGTCGTAGATGTCGCTGTCGTGGACGCCTTCCTGCGCGAAATCGACACTGCGCCGGCCCTTGCGGGCGGATTCGAGCGGGGCGCCGGTGGCCGACAGTGGGGGAAATCCGAGCTTGCCGATCTCGGCGGCGGCGACCAAATGCAGGCCGACAATCTCCATCGGGGCGGCCAGGCGGTAGGTGTATTCGCGCTCATAGACGCGATGAAATTCGCCGGCGAGGGCCGCCACCGCCTCGGCATCGATGGCGCCGGCAGGGAGTTCCACCTCCACTGTGTGCTCCTGATTCTGGTAGCGGCATTTCACCAGGCGCTGGAAGCGCACCGCGCCGGCCGCCACCCCCTCAGCGCCATACTGGGCGGTTGCCTGCGCCTCGACTTCGTTCACCAGTGCCGCCAGCAGGGGGGCGGGGTCGCCATCCGCCTGCTCGATCAGGCGGGTGACGAAGTAGTCCCGCCGGAGGTCCGACATCATCATCCCCCAGGCGGAGAACACTGCCGCACCCCTGGGGATGATGACGTGGCGGACACCAAGCTCGGCGGCGAGTGCGGCCGCGTGCATGCCGCCGCCGCCGCCGAAGGCGACCAGGGTGAAATCCCGCGGATCATGGCCGCGGTTGATCGACACCATTTTCAGCGCGTTGATCATGTTGTTGTTGGCGATGCGCACGATGCCGCGCGCCGCCGCCATGGCCGGCACCCCGATACGGGCGGCCACGCGGTCAAGTGCGCCACCGACGGCCGCCATGTCGGCGACCATGTCGCCACCGCAGAAATAGTCGGGATTGATGCGGCCGAGCGCGAGATTGGCGTCCGTCGTCGTGGCCTCGTGCCCGCCGCGCCCATAGGCGGCGGGGCCCGGCATGGCGCCGGCGGATTGCGGGCCGACATGCAGCTTGGCGAAATCATCGACCCAGGCGATCGAGCCGCCGCCATTGCCGATCTCCACGATATCCACCACCGGCACCATGATCGGGTAGCCCGCCGAGGTACGGCTGCGCTCGATCCAGTAATCGGTTTTGATCTGCACCCGCCCGCCCTCGATCAGTGCGCATTTCGCGGTGGTGCCGCCGATGTCGAGCGCCAGCACGTTGCCTATGCCGAGCCCCCGGCCCAGCTCGGCCGCCGCCCATACGCCAGAGGCCGGGCCGGACTCTACCATGGTGATCGGGATCGCCTTGGTCGCGGCCAGCGAGTCGACCCCGCAGTTGGACTGCATGATGTAGATCTGCCCGCCGAACCCACGCCCGGCGAGGCTCGCCTCCAGCCGGTCGAGATAGCGCTCGGCGATCGGCTGCACGTAGGCGGAAAGTACGGTGGTATTGGTGCGCTCGTATTCGCGCCATTCCCGGGTGATCTGGTGCGAGCCGACTACGGGAACCTCCGGCCATGCCGCCTTGATCGCCGCCAGAGTTGCCCGCTCGTGAGCGGGGTTGGCGTAGGCATGCAGCAGGCACACCGCGATGGCGCCGACGCCGGCTGCCCGAAAATCGGCGAGGATGGCCCCGAGCGGCGCGAGGTCGAGCGGGGCGGTCTCCTCACCGCGATAGGTCATCCGCCCGCCGATCTCGCGGCGAAGCCCGCGCGGCACGAAGGGCGGCGGCTTGCGGTAGTGCGCGTCGAAGAAGGCGGGGCGGTTGCCGCGGCCGATTTCCAGGATGTCGCGGAAGCCGGAGGAGGTGATCAGCCCGGTCATCACGCCCTTGCGCTCGGTCAACGCGTTGATCACCAGCGTGGTGCCATGGGTGAAGAAGCGCAGATCGGGCAGGGCGATGCCGGCCTTGTCCAGCACATCGAGAATACCACGCTCGAAATCGGGCGGCGTGGTGTCGGATTTGGCGGTGCGGATGGTCTGGCGACCGGTGTCGCTGTCGGCCTCGAAATATACGAGATCCGTGAAGGTGCCGCCGACGTCAGTCGCGACACGGGAAAGCAGGGTCATCGGAACTCCGTCATCGTCCCGGCGATCATGGACGAATGCAGCGCCGGGATAAAGCGGCCTCTCGGCGCAACACCGGCCCCTCACATGCGCCTGCATTCGCGACTGCGGGCTTCAGATCGGCGCCATCGCTGGGGGCCCAACAGTGCCGCCTATCACTGCAAGCCGGTCGCGGGAGGATCGGCGGGCGAGGGCGGGGTGCGGCCGAGGATTTCCCATCTGGCTGGGTGCATCTGATGCGAGGGATCGAGATCGAGTGCGTGAAGCAACTGGTCGCCGAGCATCTGCTGACGGCCAAGGACACCTTATGTGGTCGTCGGGTTATGTGGTCGTCGGGGCCCTTCCCGCCGCGCGCAGCTCGGCGCCCGCGCTCCAATGGCCGGCTTTGTCGTCGCTCCGCTTGCCTCTATAGTGACAAAAATCGGGGAGGGCGGATCATGAGGAGACTTGCCGTAGCAGTGCTGATCGCTGGTGCCATGTCCGGCGCCGCCGATGCGCAGGTCAAGGACCTACTTACCATCGACCTGCCCAACGATGCCGCGACACTTGATCCGCATCTGCAGTCCGATACCGACAGCGTCGCCGTATACCGCAACGTGTTCGACAGTCTGATCGCCTCCGAGGGGGGCAAGATGACGCCTCGGCTTGCCACCGGTTGGCGCTACACCGACGACACCACCCTGGTCTTCGACCTGCGCACCGACGCCACATGGCATGATGGCAGCAAGGTCACCGCCGAGGACGTCGTGTTCAGCATCCGCCGCATCACGGATCCGAAAACCCGTAGCTCCCAGCTCAGTCAACTCGACCAGATCATCGCCGCAGAGGTGACCGGCCCGGCTCAGGTGACGCTGCGGACGAAGACGCCGTTCCCGCCGCTCCTGGTGCAGATCGGCAACATCTCCATCGTCCCCAAGGCGGTGATCGAGAAGCTCGGCGATGCCGGCTTCAACCAGGCACCGGTGGGCAGCGGCCCCTACCGGGTGCGCTCCTGGCAGCGTGGCGTGCAGTCCGTGCTCGATGCCAATCCGGCCTATTGGCGCGGCGCGGCACCGTTCCGCCAGGTCAATTTCCGCGCCGTGCCGGATTCCGCCACCCGCGTCGCCGACCTCAGGGCCGGCCGCGCGGACATCAACCGCCAGATGTCGGCCGACGATGCGCAGAACGTGAAGGGCGATCCGGCGCTCCAGGTCCTCGCCACGCCGACCGAGCGCATCGGCTACCTGTTCGTCAACGCGCTCTGGGGACCGACCAAGGACCTCCGGGTGCGCCAAGCAGTCGCGATGGCGATTGACCGCGATGCCATCGTCAAGACCCTGCTGGAGGGCTATGCCCGCCCGGTCAACGTCATGCTGACCCCCGTCAGCTTCGGCTACACGCCGGACGTCAAGACCTGGCCCTTCGACCCCGCCCGTGCCCGCGCCTTGGTGAAGGAGGCCGGCGCCGAGGGGGCCACCCTTCGCTTCCTCAATTCGCCCGCCTACAACCGCGGCATCACCGAGGCGATCCAGCAGATGCTCACCGATGTCGGCCTCAAGGTCGAGATCGCCGAGATGGACATGGCGAGCTATCTGCGCAACCGCCAGGGCGCGCCGGGGGATGCCGGCTCGATCGCCCAGGGCCGCTGGTCCTGCGGCTGCCAGGACGCCGACGGCACCATCTTCCCGCTGTTCCGTACCGGCAGCCCCTGGGCGAAATACTCCAACCCCGAGCTCGACTCGACGATGGACGCCGCCCGCAGCACGCTCGACGCGGCGAAGCGCCTCGCACTCTACCGTCGGGCCTTCGAGATCATCCGCGAGGAGGTCCCCGCCGTGCCGCTCTACCAGGATTTCGCCATCTACGGCGCCCGCAAGGAACTGCGCTGGGTGCCCCAGCCCAACGAGGCCTTCCTGGTGTTCGACATGCGCTGGCAAAACTGATCCCACCCAAACGAGGAGAGCCCGCCATGCTGCGCCGCCGCCACCTGCTCGCCGCCGCCCCTGCCGCCGCCCTGCCGCGCTTCGCCATTGCCCAAAGCGCGGCGCGGGTGCTGAAATTCATCCCCGAGGGGAATTTGCAGAACCCCGACCCGATCTGGACCTCCACCACGGTGGCCCGCAATTTCGGCTACATGGTATGGGATACGTTATACGGCTGGGACGGCTCGATGCAGCCGAAGCCGCAGATGGTCGAGGGCCACAGCATCGAGAATGGCGGCCTGCTGTGGAAGATGCGCCTGCGCGACGGACTCAAATGGCAGGACGGCGCCCCGGTCACGGCTGCCGACTGCGTCGCCTCGGTCAACCGCTGGATGAAGCGCGACGGCTTCGGCCAGCGCATCGAGGCCGCCCTTGACGAGCTCAAGGCGACCGGCGACCGGACATTCGAGTTCCGCCTCAAAAAGCCCTTCCCTCTGCTCGCCCATGGGCTCGGCAAGCCGACCGCCAATGTGTGCTTCATCATGCCAGAGCGGGTGGCCAAGACCGACCCTTTCAAGCAGATTGACGACTACACCGGCTCCGGTCCCTTCCGCTTCCTGCGCGACGAGTGGAAGCCCGGCGCCTCGGCCTCCTTCGTGCGCAACGACGCCTATGTGCCGCGCCAGGAGGCGCCCGATTTCGTCGCTGGCGGCAAGGCCGCGCAATTCGACCGTATCGAGTGGACCGTCATCCCCGACGCCGCCACCTCGGCCGCCGCCATGCAGGCCGGTGAGCAGGACTGGTGGCAGACGCCGACCGCCGACCTGCTGCCGATGCTGCGCAAGGGCCGTAACATCACCGTCGAGCGCCTCGACGATTTCGGCATCGTCGGCGTCATGCGCTTCAACATGCTGCACCCGCCGTTCGACAACATGAAGCTGCGCCGCGCCATCCTGCCGGCGATCGCCCAGGAGGACTTCATGGCCGCCGCCATGGGCTCCGAGACCGACCTCGCCCGCGCGCCCGTCGGCGTGTTCACCCCCGGCTCGCCGCTGGTCAACGACGCCGGGATGGAGGTGCTGACCGGCAAGCGCGATCTCGATCTCGCCCGCCGCCTGGTCAAGGAGAGCGGCTATGCCGGCGAGCGCATCGTTTTCGTCGCGCCGACCGACTACCCCGTGCTGTTCGCCTTCAGCCAGGTCGGCGCCGATATCCTGCGCAAGGTCGGCCTCAATATCGATTTCCAGGCCATGGACTGGGGCACCATGGTCAACCGCCGCAACAATCGCGAGACCGTCGACAAGGGTGGCTGGTCGGCCTTCTGCACGGGGTGGGAGGGGCTCAACCTGGTCGATCCCGGCGCCCACTACCCGATCGCAGGCACCGGCGCCAAGGGCTGGTTCGGCTGGTACGAGAGCCAGAAGATGGAGGATCTGCGCACCGCCTGGTTCGAGGCCGCCGACCTCGCCGCCCAGCAGAAGGTCGCCCGCCAGATCCAACTGCTCGTGTGGGAGGAGGGGCCCTACGTGCCACTCGGCCAGGTGCTGCAACCCATCGTGCGCAAGACCGCGATCCAGGGCATCGTGAAGAGTCCCTTCCCGCTGTTCTGGAACGTTCGTCGGACCTAGTACCAACGCTCGGTGACTGGGGCCAAGCGGAAGGAAGGCCGGGGGGGGATGGGTGGCGTCATTTTTGGTAGAACACGAAACCTCGCGCCCTGCCAGCAAAGACCCGCTCATATTGACGAGCAATCCGCCAGCCATGGGCCTCGTAGAAGGCGCGGGCCTTGGTGTTGTCGCGGAAGCATTCGAGGGATTGCGCCCCCCGTTCCTCGCACTCGGCAAGCAGCGCGCGGCCGGCGCCGGAGCGGTGGGCGGCGGGATCGACGAACATCATGTCGATATGCCCGTCCGTCATCAGCGAGAAGCCGATCACCACCCCCTCGCGCACGGCGACACGCAGACGGGGCAGCACGTCGGCGAAGCGGGCGGCGAAGCTCGCGGGCTCGCGCGTCGCGAGCACCTCGGGTTCGAGGATGCCCGCAAACGCGGCGCGATAGGCGACCGAGGCGACCGCGCAGGCCTGGGGGATATCCGCCGCCCCGGCAGGCCGGACGATCAGAATGCGGTGGCCGTCCGGCTGGCGTCGTAGAACTTGAGATACTGGGCGACGAAGTCGAACTCGACGAACTTCACATAGGCATCCGCAATGCTTTTGGTGACAGGCCCCCATACCTGCCCTGCCGGCCCGATCGAGACGCCGTTGATCAGCGTCGCCGGGCAGATGCACAGCGAGGTCGAGGTGATGAACACCTCATCGGCATTGTAGGCGTCGTAGAGGTCGAGGTCGGCCTCGGTGACGCGCATCCCCAGCCCCTCCGCCATGTCGATCGCGGTCTGGCGGGAGACGCCGGGGAGGACGAATTTGGCCCGCGGCGTCTGGATTTCGCCGTCCTTGACGATGAAGATGTTGGAGCCGAGGCCCTCGCACAAATTCCCGTTGGTATCGAGCAGGATCGCCCAGGCCGAGGGGTCGATGGCGGTGACTTCCTGGCTGGCAACGATGAGGTTGAGATAGTTGTGCGTCTTGGCCCGCGGAGTCAGGCTCTCCGGCGGCGTGCGGCGGGTGGAGGGCACCAGCACCTTGATCCCCTCGACGAAGCTGCGCGCCCGCTGCTTCAGCGGCAAGGGCATGCATTCCAGCACCACGTTGGGGCCGTGGTGGTCGAGGTTATCGCCTGACACCTCGCGCACGCCGCGGGAGATGCGCTGGCCGAGCCAGAAATCCTCGCCGGCACCGAGCAGATGCTTGTTGCGTTCGAATAGTTCGAACGAGAGCTCCATCATCTCCTTCGGGCCGATGCCGGGGTCGATACGGAGGTATTTCAGCGACTTGTAGAGCCGCTCGACGTGCTCTTGCACTTTGAACAGCTTGCCGTTGAAGCTGCGCGTCATGTCGAAGGCCCCATCGCCGTAGAGCCACGAGGAGTCGCGGAAGGGGATGCGCACCTCGTGCTCCGGCATGAATTCGCCATTGAACCAGGCCAGCCGCACGTTGGAGAGTTTACCGCTCATCGCCCACTCCTGTCTGATGTCTGACCGCAGGCTAGCCCCTGCACCGGGCGGCGGCTAGCCGGGGGGGATCGTGGTGGGTGTGGGAAATTCGCCGGCACGGTGTAACGCGGACCGTCGTGAAACGTCTGCCTCGCGTCGACCTAAACCGGAGGCTTCCAATGCAACGCCGTACCCTGCTTGCCGCCAGCCTGCTGGCTGCCGTTCCGCTTGCGATTGCCCGCGCCGGCACCCAGGCGCCGTTCGACGCCGGCGCCTTCGCCGCCGCCCAGGCAGCCGGCAAACCGATTCTGGTGTTCGTCCACGCCAGCTGGTGCCCGACCTGCGCGAAGCAGCAGCCGATCATCGCCGACCTCGCAAAAACGGCCGACAACCGCGACCTGATGATCTTCATCGTCGATTTCGACAGCCAGAAGGACGTCGTCAAGACCTTCGGCGTGCGCTCGCAGTCCACCCTCATCGCCTTCCACGGCAAAACGGAGCGGGACCGCTCGACCGGCGCGACCGAGGCCGCCATCATCGCCGCGCTGGTCGCCAAGACCCGGGCCTGACCACATGGCCGGCGGGATCGGCTTCGGCTTCCTCGCCGGCCTGCTGTCAACGCTGTCGCCCTGCGTGCTGCCGTTGCTGCCCCTCGTCCTGGGGGCGGCCGCGGCGGCGCATCGGTTGGGGATGCTGGCGTTGACGGCCGGGCTGGTCGTGTCATTCGTCGCCGTCGGGCTGTTCGTGGCGACCATCGGCTTCGCCATCGGGCTGGACGGCGAAGTCTTCCGCATCGCCTCGGCGGTGATGCTGGCCGGCCTCGGCTTGGTGCTGCTGAGCGGCGCGTTGCAGGCGCGATTTGCCATCGCCACATCGGGCCTCGGGGACGCCGGCAACCGGTTCCTCACCCGCATCGCTCCCTCCGGGCTCGGCGGGCAATTCGTTGTCGGCCTGGTGCTCGGCGCGATATGGAGCCCCTGCGTCGGCCCGACGCTGGGCGCCGCCTCGACATTGGCCGCCCAGGGCAAAGACCTCGGCGCGGTTGCCGCGGTGATGGCGGCGTTCGGTTTTGGCGCCGCCGTGCCGCTGCTGGTGGTCGCCGCACTGTCGCGCGAGGCGATGAAGCGGTGGCGCGGGCGGATGATGCAGGCGGGCAGCGGCGGCAAATACGTCCTTGGCGGCGGCGCGCTCGCGGTGTCGCTGTTGATCCTTACGGGATGGGACCACCGGCTGGAGGCGTTCCTGGTCGGGGTGTCGCCGGAATGGCTGGTCGATCTTACCACGCGGTTCTGAACGCTCACCCGATCAACGCCCGTACCTTCGCCAGCGCCGCCGCACTCCCCCACTCGAAAGCCCCCTCGGCGCGGGCGACTTCGCGGCCCTGGCGGTCGATGATGAGCGTGGTCGGCAGGCCGCGCGCGCCCCAGGCCCGCGCCGCGGCACCCTTGGGGTCGAGCCACACCGGCAGCGCGTCGATGCCGTGGGCGGCGTAGAATTTCTGCACCACCGGGGCGCCACCGCGATCCGACGAGAGGGCGAGCACGGCGATGCGCTCGGCGGCGAGGGCGCGCGCCATGGCCTGGAGCGCCGGCATTTCGGCGACGCAGGGCACGCACCAGGTGGCCCAGAGGTTGATCACCAGCCCCTGCCCGGCGAAATCTCCGATGCGGCGCTCCGCCCCCTCGGCATCGAGGAACACCGTATCGGCCGGGGGCGCCGGCGCATCGCTGGCGCGCAGCCCGGCGAGGGACTGCAAAGGCGGCGCCTCGGCGGCGGCGATGGTGATGATCGAAGGCGTGGGGGCCGGCGGCGGTTTGCGGAACAGCGCCGCCGCCGCTAGGGTCCCGCTCGCGGCGATCGCCGTGGCGGCCAGGATCGCACGGCGCGTGGTGGGCTGCATCTCAACCTCCAAATCCGGACGTCCCGCGTGAGCGAAAACCCCGACCTGCGTAATTCCGACGCCAATCAGCAATGGGGCGGCCGCTTCGCCGCCGGCCCATCGGTGGTGATGCAGGAGATAAATGCCTCGATCGGCTTCGATCGCAAGATGTGGCGGCAGGATATCAGGGGTTCGCTGGCGCATGCCGCGATGCTGGTGAAGCTCGGCATCCTCACCGTGCAGGACGAGGCGGACATCAAGACCGGCCTCGCCGCCATTGCGGCCGATATCGATGCCGGGCGTTTCGCGTTCGACGAGACGCTCGAAGACATCCACATGAACATCGAGGCCCGCCTCACCGAACGCATCGGTGATGCCGGCCGGCGGCTCCACACCGGGCGCAGCCGCAACGACCAGGTGGCGACCGATTTCCGCCTCTGGGTGCGCGATGCGATCGACGGGCTCGATGCCCAGTTGGCCGACGTGATGCTGTCCATGGCCGAGCGGGCCGCCACCTTTGCCGACGCCGTGATGCCCGGCTTCACCCATTTGCAGACCGCCCAACCCGTGACCTTCGGGCATCATCTGCTCGCCTATGTCGAAATGCTGGCGCGGGATCGCGGCCGCCTTGCCGATTGCCGAAGGCGCCTCAACGAATGCCCGCTCGGCTCGGCCGCCCTCGCCGGCACCTCGTTCCCGCTCGATCGCGACATGACGGCCAAGGCGCTCGGCTTCGACCGGCCGACCGCCAATTCGCTCGATGCCGTCTCCGACCGTGATTTCGCGCTCGAATTCCTCTCCGCCGCCGCCATCTCGGCGATGCATCTCTCGCGGCTGGCCGAGGAGATCGTCATCTGGTGCAGCGCGCCCTATCGCTTCATCCGCCTGTCCGACGCCTTCACCACCGGCAGTTCGATCATGCCGCAAAAGCGCAATCCTGACGCCGCCGAACTGGTGCGCGCCAAGACCGGACGCATCAACGGCGCCCTGGTCGGGCTGCTGACGGTGATGAAGGGCCTGCCCTTGGCCTATGCCAAGGACATGCAGGAGGACAAGGAGCCCGCCTTCGACGCCGCCGACGCCTGGGCACTCTCGCTCGCCGCCATCGCCGGCATGGTGCGCGACATGACGCCCGATACCGCCCGCCTGCGCGAATTCGCCGGCTCCGGCTTCGCCACCGCGACCGATCTCGCGGACTGGCTGGTGCGCGTGCTGAAGCAACCTTTCCGCAGCGCCCACCACACCACCGGAAGGCTGGTGGCGATGGCCGAAGCCCGCGGGGTCGATCTCGCCGGGCTGACACTGGCCGACATGCAGTCGGTCGAGCCCGGCATCACCGAGGAGATTTTCGGGGTGCTGACGGTGGAAGCCTCGGTCGCCTCGCGGCGCAGCTACGGCGGCACGGCGCCCGTCAACGTCGCCGCCCAGGCGGAGCGCTGGCTGAAGGCGTTGCGATGAGGGCGGTACTGCTCGCCCTCGCTTTGGCCGCGGCGCTGGCCGCCTGCGGCAAGAAAGGCCCCCCGGAGCCGCCGGGGCCGGCGGACAAGGTGACCTATCCGAAGCAGTACCCGGCGTATTGAGGGCGTCCAGGCTCACTGCTTCTCGGCCCTTGGACGCACCAGTCGCTCGCAGAAGCGGCCGCCGACGCCGCGGCACATCAGCCGCGCGGTGGCGAGCAGCATGACGGTCTCATCCGTCGCCGGCAGGGCATCGACGACCTCGCCGGCGCAGTCGCGGCTGCGGGTGGTGACGCGCCGGGAGAGGTCGATCGCCTTCCAGCGCAAATCGGCGTCCTCGGCATGACCAGCCGTGGCGACCAGCAGAGTGCAGACGAGGTCGAGGCGTTCGGGGTGGGACAGCACCCCGTCGCTGGCACGCTTCGCGGCCCGCTGTTCGCTCTCCCAGCGGTGCGCCCACAGCCAGCGTTCGTCATCCCGGCTCCCGTCAGGGGTCGGGAATACCCCGGACAATGCGTAGCTCATGCCGGACAGCGCCGGACACAACGAAGCCTCGCAGGCCGCCGAGCCCGAGACCTGCCGCAGTGCGTCCTCGTTCAGCGGCCGGTTCAAGAGCGGCAGGTATTCCTCCGCGGTCAGGTCGGGCGCCGGGCGCTTGGGCAGGATGTCCTCGCAGCCGAGATGCCCGAAGGTGCGGCATTGCCACTCGGCGCTCTCAAGAAAGCCATAGGTGCTGCCGAGATAGGGGAATGCGGCGGCGACCTCGGCGGCGCAGTTGCGCCCCGGCGGTTTGACACGCCAGGCCATGTGGGCGACCTGACGGCCGATCCCATAATCGCTGTAGTTGCGCGCGAGGGTGACAAGGATGGTGCAGTAGGTCTCGAGCCGCACGGTGTGCACCAGCATCGCCTTGCGGATCGCCGCAGTGGCGATCCGCTCCAGCACGCGCGCCGATGGGCGCGGTCCCTTCCTCCCCATGGTATTGGCGATGTCGCGGTGGAGAAAGGCCTCGAAGCCCTCGCGTATATCGATAAGCGCTTGGCAGGTCACCAAGGAGCATTGGCCCGAAGTGAACAGCTCATGTTGCGCTTCTTCCGTCGCGGGCCGCGACAGCAGTTCCTCGTACCGGTGCGGCGTGAGGTCCGCCAGGGCGGTTGCGCTCCAGGCGAGCAGGCATGCCACGAGCGCGGCGCGGCGGCTAGCGGACATGGCCGCCCTCCGCCGCCCGGAAGAACTTAAAGCTGGCAGCCGGCACGCCAGGGACCGCGACCTCGATGAACGCCGGGTTCCCCGAGGGCAGCCGGCTGTCGGGCCAGCCCGGCCGATAGTTCCGGATGGGACGACCAAGCGCGTCCTTCACACCGGGAACCGATTCCAGGCCACCGCCCACATCGGATTTCCCGACCGGCTGCCCTTCCTTGGGCATCATGCGCGGCGTGTAGAAGTGCGTCGCTCCTTGGGCCGGGTCCGGGATCTTGCCGTCAAGGATAAGTGTCGCAATTTTTCCGATCGCTATGTTATCCGACTTTGTCATATCCGGCTCGATAGTGCTGCGGGCGAACCCGCCCGCGACCTCCGCCACCGCGGCGGTGCCGTTCCGCCGCATCCGCTTCATCACCACCCACCCCACGGCAGCCCCTGCGGCAGGGACGCCCTGCACCTCGTGGTAGATGATGCGCGTCAAATCCCCGATATTCCGTTTCCGCTCGGCCGTCGCATCGCTCGTGAGTTGCGCCGCGACACGGCGGAGATTGCCGGTGCCGAGCCTCCGCGCCATGTCGGCACTCCCCTGCCCATCGCGCGCCATCGTACCATGCGGCCCCACCGAGGCCCGCATCGCCGCCGCCAGGTCCTCCCGCGCAGCGTCGGCCAGCGCTGCCTCGTATCGCCTGCGCTCCGCCGCCGGCATGGCGCCGATGGCGCCGTCGAGCGCTGCCGTCATGGCGTCTTCGCCCCGGCCGCCCGGCCCGGTGCCATGCCCGAACCAGCCGAGGTACTGGCGGCCCTGATACTGCCAATGGTCATTCCCGCGCATGATGCATCCCATTTGGTCTAATGTTTTTTATTCTATCACATATTAGTTATTATTGACAACTTTCAAACCCCGTAGCACCCAGGAACCCGGCACGGCAGCCTCCGGAAAAGGGGCATCTGGCGGCGCGACATGATCCTATGAAGGCGCATCCCGCGCTGGAATCCCCGGAGTCGCCATGCCCGCCCAAAAACCCGTGATGCTCGTGATCCTCGACGGCTGGGGGTGGCGCGAGGAGACTGCTGACAACGCAATTCAGCTGGCCAACACGCCGAATTTCGACCGGCTGTGGGCTGCGAGTCCGCATGCGCTGCTGCACACCTCCGGCCTCGATGTCGGGCTGCCCGGGGGCCAGATGGGCAATTCCGAGGTCGCGGCCACCTGAATATCGGCGCCGGGCCGGTGGTGAAGCAGGATTTTCCGCGCATCGGCCGGGCGGTGGCCGATGGCAGCCTGGCGACGAATGCGGCGCTGGGCGATTTCATCGGCAAGCTGAAGACGAGCGGCTGGACGTGCCATTTATGCGGCCTGGTTTCGCCGGGCGGCGTGCATTCCCACCAGGACCATCAGGCCTATTCCGCCTCCTCCGCGACGCGCCGGTCGCGGAAGGCTGTGCCATGGAGGGGGTGGGCGGTGGTGTATTTGATCCGTTCCATGGCGAAGCGGGAGGTGACGTTCTTGAGCGGGGCGATGGCGATAAGGCGTTTGTAGAACCCGTCGTACTCGGCCATGTCGGCGACGACGACGCGCAGCATGTAGTCGACTTCGCCGGCCATGCGGTAGACTTCCATCACCTCGGGCATGGCGGCCACCCCGGCGGCGAAGCGGCTGAGCCAGTCCGGCGTATGGTCACCGGCCTCGACGGCGACGAGCACGCTGAGGCCCATTCCGACGCTATGCGGGTCCACCAGCGCGACGCGGCGGATGATGACACCGGCGGCTTCCATCTTCTGGATGCGCTTCCAGCACGGCGTGGCCGAAAGGCCGACGCGCTCGGCGATTTGTGCGATGGGGAGCGTCGCGTCCTCTTGCAGGATGGCGAGAATCCCGCGGTCGATTTCGTCCATGCCTGTTCTCCCACCTGACGCTTGGCAGATATCGTCGGGCGCCGTTCTGTTTACGTTTTGTCAGTCTATTGCACGCAATCTACCGCCATGCCCGGAGCGTGGCCATGACTGACATTCCACCAACCATCGAAATCGCGCCGACCGCCCGCGTTTCGCCGCTCGCCGATATCGAGGCCTCGGTGCGCGGCACCCGGATCAGGATCGGCGATGCTGTGGTGATCGACGCCTTCGTGAAGATCAAGCCGGCCGGCGGCCATGGCGATGTCGTGGTGGGGGCGGGCTCGGTGATCAACAGCGGCTGCGTGCTCTATACCGGCAACGGCATTCGCATCGGTGCCAACGTGCTGATCGCCGCCAATTGCACGATCGCCCCCACCGACCATGAATTCGCCGATCCTTCGCGCCCGATCCGCGACCAGGGGTTCCGCCCCAGCCGCGGCGGCATCGTGATCGGGGACGACGTTTGGATCGGCGCCAATTGCGTGGTGCTCGATGGCGCGCGGATCGGCACCGGAGTGGTGATCGGCGCCGCCTC
The DNA here is from genome assembly GCA_026400845.1 of Alphaproteobacteria bacterium. Classification (GTDB taxonomy): domain Bacteria; phylum Pseudomonadota; class Alphaproteobacteria; order Acetobacterales; family Acetobacteraceae; genus CAIYPH01. The sequence continues at coordinate 34,704 of JAPLOH010000100.1, forward strand.
GCTGGTGCGCGGCGAAATCCCGCCCTTCAGCATCGCCCGCGGCACGCCGGCCATCGTGGTCGGGCGGCGAGGGGTCGCATGAGGATCACCGCACTCGGCGCCGGCGGCTTCATCGGCCACCATCTGGCCGTGCATTTCCGCGATCTCGGCCATGAGGTGGTGGCGGTGGATCGGGCCGGGCTGCCGGCATTTCTGACTGGTGGCGGGGAGGCCGGGCACGTCCTCTACTGCATCGGGCTGACCGGAGATTTCCGGACCCGTCCGCTCGACACCGCCGAGGCCCATGCCGGCATCGTAGCCCAGGTGCTCCAGCGGGTGCGGCTCGAATCGCTGCTGTATCTCTCCTCCACCCGCCTCTATGCCCGCGCCGAGATGGCCCGCGAGGACGTTCCGCTTCCGGTGCAGCCGGCCGCGGCGAGCGACCTCTACAACGTGACCAAACTCGCCGGCGAGGCGCTCTGCCTTTCGGACCCGCGGCCTGGTATCCGCGTCGCCCGGCTGTCCAACGTCTACGGTCCCGGCATGGGGGTCGCGAGTTTTCTCGGCCAGGTCCTCGCCGAGGGCGCGGCAAGCGGACGGGTGCTGCTGCGCCAGAGCCTGCGTTCGGCGAAGGATTACATCGCGATCGCCGATGCCGTTCGGCTGCTGTCCGCGATCGCGCTCAACGGCGGCGCCAGACTCTACAACGTCGCCTCCGGCACCAACACCACCCATGACGCGCTGGCCCGCGAGCTGCACCGCGCCTTCGGCTGGCAGGTGAGTGCAACGGAGGACGCAGCGGCGCTGCGCTTCCCGCGGATCGACATCAACCGAGTGTCCGTCGAATTCGGCGCACCGGTTCACAGCATTCTCGACGATCTTCCGGCCCTCGGACGATCGCACCGACAGGAGGTCGCATGCTGACAATCGACGAAGCACGGGGGCGGGTCACCATTCGCCGGCCGGACGGCGGGGAGGAGGTGCTGGCGATGGACAGCCCGGAGGCGTTCTCCGCGGTGTCCGGCGCCTGGCTGCGCTGCGGCTGGGACGTGAAATACGTCTACGGCTTCACCTGGATGGGCCGTCCGATCATCCAACTCCCGGAGGACATGATCCGCATCCAGGAAGTGCTGTGGAGTCTCGCGCCGGATGTGGTGATCGAAACCGGGGTAGCGCATGGTGGTTCGCTGGTGTTCTACGCCGGGTTGATGGCGGCAATGGGCAAGGGTCGGGTGATCGGCGTCGATATCGAGATCCGCCCGCACAACCGGTCGGCAATCGAGAGCCATCCGATGGCCGGGCGCATCGCGCTGGTCGAGGGCAGCTCGATCGATCCGGAGACCCGGGCGGCGGTGCACCGGCAGATCAAGCCTGGCGAAACCGTGCTGGTGATCCTCGACAGCAATCACAGCCGTGACCATGTCGCGCGCGAACTCGAGCTCTACGCCCCCCTGGTCTCCCCCGGCTCCTACATCGTCGCCTGCGATGGCATCATGGCCCAGGTCGTCGGCGCGCCCCGCACCCAGGCGGACTGGACATGGAACAACCCGCTCACCGCGATCGATGAATTTCTCGCCTCGCATCAGGAGTTCCGCCAGGAGGAACCATGCTTCGCCTTCAACGAAGGCGCGGTGCGCGAACGGGTGACATACTGGCCAAAAAGCTTCCTGCGCCGCATCGGGGGCGCGTCATGAAGGCGGTGATCCTGGCCGGCGGGCTCGGCACCCGCATCAGCGAGGAGTCCCATCTGCGGCCAAAGCCGATGATCGAGATCGGCGGGCGGCCGATGCTGTGGCACATCATGAGCATCTACGCCCATCACGGCATCACCGATTTCATCGTGGCGCTCGGCTATCGCGGCCACATGATCAAGGAGTATTTCGCCAACTACGTGCTGTATTCCTCCGACGTGACGGTGGATACCGGGCGCGGCGACATCCTCTATCACCGGAACTACGCCGAGCCCTGGCGCGTCACCATGGTCGACACCGGGCTCGCGACGCAGACCGGCGGACGGCTCAAGCGCCTCGCCCATTATCTCGATCGCGAAGCCTTCTGCATGACCTATGGCGATGGCGTCTCCAACGTCGACATATCGGGCCTCGTCGACTTCCACCGCGGACACGGCCGCCAGGCAACCGTCACCGCCGTCATCCCCCCCGGCCGCTACGGCGCGCTGGTGCTTGACGGCGAGCGCGTCGAGAGCTTCACCGAGAAGCCGCCGGGCGACAACACATTCATCAACGGCGGCTTCTTCGTTCTGCAACCCGACGTGATCGAGCGCATCGCCGATGACGAAACGCCCTTCGAGCAGGCGCCGCTCGAAAGCCTCGCGCGCGACGGCGAACTCGCCGCCTTCCGCCACACCGGATTCTGGCAGCCGATGGACACGCTGCGCGATCGCAACACGTTGGAATCCCTGTGGTCCGGCGGTACGGCGCCGTGGAAGGTGTGGGCGCACTGATCCGCCCTTCACCCGGCGCTGATGGGGTGGCACACTCGACGCAGTCGGGGGGAATCCATGAGTCGCGAAGAAAGATGGCTGCTGCACTGGTCGCCAAGGTCGCCCTACGTGCGCAAGGTGATGATCGCCGCGCACGAGACCGGGCTTGAGGCACGGATCGACCGCGTGCGCACGGTGGTCGGCGGAACCACGCCGCATCTGGAGCTGATGGACGACAACCCGCTCGGTAAGCTGCCGACGCTGATTCTCGCCGACGGCACGGCGATCTACGACAGTCACGTTATCCTCGAATATTTCGACAGCCAACACGACGGGCCGCGGCTGATCCCGACGAAGGGCCATGATCGTATCCTCGCGCTGCGCCGCCATGCGCTGGGCAACGGCATGCTCGATATCCTGCTGCAATGGCTCGGCGAGCGCGGCCGCCCCGCGGAGCGGCAATCGCCCGCCCATATCGCGCTGTGGAAAAGCAAGATCGACGCCTCCGTCACCGCCCTCGAAGGTGACGCCGAAGGGCTCGACGCCACCCCGTTCGGCATCGGCCATATCGCGATCGGCACCGCGCTCGGCTATCTCGACTTCCGCTTCCCCGAGGTGACCTGGCGCGACGACAACGAGCGGCTGGTCGCGTGGTTCGACACCTTCTGCGCCCGCCCCTCGGTGAAGGCCCACGCGCCGGTCGACGACAGCTAGGATACCGCCATGATCCAGTCTCGCATGATCGGCAACGCGCGGGTGACGCGCGTCG
>JAPLOH010000100.1:37945-42882 GCA_026400845.1 Alphaproteobacteria bacterium
GAATACTCCGGCCCGACTCACGCGCCCGAGTTCCTCTTCCCCGAAATCGCCAAGGCCGAGCGCGATGCCGGCATCGCCGCCCAGTCCAACTGGCTGGCGCCGCACCACTACGTGCCCCACATGGACCGCTTCGTGGTGACCATCCAGCTCTGGGTCGTCCACGCCGGCGGCAACGTCATCCTCATCGATACCGGCGTGGGCAACCACAAGAAACGCGCCGCCCCCCGGATGGATATGCTGAACACCATGCTCCTCCCCTGGCTCGAAGCCGCCGGCGCCGGGCCCGACCAGGTGACCCATGTCGTCCATACCCACCTGCACACCGACCACGTCGGCGGCAACACCGTCTGGCGCGACGGACGGTGGGAACCTGCCTTCCCCAAGGCCCGCTACCTCATGCCGCGGACCGAGTTCGACCATTGGAAGGCCGAATACGACCGCGGCGACACCATGGTGCAGGCCGGCTCCTTCGCCGACAGCGTGCTCCCGGTGCTCGACGCCGGGCTGGTCGACTTCATCGAACCCGGCCAGGACGTCGCCGGCTGCCTGCTCGGCGAGGATGTCGCTGGCCACGCGCCCGGCATGCTCGCCTTCCGCCTCCGCGACGGCGGGCAGGAGGGGTATTTCTCCACCGACACCATGCATTCGCCCATCCAGGTCGCCTACCCGCATTGGAACGACCGCTACGTGCTGCGCGCCGATGACGCCAAAGCCGCCCGCGCCCGGGTGCTCCACAACGCCGCCGAACGGGAGGCGCTGATCATGCCGATGCATTTCGGCGCCCCCTATTGCGGCTACGTCCGCCGCCAGGGCGACGGCTACCGCTTCGAGGGCGCCACCTGGTAGCACCGCAATGACCCGCGCCTACCCCACCGACCACGCAACCCCGGCCGTCCCCTTCATGGTGGCGACCGGCGCGATCATGGTCTTCACCACCATGGACGCGGTGGTGAAATCCCTCCCCGTCACCATCCCCACCATCGAGGTGGTGGCGATGCGCTTCAGCTTCGGCATCCCGATGGTGTTGATCGCGCTCTGGTACACCAGCGGCGGCTGGCCATCGCTCGCCTCGTGGAAAGCCAACGCCCCGCGCGGCCTGCTGTCGATGGCCTCGACCATCCTGTTCTTCACCGCGCTCCGTCACCTCCCCTTCGCCGAAGCGCTGTCGCTCTCTTATCTCGGCCCGCTGATCCTCGCCTTGATGGCCTCCGCTGTCCTCGGCGAGAAACTCCGCCTCGGCGTCATCGGCCCCGTCCTGATCGGGCTCGCCGGCGTCGGCGTCATCGCCTGGGATTCGCTCTCGGCCTCCGGCATCGTCACCGATGACCTCATCGGCATCGCCGCCGCCTTCGGCTCCGCCGCCACCTACGCCACCGGCAACGTCCTCCTCCGCAGCCAGGCCCAGCGCGACAACGCAACCTCCATCGTGCTCATCCAGCACGTCGTCCCCTCCATCCTCGCCGTGCCCATCGCCGCCGCCGGATGGGTAACCCCGGAGCCCGCGCAATGGGGCATTTTCGCCCTGCTCGCGTTGTGCGGGGTGACCGGGCATTTCCTCCTCGTCTGGGCCTTCGGGCGCGCGCCGGCCGGGGTGCTGGCGGTGGTGGACTACCTGGCGCTGCCCTACGCCGCGCTGATCGGCTTCTTCTTCTTTGGCGAAATCCCGACGCCGGCGATGTGGGTGGGGGCGGGGTTGATCGTGCTGGCAAGTGTCGTGGTGACGCGGATGAAGAAATAAGGAAGCAGTTCTTTTTTGAAAAAAAAGAACCAAAAAACTTTTTTCCGTTTTAGTTACTAATTCGAAACAAATTAAACGCGGGTCCGCGACTCCGCTCAGTCGCGTGGTAATCGCCTCGGCAGCAGCTTCATCGGCTTCCCCTCGGAATTGGGGTACCACAGGATCGCCTCGCGCTCCCTGCGAGTGAGGCGCTTGGGTTTGGCCGGCTTCGGGCGCGGCTTGCGCGGCCGTGCCGGCAGCGGCGGAATTGCCGGAACTGTGAGGCCGAGCATCCGGCACAGCGGCCGCAACAGGCGCTGCGCCTGCGGGCTCCCCGCAATCAGCGCCGCCGTCTCCGGATCATTGAACAAATACTCGATCTGCAGGCCGAAGCCGCGCCCCCACCAGCCGATCTCGCTGCCGAGCCACGCCTTGCGGCCGGGCAGGCGGAGTCGCGGCGTCTTGCGCTCCCCCCTCTCCCGCGACGCCCGCCGCGGCCACACCTTCGGCGGCGCGCCGGCCAGCAGCAGCGGCATCAACCGCAGGAAGCGCGCGCGGACCCGGATCAGATAGGCCCAGATCACCAACCCCGGCACCGGCGGCTTGGGGTTCGGATTGAACGCCCGCCCGATCGCCTCCAGCACACCGCCCAACGCCATCACGAACCGCCGGATCACCTCTGGGGTGCCGGCCGGCAGGTTCGGGATGTGGGAGGGATGAATCATGACCTCATAGATAACGCGGCAGTCATGAAAATACAAGACCGTTTTCCGAAAAATCACGCAGATTCGGAAAAATTCCTCCTTCACCCGTAGCGCCGACCTATTTGAGCAGGCTATCCTTGCTGGCACGTCGGTTCATCAACCCGGGGCGCGGCCGACCGTCAATCTCGGCCTGGCACGGCACACAGGTGCGCACGCCGGCCACCGCGCGCCGCCGCCCCTCGGGGATCGGCTCGCCGCACTCCACGCAATGCGTCTCCCCCGGCCCCGCCGGCATACGCGCCCGCGCGCCGAGGATCGCGTCCTTCACCGTGTCGTCGATCTGATCCTGCACCGCGCCATCGCGCGTCCAACCGCCGGCCATCAGGGGGCTCCATGAGGGAGGGGGAACAGCATGCGTGTGTCCTGGCTCCGCCTATGCCGCCTTGGTGGCGGTAATGGGGAGGGCGATGGTTTCGAGCGTGGTCAGATCGAGCCGCGACGAGGCGCCGTCGATGTCCAGGCCCACGACGTTGCCGGCGTCGTCGAGGTCAACGTTGAGACCGGCGGCGATTTCGCGGGTTTCGCTGCCGGGGGTGGATTTCAGCTCGATGTAGAGGCTGTCGGTCTCGGGGTAGTAATGGAGCTTCATGGCGCGTCCTCGCGGAAATCCCGGTCGTAGAAAGCGTTATGGCTGGTCTCGCCATCATCGAGCGTGACGACCCGCAGTATGCGCGATTTTCCATCGCGTGTATCGATGATCCGCGCCCAGTGGCGGATACGGCCGTCGTCTTGGGCTTCGCGGCGGATGAGCGCGGCCAGAACGGCGACGCACTCGGTGAAGCCGAGACAGGGACGCTTGCGCAGGACCTGCTCGGCGAAATAGCGAGTATGCTTCATGCCACGCCGCAGCGCTGGGTCATGCGGGGATTCCGGCGGCCATTAGCGCGTCCCGAGCCTCTTGCCGGAACGCCGGAGAGTAATAATGCTCGGAGTGGGTGATGATGGCGCGCGTGTCTGGGTGAATGTCCAGCAGCCGCGCAGCCGCTGCCCGAGCCTCATCGAGTGCGTCGAGCCGTACCAGGGCGATGATGAGACCCTTGTGTGAGGAAACAAAATTCGGCGCCTCCTGGATCGATCTCCGATAGTGCGGAAGTGCCTCGCTGTTACGGCCCATCAGGAGATAGGCATGCCCTAGGCCCGAAAGCATGAAGCCAAGCTCCGAGTCCAACGGGCTCAGGCGCATCGCCCGCTCGAAAAGGGCGACGGCGGGTTGGGGGTCGTTGGCCTGGTTGTGGGCATGCCCCATCCAACCGAGAATCTGCGACGAGTTCGCGTGCAGCTGCATCGCCCGATTCAGCGTCGCAAGGGCAGCGGCATGATCGCCGAGGAAGTACTGTATTGCACCGGCACACCATCGCAATGCCTCGGGGTCGTTGCCCGGTGCGGCCAGGGTCTCTCGCGCCAACGCGAGCGATGCCTCGCGGTCGCCCGGCTCGCCAAAACCCTGCACAACCCGCATCGCCCGCACCTGCGACAGGAACCCCCGGGCACGCGCGAAACCGGGATCGATCGCCACCGAACGGCTCAACAACGTGACCGCCGCGTCCATTCCGGACTTGGTCAGGCTGTAGTAGAGCGGTTGCGCCCGCCAATAGAGGTCATAGGCGTCAAGACTATTCGTCGGCTTGGCGGTGGAGCGCGCGATCTCGGCCTGTCTCAGGCTGGGCTCGATAGCGCCGACCACGCTTTCAGTGATGCGGTCCTGCAGGTCGAATATGTCGGCCAATTCGCCGTCGAAGCGGTCGGCCCAGATGTGGCCACCGCCCGCCGCCTCGATCAACTGGCCGGTGATCCGCACCCGCCCGCCGGCGCGCCGCACGCTGCCTTCCAGCACGTACCGCACCCCAAGCTCCCGCCCGACCTGCCGCAAATCCACCGCGCGGCCCTTGTAGGTGAACGCCGAGTTGCGCCCGATCACGAACAGCCAGCCGGTTCGGGACAACGCCGTGGTGATGTCCTCTACCAGGCCGTCGACGAAATACTCCTGCTCGGGATCGCCCGACATATTCTGAAACGGCAGCACCACAAGCGAGGGTTTCTCCGGCAGCGCCAGCGCCGGGCGCTCCGGGGCGGCGGGGCGGATGCGGAAGACCTGAACGGGCTGGGCGATGTTTTTCAGCGCGGGGGTGCCGAGGTCCTCGAAGGCGAGATCGAGCTTCCCCGCGGCGTCCTCACGAATGCGCGCTGAGAGCGCAATGCCGCCAGGCTCAGCCAGCGGCTCAATGCGGGCGGCGATGTTGACGCCATCGCCAAGCAGATCATCCCCCTCCACCACCACGTCGCCGCTGTGCAGGCCGATGCGCAGCGTGAGGGCGTCGGGATTGGCGCGCTGCCGCTCCTGGATCGCGATGGCACAGCGCAGCGCCTGCACCGCGGAGGGGAACTCGGCCAGCAGCCCGTCGCCGGTCGTCTTGAACACGCGGCCGCCATGCTCGGCCATCAGCGGGTCGATGGTG
>JAPLOH010000240.1:0-13478 GCA_026400845.1 Alphaproteobacteria bacterium
GACGATTGCGTGGCGCCGGGGGCAATCTTGGTGCCGAATGTGTAGTCGAGCACATCCTTGATCAGGGTCGTGAAGCCGGAAGGGCCGCCGGGCGGATTGGGCGTGAAGGACTGCGGCCCGCCGGGCGTGCCGATGATGGCCCCGGTGCCGTCACGCACCAGCGAGGGGTTCGCCGCGACCGCCGGGTTGACCACGATCTGCCCGGCGTAGCCGACATAGGGGGCCTGGCGCGGCGGGGCCCCTGCGGGGGCGAGGAAATTGCCCGCGGAATCGGTGAACAGGCCGAGGCCCTGGTCTCCAAAGCGGGTCTGGAGGGTAAGCGCGAACTCGTCGAGCATCGCCTGGTCGGTAGGCAGCGTGGTGTCGCGAAGGTCGATCGCGCCGCCAATCGTGCCGGACCGCAGCGAGGCGGTTACATCCACCCCGTTCAACATCACGCCGGGAACCCCGCCACCGGGATAGTACGAGGACGGGCCCAGGCTGGCGCCTTGGACATTGAGGGTATTCCGCCCGGTCGTCGGCAGTTGGAGCCCGCTCGGGGTGAACACCGTCATGTCGCCATTGGGGCGGGGGACGAAGCTAAGCTCGATATATTTCGACGCATCCATCGCGACGGCATCGCGCTGGTTCTCGAGATCGGCGGTGCTGGCGCCCGCGGCGCGGACGTTGATGATTTGGCGGCTGAGGTTGCCGATGGCCGTGAGATCGTCGTTCAACGCGCCGACATCCCTCACCAGCCGGTCCTGCGCGGTTTGGCGCAGGCTCGAAATCAGCGCCGAGCCATCACGCAGATGCGCTGCCAGGGCGCCTGCCTGATCGACCACCGCCTGCTGCTGCGGCACGGAGGCCGGGTCGCTCAACAGCGTCGAGAAGCTGGCCGACACGTTGCCGAGCAGGGCCACGAGATCGGTCCCATCGCCGGGCTTGCCCTGCATGGCGTCGATTTGCGCCAGCGCCTCCGAGCGCACCGCGGCCTCGCCGGCGCTGGCGTTCTGCGTCGCGAGGCGTGCTTGCAGCGCAAGGTCGATATCGCGCGTGGTGACGCCGGTGGTGACCCCCATCGGCAGGTCGCCGGCGCCCACCGCCTGCTGTTGCAGACTTTCGTGAACATAGCCGGGCGTATTCGCATTGGCGATGTTCTGCGACACCACCGCGAGACCGCGATTGATGTTCGAGAGCCCGGACATGGCAATCGTCAGCGGATCGACTGTCGACATCGCTCAGCCCCAGGTGTCTTGCGAAAGGACGATCATCGTTTCAGGTCGAGGGTTTGCTGAAGCATGTCGTCGGCCGTGGTGATCATCTTGGCGTTGGCGGAATAGGCGCGCTGGGCGACGATCAGGCGGGTGAACTCGGTGGCGATATCGACGTTGGACTGCTCGACCGAGCCGGTGACGAGATTGCCCGCACCGCTCGACCCGGCATCATTGGCCAGTGCCGTGCCGGAGGCGTTGGTTGCGGTGAAGGACTGCCCATCCTCGCGCTGCAACCCGTCGGGGTTGTTGAACACGATCACCGGCACCTGCGCGATCGCGCGGGACTGGCCATTGTCGTAGTTGACGACGATCTTGCCGGAGCCGTCGGTGGAGACGCTGGCGAAACTGCCGGGCGGCACCCCGTTCTGGGTCAATCCGCGCAGGGTGTAGGTGGAGCCGGCATATTGGGTCACCCCAGTCGACTGGCCGTAGATGCCCATGTTGATGTTCACCACCTGCGGGCCGTTGCCGAAATCAGCCGTGAAGGCGAAGTCGGCCGGGGAGCCGGTGGTGTAGCCGGTCGTCGTCACCGTGCCGGTCGGCGTGCTGATGCTGCCGACGGTGCCGTCGGGCACCGGATTGCCGCTGGAGGTCGGGCCGAAATCCACGTTCACCCCGCCGACAGCGGGGGAGACGATGTCGTCCGGCACGTCGATGCTCATGGTCCAGCTGTTGGTCGCGTTCTGGGTCCAGTTCATCACCACCGTGTGGGCGGTGCCGAGACTGTCGTAGATGCTGACCTGCGAGGTGACGGGCGTGGTGGAGGAAGGGGTCGCCGGCAAGTTGGCCGACAGTGTGAGTTGCGTCGTGGCCACCGGACTGTCGATCGTTTGCGTCACCTGGATGGGTGTGATGGCGTTCTGGTTGACGACGCCGGTCACCGGGTCGACCGCCCAGCCGTTGAGGTATTCGCCGGCGCTGTTGGCGATGTAGCCATTCTCGTTGAGCGAGAAATCGCCGGCCCTTGTGTAGTACGCGACGTTGGAGAAGGCCGGCAGCCCGCCGGTGGAACCGGTGACGTGGCTGACCGGGAAAAACCCCTGCCCGGCGATGGCCATCGCCAGGGGATTGCTCGATTGGGCGAGTGTCCCCTGCACCGAGTTGGTGTAGTGCGGCCGGGTGATCACCGAACCCGGTGAGTTCTGGTTTGCGGTGCTTTCCGTAAGATAGTCGACGAAGGTGGTCTCGACGCCCTTGTACCCCACCGTCTGGCTGTTCGCGATATTGTCGCTGATGTTGCCGAACGCCGCCGATTGGGCTCCTAGGCCTGTGATCGCCGTGCTCATCGCGCCGAAAAGACTCATGCCGCATGCTCCGCTGGACCGGTTGTGGCGCCAGGCCGGGCGCCGTGGCCGTCAACGCAGGTTTCGTGCCAGGGGCGCCACCACCGGATTTCCGGGCGCGGCCCGGCGCGGCACCGTTCGCCTGGCCGGCGGAGATGGCCGACCCGGCAATTCCCGCCCGGCAATCTCCGCCGGGTGGTGGCCCTCGTCGGGGTGCAACCGTGCCGCGGAGGTGCTCGCGACTGGCTGAGCGACTGGCTGTGCGGTTGGCCCAGCACTTGCACAGACGGACCCTATTGTCCCTCGATCCGACCGCAATGACGACCGTGCCGCGAGCGGCCGCCGCGCCGTTACCCGTGGCGGCGGTACCCTTGGCGCCGGCATCCGTGGTGCCGAAAACCGGATCGGCGGCCGAGCCGCCGGTGGCGGCAACGGCGAAGGACGCGTCGCCTCCGGCGAGCTTCGGCGTCGCGCTGGACGATGCAATGCGGGCGGTGCCGAGCAATGGCGCAGAGAGTCCCGCCGCGCCACCCCAGCCGCCCGACGCCATGGCTCCACCAAGTGTTCTTGTTGCGAAATCCGCCCCACTGGCCATGGTACTGGCGCCACCGTCAATGAGGGGCGACGCGCCGTCGGCTGCGGTCAAGTCGGGCGGGCCACGCAAAAATCTGCCGGGGGGTATGGAGCCGGACAGCCCCTCCCAGCCGGCCACGACAGCGGCGGCGCCACCGCTGCCACAGGTCGCCGACCCGGCAATGCCGCCTCCCGCACTGCCTCCCTCGCCGCCGCCCGATGGGACGGCCGATCCGGCGCCAATGGCGGATGCCGGTGTTCATCTGCGCGGTGGCCGCGTGACACGCGCCGGGGCGCAGAGCAGCGATGACCCCGCGGTGCCGCGTGACGGGGTGCCGCGTGACGGGGCGGCGCTTGTGCCCCCCCCGCCCGGCGCATCGGAGGTATCGCTGACCACCGCATCCATCTCTGCCGGCGCCGCATCGGCGATTGCAGGGTCCTCGCCGGCAATCGCAGCGCCGCAGCCCAACCTTCCCGCCACGGGCAAGGCAGCGAGCGGGTCGGCGGCGACCTCGGCCGAGGGGAGGGCCGAGCTGACCTACCAGCCCGCCGCTTACCCTGGCGCGCCGGAACGGCTGACCCTGAAACTGACCCCTGCCGAGCTGGGCGCGGTCACCTTCGAAATCCGCACCCCCACCGAGGGGCCGCGCCAGGTGCATGTGCTGATCGACCGCCCCGAGACGCTGGCGCTGTTCCAGCAGGACCATCAGCATCTCGCGACCGCTCTCGCGCGCGCCGGGCTCGATGCCGATGCGACGCAGGTGACCGTCAGCCTGGCCCGAAACGCTGCGCCCCACCCGTCACCCGACCCGTCACCCGCCACAACGGCGCCACCGAGTCAGTTCTCCGCGGGGAGCTTCACTTCCGGCCAGGGCAGCGCGCGGGACGATCGTCCTGCTTCGGCGGGATTCGGTCCGCCTCTCGGCGAGGAGCCGGATACCGGCCCGGTCGCCGGCGAACCGCCGCCTCCCCGCCCGCGCCTCGCCTATGCCGTGCTCGACATCTTCGCGTGACCTGATCTGGAGATACCAGCCATGAGCCTCGCCGCCACCACGTCCACCAGCCCGGCACCAGTGACCGCCGGAACCCCCGCCGCGGCCGCCGCATCCGTGGCGGGCAATTCCATCGCTGGCGATTTCAGCACCTTCCTCACGCTGCTCACCACGCAGCTGCAGAACCAGGACCCGACAGCGCCGCTCGACACCAACCAGTTCACCTCACAACTGGTGCAATTCGCCAGTGTCGAACAGCAGATCAACGCCAACACCAACCTGCAGACCCTGATCAGCCTCGGCAGTGCCGGCGCGCTCTACCAGGCCTCGGCGATGGTGGGACACATGGTCGCGGTGGAGTCGCCGCAAATGCCGCTGCAGAACGGCGCGGGCGCGCTGCAATATACACTCGCCAACGCCCAGAACGTCGATATCAGCGTCGTCAACGCCTCCGGGGTGGAGCTTTACCGCGCCGCCGTCGCCGGTGCCCAGGGGGCCAATACCTGGGCCTGGGACGGCAAGGCGGCGAGCGGCAACGCACAACCGGATGGCGCCTACACCGTCAAGGTCACCGCGAGCGACGGCGCCAAGGCCCCGGTGCCGTTCACCGTCCTCGGAACAGCCACCGCAGTGACGACGTCGGGCCAGACCCCGAGCCTCAGCCTCGGCGCATTGACGGTGCCGATGAGCGCGGTGCGGAGTGTGATCAACTGATCGGCTGGATGTGACGCTCCCCGGCAGGTTCTGCCGGGGGCATTCACACTTCCTTAGGCCTCTACCGCCACCTTGCGTCTCAGCGGCAAAACAGCCGCGGGTGCGAGGTCAGCAATGGTGTCGAGCGCGGCACAATCAGATGAGCAGCAGGTCGCCCTCCGCTCTCCCGTCCATCGGGGGAGCCGCCGGTGAACGGCGTGCTCGAAGGCCTCAAGTCGCTGGGCACCGCCCGCCTGCTCGGCCTCGTCGTCGCTGCCGCGATGACGATCGTGGCCCTGTTGACACTCACCAACATGTCCGGCTCCGAGCCGATGACGCTGCTGTACGGTGAGCTCGATCTCTCAGAATCGGCCGCCATCGTCGAGCATCTCGACAAGCAGCAGATCCCCTACCAGCTCCGCGCCGGTGGCCGGCAGATATTCGTTACCGCCGACCGTGTCGCCCGCGCCCGGTTGATGCTGGCCCGCGAGGCGCTGCCCTCCGGCGGCGTCGTCGGCTACGAGATCATCGATCGCGGCAACGGCATGGCGACTACCCAGTTCGAGCAGCGGATGAACCAGTTGCGCGCGCTCGAGGGCGAGTTGACCCGCACCATCCGGGCGATCCAGGGCGTGCGCAACGCCCGCGTCCATATTGTGCTGCCGCGGCGCGAGCCCTTCGAGCGGCAGACGCCGGTGGCGCAGGCCTCGGTGCTGGTGACCACCGGCGGCGCCGGGCTCGACCGCGAGAGCGTGCAGGCGATCGCCCATCTGGTGGCGACCGCGGTGCCAGGCCTCAAGGTCGACAACATCACCATCGCCGACCAGCGCGGCAACCTCCTCACGCGCTCCGGCAATGCCGGCACAGGGCGGGCGCAGGAGCATGCCGAGGAACTTCGCCGCGCCATGGAAGTGCGTCTCGCCCGCTCGGTCGAGGAAATCCTGGAGCGCGGCACCGGCCCCGGGCGGGTGCGGGCGGAGGCGACCGTCGACCTCGATCTCGATCGGGTCAGCGAGACCCGCGAGCAGTATGATCCCGAAGGTCAGGTGGTCCGCAGCACCCAGACCGGCAACTCCAGCAACCGTACCAGCGAGGCAGCGACCTCCTCCGTCTCCGTCCAGAACAATTTGCCCAACGCCGATGCCGGTCAGGCCGGCACCGGCAGCCAGGAGCAGCGCCAGGACGAAACCACCAACTACGAGATCAGCAAGACCGTGCGCAGCCTGGTGCGCGATCAGGCGCAGATCCGCCGTATCAGCATCGCCATCCTGGTCGATGGCGTCGACGAAAAGGCGCCGGGCGGCGAGAGCGTCTGGCGCGCCCGCTCGCCCGCCGAGCTGGAGCAGATGGCACGCCTCGCCAAAACCGCTGTCGGCTTCGATGCCAAGCGCGGCGACCAGCTCGAAATCGTCAACATGCGCTTCGCCGTGCGCGAGGACCCCGCCCCGCCTGAACCCGCCCGCCTGCTCGGCCTGCCGATCGTGAAGGACGACCTGATGAGCCTTGCCCGCACCGCAATCCCGGCCTTCGTGGTGCTGGCGATGCTGCTGTTCATCCTGCGCCCGATGGTCAAGCGGCTGACCACCGCCCCCGCCGCGGCAGACGGCACTGCCCTGGCGCTCGCTGGCGGGGCCTCCTTCGAGGCGCTGGCGGCGGGCGACCCGGCCGGCCAGCGCATTGGCGGCCCCGGCAGGGCGGTGATGATCCCGGGAGAGGGGGGGGATGCAAATGAGGAGGAGGAATTCAGCCTCGACAATGTCCAGGGCGCCATCAAGGCGACCTCGGTCCGCCGCCTCACCGCGCTCGTCGAGCGCCACCCCGAGGAATCCCTCTCGATCGTCCGCACCTGGTTGCGGCAGGAGCACAATTGATGCCTTCGCGTGACGACACCCGTTCGATGGCTGGACCACTCAAGGCGGCGATCCTGATGCTGGCGCTGGGCGAGGATCGCTGTGCGCAGTTGTTCAGCCTGATGCACGAGGACGAGATCAAGGAACTCTCGGCGGCCATGGCGCAGCTTGGGCCGGTGCAAGCCGATACGGTGGAGCGGATCTGCGTCGAGTTCTCCGAGAACCTCGGCGCCGCCGGCAATCTGGTCGGCGGTTTCGAGAACACCGAGCGCCTCCTGCTCAAGACGCTGCCGCGCGAGCGTGTCGCACAGATCATGGAGGAGATCCGCGGACCCGCCGGCCGCACCATGTGGGACAAGCTTGGCAACGTGAACGAGGTGGTACTCGCCAACTACCTCAAGAACGAATACCCGCAGACCGTCGCGGTGGTGCTGTCCAAGGTCCGCGCCGAGCATGCCGCCCGTGTGCTGTCGCTGCTGCCCGACGGCTTCGCGATGGAGGTCGTGATGCGGATGCTGCGCATGGAGAGCATCCAGCGCGACGTGCTGGACGGCGTCGAGCGCACGCTGCGGGCCGAGTTCATGTCCAACCTGTCGCGCAGCACGCGGCGTGACGCGCATGAGATGATCGCCGACATCTTCAACAACCTCGACCGTCAGGCCGAAGGCCGCTTCATCGGCGCACTCGAGGAGCGCAATCGCGAGTCGGCCGAGAAGATCAAGTCGCTGATGTTCACCTTCGACGATCTGCAGCGGCTCACGCCGATGGCGGTCCAGGTGCTGCTGCGCTCGGTCGACAAGGAAAAGCTGCCCCTGGCCCTCAAGGGCGCCTCGGAGAAGCTGCGCGAGATGTTCTTCAGCAACCTCTCCGAGCGTGCCGGCAAGATGATGCGCGACGATATCGAGGCGCTCGGCGCGGTCAAGCTGCGCGAAGTCGACGAGGCCCAGGCCGCCATCGTCGCCCAGGCGAAGGAGCTGGCCGCCCAGGGCCAGATCGAGATCGGCGAAGGCAAGGATGAGGAGATGGTCTATTGAACGCCTTCGCGCGCGCCGGCCGCCGGCTGATGGTCGAGGATTTCGACGCCCCGCCACCACTGGCGCAAGCGTCACCCGCCACGCCGCATTGTCCCTGCCCCCGCTGCAATGCCGAAGGGCGGGCGGCCGAGTGCCCCTCCGCCAGCTACGAGGAAGGCGTGGCGCGTGGCCGCGAACTTCGCACCGTGCAGGACGCGCAGGCCGTCGAGACCCTTGCGCTCGAATTGTCCGATGCCCTGGCTCGCGGCACCGAGCGGGCGGCGGCGGAGGCGGCGGAGGCGGCCGAGGCGCTCGCCCGGCTGGTGATCGCGGCGGTGATGGCGGCATTGCCGGCGAGTTTCGCCCGCCTCGGCGCCAGCGAAGCGCGCGCCATCGTGGCGGCGGTGCTGCCGTCCCTTGCCAGCGAACCCTCGGTGACCATCGAGGCGGCGCCGGGGGCGCTCGGCACCATCCGTGCCACCATCGCCAGCCTGCCGCGCGCCAGCCAGGCGCGCATTCATCTCCATGCCAACGAGGATGGCGGCGATGATCTCGCCATCATTTGGTCGGCCGGCCAGGTGCGCCGTTGCCACGCCGACGCGCTCGCGATGGTGCAGGACACATTGGCCCAGTTCGGCCTCGTCACGCACGACGACATTGCATTCAATTTCAGAACGCTGGAGACCACCGCACATGGATGAACCCCTCGGCCTATCCGATTTGTCCGAAACCCAAGGCGGCGGCGAGCCCTCGGGCAACCGCACCGCGCGCAACCTCGAAGCGGTCTACGACATTCCGGTCACCGTCAGTGCCGTGCTCGGGAAGGCGACCATGCAGGTCAGCCAGTTGCTGAAGCTTGGCCGCGGCGCCGTGGTCGAACTGGACCGCAAGCTGGGCGAGGCGATCGACATCTACGTCAACAACCGCCTCGTCGCCCGCGGCGAGGTGGTGATGGTCGATGACAACCGCCTTGGCGTGACGATGACCGAAATCGTCAAGACGGACCGGTCGATCTAGGCCGCCGTCATGCGCATCATGATCGTCGGCGCCCTGTCCGGCCGGCTCGGCGAGGCCTCGATCCTCGCCCGCAACGCCGGCGCTCAGCTCGACCATGCCGAGACCGTCGATCTGGCAACCCGGGCGCTTGCGCGGGGTGCCAATGTCGAACTGATTTTCTGTGACGTCGCGCTGCCGATCCGGGACCTGCTCGATTTCATCCGCGCCCAGCGGCACGACATCTTCGTCATCGCCTGCGGCACCAACGCCCAGGCCGACGAGGCGGTGGCGGCGATTGCTGCCGGGGCGCGAGAGTTCCTGCCCTTGCCGCCCGACCCGCTGCTGATCGCGGCGATCCTGCACGAGGCGAGCCATGATCGCCACGCGCCGATCGCGCGGGATCCGGCGATGCTCGCCACCGTCCGGCGCGCCGAGCAGATCGCCCGCACCGATGCCTCCGTGCTGCTGACCGGCGCCTCGGGCACCGGAAAGGAGGTGATCGCCCGGTTCATCCACACATCCTCGCGCCGTGCCGATGGGCCGTTCGTCGGCGTCAACTGCGCCGCGATCCCCGAGACCATGCTGGAGAGCGAGTTGTTCGGCCATGAGAAGGGGGCGTTCAGCGGCGCCGTGGCGCGGCGGGTCGGCAAATTCGAGATGGCCGAGGGCGGCACCCTGCTGCTCGATGAAATCAGCGAGATGGATGTGCGCATCCAGGCCAAGCTGCTGCGCGCCATCCAGGAGCGCGAGATCGACCGGCTCGGCGGCGGCCGGCCGGTCCGCGTCAACGTGCGCATCATCGCAACCTCCAACCGCAATCTGGCGGACGACATCGCCTCCGGCCGGTTTCGCGAGGATCTCTACTTCCGCCTCAACGTCGTCAGCCTGCGCCTGCCGTCGCTCGCCGAGCGGCCGGCCGATATTCCCCGCCTCGCCGAGCATTTCTCCGAGCACTACGCGCGCCTCAACGGCATCCCGCCGCGCAAACTATCGGTCGCGTGTCTCTCTCGTCTTGCGCGCCACCGCTGGCCCGGCAATGTGCGGGAACTTGAAAACACCATGCACCGCGCCGGGCTGCTCGCCGAGGGGCACGACATCGGGCCGGAGGCGCTCGATCTCGACGAGCCCGGTGCGGCGCCACTGCCCGCCGCCGATGGCGAAGCCTTCATTGGCCGGCGCATCGAGGATGTCGAGCGGGATCTGATCCTGCACACGTTGTCGCACACCAACGGCAACCGTACCCATGCCGCCGTGCTGCTCGGCATTTCCATCCGCGCGCTGCGCAACAAGCTGCGTGACTACACCAGCAGCGGCATCGCCGTGCCGCCACCGCTCGTGGGCGTGGCCGGATGAACCCGCCCGGGGCATCTCAGTTCGCCGCGATGGGCGCCAGTCTGCAACCGGTGTTCGACCGGATGAAGCCATATATGCCGGCGCGCGACTTCGGGCTGGCCGTCGGCGTGATTGTGCTGCTCTCGGTGCTGGTGCTGCCGCTGCCGCGCTTCGTGCTCGATGTCGGGCTGGCGCTCTCCATCACCTCCTCGGTGCTGGTGCTGATGGTCGCGATGTTCCTTGGCAAGCCGCTCGAATTCACCAGTTTCCCGACCCTGCTGCTGCTCACCACCTTGCTGCGCCTGTCACTCAACGTCGCCACCACCCGCCTGATCCTCTCGCATGGCAGCGAGGGGCATCTCGCCGCCGGCCATGTCGTCGCGGCATTCGGCGGCCTGCTGATGGGCGGCGACGTGATGATCGGGGTAATCCTGTTTGCGATCCTGCTGGTGGTGAATTTCATGGTCATCACCAAGGGCTCCGGCCGCATCGCCGAGGTCGCCGCCCGCTTCAGCCTCGATGCCATGCCGGGCAAGCAGATGGCGATCGATGCCGATCTCTCCTCGGGGATGATCAACGAGGCCGAGGCACGCCGCCGACGCCGCGAACTGGAGGCCGAAAGCGCCTTTTTCGGCGCGATGGACGGTGCGGCCAAGTTTGTCCGCGGCGATGCGATCGCGGCGCTCATCATCACCTTCATCAACATCATCGGCGGCCTCGCGATCGGCGTGCTGCGCCATGGCATGGGGATTGCCGCAGCGGCCAGCACCTACACCACCCTCACCATCGGCGACGGCCTGGTGAGCCAGATCCCCTCGCTCCTGGTGAGCACCGCGGCCGGCATTGTGGTGACCAAAGGCGGCATGGAGGGCAGCACCGAGGCGACCATCGTGCGCCAGCTCGGCGGCGCCAAGCCGCTGGCGCTCGCTGCCGCGGCGGCCGGCGTGCTGGCGCTGATGCCGGGCCTGCCGGTGCTGCCGTTCCTGGCGCTGGCCTGCCTGTCCGGTGGCGGCGCCTATCTGCGCTGGAAAACCCCCGATGTAGCGGCCGAACCCGCGGTACAAGCGGTGCACGCCAATGCCGAGGCGCCGATCGCCGAGGCGCTGCGCATCGACCATATCCGCATCGAGCTTGGCTTCGGGCTGCTGGGCCTCGCGGGCGGCGAGGGCGCACGGCTGACCGAGCAGATCAAGGCGCTACGCCGTGCGATCGCCACCGATCTCGGGTTCATTCTCCCCGCCGTCCGCATCCAAGACAACATGGAACTCGGTGCGGACGAATACTGCGTGCGGATCAAGGAGATCGTCGCCGGGCGCGGGCAGTTGCGGCCGGGCAAGTTCCTCGCGATGGGCGATGCCGCCTTTGCTCCGCGCGGCGAGCCGACCCAGGAGCCGGCCTTCGGCCTCCCCGCCACCTGGATCGAGGCCGCCGACAAGGACGAGGCGGCGCTGCGTGGCCTCACCGTGGTCGACCCGTCGAGCGTTCTGGCGACGCATCTGACCGAGCTGGTGAAGCAGAATCTCGCCGAACTGCTGTCCTTCGCCGAGACCCAGAAGCTGATCGACGATCTGCCGCGAGAGCACCAGAAACTCGTCACCGAGCTGATCCCCTCGCTGATCTCGACCGGTGGCGTGCAGCGTGTGCTGCAAGGCCTGCTGGCGGAGCTGGTGTCGATCCGCGATCTCGCGACCATTCTCGAAGGCATTCAGGAAGCCTCCACCGGTCAGACGCGCGCCATCCCGGCGATTGTCGGCCATGTCCGCACCCGGCTCGCCCGCCAGCTCAGCGAGAGCCATGTCGGGCCGATGGGCTACATCCCGCTCATAACTTTGTCGCCGGAATGGGAGGGCGCCTTCGCGGACTCGATCATCGGCCCGCCGGAGGAACGCCAACTCGCCATCGCGCCGTCGAAACTCAGCGACTTCATGCAACGGCTGCGCGCCGCCTTCGATACCGCCGCACAGGCCGGCGAAACACCGGTGCTGCTGGCGAGCCAGAACATTCGCGTGCATCTGCGCGCCATAGTGGATCGCATCCGTCCGGGCACCGCGGTGCTGGCGCAGACCGAGATCCACGCCCGCGCCCGCATTCGCACCGTTGGTATGATCTAGGCCCGCCATGCGCATCAAGCTCTTCACCGCGCCGGGCATGCCGGAGGCCATCGCGGCCATTCGCGCCGAGCTTGGCCCCGATGCGGTGATCCTGGGCTCGCGCCGGGTCCGCGGCGGCATCGAGGTCACCGCGGCGCGGGATGATCCGGAACCTCAGCCGCCACCATTGGCTCCGCTGCCTCCCCGGGGGGATTGCCCGCTGCGCGCCCACGGCACGCCGGATCACCTCGCGGCCCGGCTGCGCGGCGGGCCATTGCCTTTCGCCCTGTCGGTCGCCTTCCGCTTCCGCCCGCTCGACGCCGCGGCACTGGCCCGCCCGATCGTCTTCCTCGGGCCGCCCGGGGCGGGCAAGACGCTGACAGTGGCCCGGCTCGCCACCCGCATGGTGCTGGCCGGCGGCGGGCCGCGGCTGCTCACTGCCGATACCAGCCGCGCCTGCGCCTTCGAACAGCTCGCCGCCTTCGCCACCCTGCTGGACCTGCCCCTCGCGCCATTCTCCGCCGACCAGGTGCCACAAGGCCCCACTTTGATCGACACCGCCGGGCTCGACCCTTTCACCGCGGCCGACCGCGACGAGATCACCTTCATTGTCGCCGCCAGCAGGGCCTTGCCGGTGCTGGTGCTGCCCGGCGGGATCGACGCCGTCGAGGCCGCCGAACTGGCGGCAGCCTTTGCCGCATGCGGCGCCTCCCGGCTCATTGCCACCCGGCTCGACATCGCCCGCCGCCTCGGCGGCATCCTCGCCGCCGCCGAGCGCCTGCCGCTCGCCGAGGCCGGCATCGGCGCCTCGGCCGCCGAGGGCCTGGTGCCGATGACGCCTGAGCGCCTCGCCTCCATCCTGCAACGCCGCCAACGGCCACGGAGTTTCGCCTGATGCCACGACCCATCGGCACATTGCTCGCCATCGCCTCGGGTAAAGGGGGCGTCGGCAAGACCTGGCTGGCGGTCACGCTGGCCCATGCCCTGGCCATTGCCGGCCGCCGCGTGCTGCTGGTCGACGCCGATTTCGGCCTCGCCAACGTCGATATCCAGCTCGGCCTGATGCCGGAGCAGGACATCACCACTTATCTCGCCGGTGCCGCGCCGATCGCCGCCGTCGTCATGCGCCATCCCGCCGGGTTCGACATCTTGCCCGGCCGCTCCGGCGCCGCTCGTCTCGCCAATCTGCCGATCGCCACGATCGCCGGGCTGCTCGCCGCGCTGCGCGGAATGGCCACCCAGTATGACCACATCCTGCTCGATCTCGGGTCCGGGCTCGACGGCGCGATCCGCTACATCACCGCCCATGCCGATGCCCTGCTGGTGGTGGCGACCGAGGAGCCCACCAGTATCACCGACGCCTATGCCGTACTGAAACTGCATGCGCAGGACCGGCCGGC
>JAPLOH010000240.1:13524-32410 GCA_026400845.1 Alphaproteobacteria bacterium
ATCGTCATCAACCAGGCGATCACCCAGGCGTCCGGCCGCCGCGTGTTCAACACCATCGCCAATGCCGCCCAGCGCTATCTCGGCGCCGCCCCCTCACTGCTCGGCATCATCCGCCGCGATGACCGGGTGCGTGACGCGATCCGCCGCCAGATGCCGCTGCTGCAACGCCACCCCACCTCGCAGGCGGCGCAGGAGGCCGAGACGGTGGCGGCCGCACTCGCCGCCTGACATTTTCCGCACCGGAAGGTGTAGGATGCCCCTGCCCGAAGTGGGAAGGAAACGCATCGCATGAACGACGAGATGCCGCACACCGCCATGCCGGCCGATTTCGCCGCCACGCTGTTCGCCCAGACCGACGCGCAGGACCTCGCCGCCTGTCCTGAGCCGCTGCGCGCCGAACTCGCCGCCGCCGCCTGGGCGCATCTCGCAGCCCCCCGCCCCGCCGGCCAGCCGGTGATCGCCCTCGCCCTGCTCGCCGCCGTTGGCGATGTCCTGCTGGTGGTGAACGACAACAAGCCGTTTCTGCTCGATTCCACCCTGGCCGAACTCGCCGAACAGGGGCTCGATCCCGCGCTGGTCGCCCACCCCATCCTCGCCGTCGCACGCGATGCCGGCGGCCGGCTCATTGCCTGTGAGGCGGCGCCACGGCCGGGTCTGGTTCGCGAGAGCCTTTTGCACATCCATTTGCCGCACCTCGACGATGCCGCCCGCGCCCGCCTGCTCGACGGGCTCGCCCGCGTCTATGCCGACGTCGCCGCCGCGGTGGAGGATTGGGTCGCCATGCGCACCCGGCTCTACGCGGCCGTTCAATCCTATCGCGTGGCGGCGCCACCGCTGCCCGCAGGCGAAATCGCCGAGGCAATCGCCTTTCTCGACTGGATCGGCGGCGACAACTTCATCTTCCTCGGTTTGCGCGAATACCGTTTCCCCGACGGCGACGTGGCGGCCGATCCGGTCGACGGCAGCGGCCTTGGCCTGTTGCGGGACCCCGCGACCCGCGTGCTCCGCCGCGGGCGGGAGCTGGTGACGATGACGCCGGAGCTGCGCGCCTTCCTTGCCCGCCCGCAGGCGCTGATCATCACCAAGGCCAACGTGAAATCCCGCGTCCATCGCCGCGTGCATCTCGACTATATCGGCGTGAAGCTGTTCCACTCCGATGGACGGATCGCCGGCGAACTGCGCCTCGTCGGGCTGTTCACCGCCACGCTCTACGCAAATGTCGCCCGCGCCATCCCCTATCTGCGGCGCAAGCTCGACAATACCCTTGCCCGTGCCGGGTTCGATCCCGCGAGCTATGCCGGGCGGGCGCTGCTCGCCGTGCTCGAAGCCTATCCGCGCGACGAGTTGTTCCAGGTCGACGAGGACACGCTGTTCGGCTTCGCGATCGACATCCTCAACCTCTCCGAGCGCCCGCGCATCCGTGTGCTGTCGCGCGCCGACGAGTTCGACCGCTTCGTCTCCGTCCTCGTCTTCGTGCCGAAGGACCGCTACGACACCAATGTCCGCCGTCGCATCGGCGCCTTCCTGGCCGAAATCTACCAGGGCCGCGTATCCGCGGCCTATCCGACCTACCCCGAAGGCTTGCTGGCGCGAACCCACTATATCATCGGCCATGACGACGGCCCGATGCCACGGCCGGACCGTGCGACGCTCGAGGCCGCCATCGCGGCCATTGTGCGCACCTGGGCCGACGGGCTGCGCGGCGCGATCGGCGCGGCGGCCGATTATGCCCGCTATGCCGAGGCCTTCTCGGCGGCCTATCGCGAGGCTTTCACGCCCGAGGAGGCCACCGCCGACATCGCCATCATCGCCGCACTGACCGAGGAGGCGCCGCGCGCGGTGGGGCTGCATCGCCGTCCGCGCGATGCGGCGGGGACGGCGCATTTGCGCCTGTTCTCGCGCGGCGCCAGCCTACCGCTCAGTGACCGCGTGCCGTTGCTGGAGAATCTCGGCTTCCGGGTGCTGAACGAGCGGACCTACCGGATCACCCCGCTCGGCGCCCCCGAGGCGGAATGGGTGTGGCTGCACGACATGACGCTGGAGCGCCAGGACGGTGCGGCGATCGATATCGCCACCACCCATGGCCCGGTGGAGCAGACGCTGCTGGCGCTGTTCGCCGGCCGTGCCGATAGCGACGGCTTCAACCGGCTGGTGCTGGAGGCCGGCTTCGGCTGGCGCGAAGCGGCGCTGGTGCGTGCCCTCGGCCGCTATCTCCGCCAGCTCCGCGTGCCGTTCGGGCAGGATTATCTCGCCGCCACACTCGCCCGCCATGCCGGCATCGCCACCGCGATCGTGGCACTGTTCCACGCCCGCTTCGACCCTGCTGCCGACCGGGGCGCCCAGGGCGGTATTCTGGAAGGGATCGAGGTTGCACTTGCGTCCGTCGAGAACCTGGACGATGACCGCATCCTCCGGCGCTTCGTCAATCTCGTGCAGGCCGCCGTGCGGACCAACTTCTATCAACGCGATGCCGCCGGCGACCCACGCCCCACCATCAGCGTGAAATTCGCCTGCGCCGAGGTTGCCGCCATGCCACTGCCGCGGCCGCTGTTCGAGATCTTCGTCCACTGCCCGCGCGTCGAGGGCCTGCATCTGCGCTTCGGCCGCGTCGCCCGCGGTGGATTGCGCTGGTCCGACCGGCCGCAGGACTACCGCACCGAGGTGCTGGGGCTGGTGAAGGCCCAGCAGGTCAAGAACGCCGTCATCGTGCCGGTCGGCGCCAAGGGTGGCTTCGTGCCGCAACGCCTGCCGCCGGCCAGCGAGCGCGTCGCCTGGCTCGCCGAGGGCACCGAGAGCTACCGCATCTTCGTGCGCAGCCTGCTGGAGCTCACCGACAATCTGGCCGACGGCCAGGTCGTGCCGCCCGTCGATACCGTCCGCCATGATGGCGACGACCCTTATTTCGTGGTCGCCGCCGACAAGGGCACCGCCACCTTCTCTGATATCGCCAACGCGATTTCGCTCGATCACGGCTTCTGGCTCGGCGATGCCTTCGCTTCGGGCGGCAGCCAGGGCTATGACCACAAGGCCATGGGCATCACCGCGAAAGGCGCCTGGGAGGCGGTGAAGCGGCATTTTCGCGAAATCGACATCGACATCCAGGCGCGCGATTTCACCGCCGTCGGGGTCGGCGACATGTCGGGCGACGTGTTCGGCAACGGGGCATTGCTGTCGCCGCATATGAGCCTGATCGCCGCATTCGATCATCGCCACATCTTCCTCGACCCCGCGCCCGATCCGGGGCTTGGCCATGCCGAGCGCGCCCGGTTGTTCGCCCTGCCGCGATCGAGTTGGGATGACTACGACCGCGCCAGGATTTCCCCCGGCGGCGGCGTTTTCCCGCGCGGCCTGAAGTCGATCGCGCTCTCCCCCGAAGTGCGCGCTGCCCTCGATTTTCACCGCACCGAAGCAACGCCGGCCGAGCTGATGAGCGCCATCCTCAAGGCCCCGGCCGACCTGCTGTGGTTCGGCGGTATCGGCACCTATCTGCGTGCCTCCAGCGAAACCGACGCCGATGCCGCCGACCGGGCCAATGACGCCATTCGTGTCACCGGAGCGGAGGTCCGCGCCAAAGTGATCGGCGAGGGCGCCAATCTCGGCGCCACCCAGCGCGGCCGCATCGAGGCCGCCCGCGCCGGCGTGCGGCTCAACACCGACGCGATCGACAATGCCGCCGGAGTCAACACCTCGGACGTCGAGGTCAACATCAAGGTCGCCCTCAGCATCCCCGAGGCCGATGGCCGCCTCCCCCAGGCCGAGCGCAACGCGCTGCTGGCGGCGATGACCGACGAAGTCGCGGCCCTGGTGCTGCGCAACAACTACCTCCAGACCCTCGCACTTTCGCTCGCCCAGCGCCGCGCCGCCGCCGATCTCGGTTTCGCGCGGCGGAGCATGCAAATGCTGGAGCAGCAGCGCCGGCTCGATCGCGCAGTGGAGTTCCTGCCCGACGATGCCGCACTCGCCCAGCGCGCCCGCGAGGGCAGCGGGTTGACGCGACCGGAGAACGCAATCCTGCTCGCCTACGCCAAGCTTGCGCTCTATGACGACCTGCTGGCCAGCCGCATTCCCGATGATCCGCATCTCGGCGGCGAGCTGGAACGCTACTTCCCCGCCACGCTGCGCGCCCGCTTCCCCGACGCCATCGCGCAGCACAAGCTGCGCCGCGAAATTATCGCCACCACGCTCGCCAACGCCATCGTCAACCGCGCTGGCGCCACGGTGGTGACGCGCCTCGCCGACGAAACCGGCGCCGATGTCGCCGCCATCGCCACCGCCTATGCCGCGGTGCGCGACAGTTTCGTTCTGATGCCGCTCAACGCCGCGATCGACGCGCTGGACGGCGTCGTGTCCGGCGCGGTGCAACTCGCCCTCTACGCCACGGCGCAGGACCTGCTGCTGGCGCAGATGGTGTGGTTCCTGCGCCATGCGGACCTGGCACAAGGGGTGTTGACCGCCACGGTCGGGCGCTTCCGCGATGGCATTGCGGCCCTTGGCGCGGGTCTGGGCGAACTGCTCCCCGCCGCGAGCGCCGCGGCATGGCGGACCCGGACCGAGGGCTATATCGCCGCCGGTGTGCCCGCGGCACTTGCCGGGCAGATCGCCGGCTTGTCCGACCTCGGCGAGGCGCCCGATATCGTGCTGGTGGCGGAGCGGACCGGCGACCCTGTCGCGGCGATCGCGCGCGTCCATTTTGCCGTTGCCGAGCGGTTCCGCATCACCGCGCTGCGCAGCGCCGCAGCGGGTCTTGCCGTCGACGACTACTATGACCGCCTGGCGCTCGATCGCGCGCTCGGCGCAATCGCCGCCGCCCATCGCGCCTTGACCGTGGACATCACCACCGCGGGGGCGCCACTTGCCGCGTGGTGCGAGCGGCGTGTCGCTGCGGTCGCGCGGCTCGACGCGGCGCTCGACGCGGTGCTGGCGGACCGGCTGACCCTTTCGCGCCTTGCAGTCGCTGCGGGACTGCTGGCGGATGTCATCGGCGGGTAAGCGGGGGTCGCTTTCCGCGCCCGTGATGGGCCGGAAGGGCTGTTTACCTATTCAATTATCAAATCGAAACAATATCGACGTGCTTCGGCGCAGTCGCTCAGGCAGTTTTGAAAAATCGAGCGGGCAAGGGGTGGTGCAGGGTGGACGTGAGGGGGCCGCGCGCGACGTGTCGGCGTTGTGCTCGCGGCAGCGGAATCCGCCCGTCGATGGGATGCGCCTGAACCGCCGCGCGCTGATGGCGCAGGCCGGACAGCGGATCGAACGCGGTTCTCCAGCGACGCAAGCGCCTGAACCAGGAGCGCGCCGGCGGCGCCTGGGGTTCGCGCGGGGCAGTCGTCTCGCGCGCGTGGCCATCGGTGCTGGCTTTCGCCGGCAGCATGGCGATCCGCTGGGCGGCCCGTTCCAGATAGGCGGCGAACAGCTTGCCGAGCAGGCCGCACCCCGCGAAAGCCTGCGCCAACGCCACCAGCAGCCCGGCCACGATGGTGGCGGCGGACGGATTGGGGCCGGGAGGGGGTGGGGCGGTGCTCATGACAAACATCCTATGACATCTGTCCGGCAGATGCAAGAGATATTTTACCTTTATACGTAAAAATTCTTTTCGCAGACCAACCCCAGCCATTGGTCCCGAGGAGGCAAGGAAGCGCTTCTTTTTGAAAAAAGAAGCAAAAACTTTTTATCCGTTGGCTTGGCTCTCTCCACGGAGAGAGCCAAGCTAAACGGGCAAAAGTTTTTTGGTGCTTTCTTTCAAAAAAGAACCGCTTCCCTCACCTCAAGCCGAAAGCGCCGCCGGCTCGCTGCGGGCGCGCTTCACCACCAGCTTGTTGAGCGCATGCACATAGGCGCGCACCGAGGCCACCATGGTGTCGGTATCGGCGCCCTGGCCGTCGACCATCTTGCCGTCCTCTTCGAGACGCACGGTCACCTTCGCTTGCGCGTCGGTTCCCGTCGTCACCGCGCCCACCGAGTAGAGCTGCAACGTCGCGGAATGCGGGAAGATCGCCTGCACCGCCTTGAAGGCGGCATCGACCGGGCCGTCGCCGGTTTCGGTGGCGCAGAGCACCTTGCCGCCGATCTCCAGTTCCAGCTCGGCGCGCGGCGGCGCCTTGCTGCCGGCGCGGACGTCGAGCGAGACGAACTTGATGTGCTCGCCCTCGCGGAACTCGTCATCGACCAGCGCCGAGACGTCCTCGTCGAACACCACTTTCTTGCGGTCGGCCAGGTCCTTGAAGCGGCGGAAGGCGTCGTTCAACTGATTGTCGCCGATCTCGCCGTAGCCCAGCGTCTTGAGTTTGTCGCGGAAGGCGGCGCGGCCGGAATGTTTGCCCAGCACCAGGGTGGACTTGGTCCAACCGACGCTTTCCGGCGTCATGATCTCGTAGGTCGAGGCGTCCTTCAACACGCCGTCCTGATGGATGCCGCTCTCGTGGGCGAAGGCGTTGCGCCCGACGATCGCCTTGTTGGGCTGCACGTCGAAGCCGGTGATGGTGGACAGCAGCTTGCTGACCTTGAGGATGTTGGTGGTGACGATGCCGGAGCGGTAGGGGATCGCGTCATGGCGGGTGCGGATGGTCATCGCGATTTCCTCGAGCGAGGCATTACCCGCCCGCTCGCCGATGCCGTTGATGGTGCACTCGATCTGCCGCGCGCCGCCGCGCAGGGCGGCCACCGTGTTGGCCACCGCAAGGCCGAGATCGTTGTGATTGTGGGCGGAGAAAATTACTTTCTCGGCGCCCGGCACCCGGTTGCGCAGCGAGGTGAACATCGCCTCGATGTCCTCCGGCAGGGCGTAGCCCACGGTATCCGGCAGGTTGATGGTGGTGGCGCCGTGCTTGATCGCGGTCTCGACGCAGCGGGCGAGGAAGTCCAGCTCCGAGCGGCTGGCATCCTCGGCCGACCATTCGACGTCCGGCGCGTGGCTGCGGGCGAGGCTTACATGGTCGGCGATGGATTGCAGCACGTCCTCGGGCGTCATGCGCAGCTTCACGCGCATATGCAGCGGCGAGGTGGCGATGACGATGTGGATGCGCGGGCGGGCGGCGTATTTCACCGCCTCGGCGCCGGAGAGAATGTCCCGCCGGTCATGCCGGCACAGGCCGGCGACCACCGGACCGCTCTTGGCGTAGAGCTCGGCGATCGACTTCACGCTCTCGAAATCGCCGGGGGAGGCGATGGGGAAGCCGGCCTCGATCACGTCAACGCCAAGCTCGGTCAGCGCCTCGGCCATGCGCAGCTTCTCGGCGAGGTTCATCGAGAAGCCTGGCGACTGCTCGCCGTCGCGCAGCGTGGTGTCAAAGAAGATGATACGGTCGTCTTCCAGCTTGCCGAAGCTGGGATGCTCGATGCTCATGGGGGCAGTCCTTGGGTATGTGTGCGACTTGAAGCCAGAGGGTACCCCTGTGCGAAACCCGCGCCTATCGGCGGGGTGTCACGCCCAGGGGCGGCTAAGTCGAAGGAGGGCGAGCGCCACGGGCGCCGTGCCGGGGGCACGGGCGAACAGGTCCTGCGGGCGCAAGGGTCCATACATGTCGGGGAGGCTAGCGACGCCTCGGCATCGGTGCAACCATTGGCCTCGCATAGCTGACCCGAGAGCGGAACCGTCCATATGACCAAATACAAAGTCGTCCTTTGCCGCGCCCTGCATCCCACCGCCATGGCGATGCTGGAAGCCCGGCCCGACATCGAACTCAAGGTGCTCACCACCGAATTCCGCGGCCCGCCGCTGCAGAAGGAACTCGCCGAACATATCGGCGATGCCGATGGCATCATGGTGGGCCTCGAGAAGGTGCAGGCTGATCTGCTGGCAATCGCCCCCAAGCTGCGCGTGGTGAGCCGCTTCGGCGTCGGCTTCGATACGCTCGACATCCCCGCCTGCACCCGCCAGGGCGTCACCGTCGGTGTGGTGAATGGCGCCAATGATCTTTCGGTGTCGGAGCACGCGATGATGTTGATGCTCGCGGTTGCCCGCCGCACCGTGGAATATGACGCCTCGGTGCGGGCCGGCACCTGGATGATCCAGCACGGGCGGCGGATGCATGAACTTTCCGAGCGCAGCGTGCTGGTGGTCGGCTATGGCCGCATCGGCACCCGCGTGGCGCGGCTTTGCGCCGCCTTCGGCATGAGGGTGATGGTGCACGACCCCAACTTCCCCATCCCGCGCATCGCCGCCGATGGCTACATCCCCGTTGCCGATCTCGCGGACGGGGTGCCGGAAGCCGACGTCATCACCCTGCATTGCCCGCTCGAAGCCAATACGCGCGGCATGGTGAACGCGGCCTTCCTGAAGCGGATGAAGCCGACCGCCTGGCTCATTAACACCGCCCGCGGCGGTTTGGTGGATGAGGCGGCGCTGACCCAGGCGCTGGCGGATGGCACCATCGAGGCGGCGGGGCTGGATGTGCTGGTGCAGGAGCCGCCGAACCCGGAGAACCCGCTGTTCAAGCTGCCCAACGTGGTGTTGGCGCCGCACAACGCCGCCGCACCGCTGGAGTGCTACGCCAAGATGTCGCGGCGTGCGGCGCTCAACCTCATCGAGTATTTCGATGGGAAGCTTGATCCGGGGTATTGCGTCAATCCCGAGGCGCTGCGGCGGAACGCCTGAAGGGAAGCAAGGGCTTCTTTTTGGAAAAAGAAGCAAAAACTTTTTATCCGTTTGCTCCGCTGTCTCCCTGGACAGGGCGGAGCAAAGGGAGAAAAGTTTTTTGTTTCTTTTTTTCAAAAAAGAACTGCTTCCTAAAGCTCGCCCAGGATGGCATCGGTATCGCTGCCGAGCCGCACGCTCGGGCGATACTCCGGCTGGCTGTTGCCGTGCATGCGCAGCGGTGATTCCGCGAGCACGATGCGGCCGTGCTCCGGGTGTTCGATCCAGCGCAGTGCGCCGCGGGCGTGGAGGTGGGGGTCGTTGATGACCTCCGGCAGGGCTCGGACGGGGGCGCTGGGCACGTGGTGGCGCATGATGCGGGCGAACAGTTCGGCCTTGCTGAGCTGCGCGGTCCGCGCGGCGATCATGGCGTCGATTTTATCCATGTCGGCGACGCGGTGCTTGTTGAGCGCGTAGTGCGGGTCATCGCCCAGCTCTGGCATTTCGAGCGCCCGCATCAGCGAGGCGAAGTGCTTGTCGTTGCTGCACAAAATAGCGATGAACCCGTCGGCGGCGGGGTAGACGTTGTACGGGCAGATCGACATCCCGCCATGGCGGTTGCCGGTGCGCCCCATCGGCGGGCCGCCACCTTCGCTGAACAACGCGCCGAGATTGGATGTGAGTGTGAAATATGCGGCCTCCAGCATGGCGATCTCCACCATCTGGCCGAGGCCGGAGCGCTCCCGCTCGAACAGCGCGGTCATGACAGCACCGTAGACATGGGTGCCGGCGATGAAGTCACACGCCGTGGAGCCGGATTTCACCGGCGGGCCGTCGGGGAAGCCGGTGACGCCCATGATGCCGCTCATCGCCTGGATCGAGAGGTCCATCGCCGGATAGTCGCGATAGGGGCCGTCGATGCCGTAACCGGAGGAGCAGGCGTAGATCAGGCGGGGGTTGGCGGCTTGCAGTTCCGCGTGGCCGAGGCCGAGCCTGGCCATCACGCCCGGGGTGAAGTTCTCCACCAGCACGTCCGCGGTGGCCGCCAGCTTCTTCACCGCAGCAACGCCCTCCGGTGTCTTCAAATCCAGTACCATGCTGCGCTTGTTGCCGTTCAGCATGGCGAAGGGCAAAGGCGAGCCGCCGGCCCGCTTGCGCAGATGCTCGCCGCCGGGGGGTTCGATCTTGATCACCTCGGCGCCGTTGCGTGCCATCAGGTAGGTGGCGTAGGGGCCGTTATAGACCTGGGTGAGGTCGATCACCTTGATGCCGGCCAGCGGCGGCGGGCGCTTGGCCCCGGCGGTTGCGGTGGTCACGTTTCCTGCACTCCTGTTCTTGAACGTGGGAACCGTGCGGTCCGCTCCCGAGGGGTGTCAAGTCGGCACGGATGCGCCACACTGGCGCGATGAACGACATGACCCTCCGCCCCATCGGCCACCTCGTCACCCCCTGGAAGACCACCAGGGAATGCCCGCGCAACGGCCGCCAGCTCGACCCGGCGCCAGTGTGCCAGGCGGTGATCCTGCCGGAATTCCAAGACGGGCTGCTGCGGCTCGAAGGCTTCAGCCACCTCATCCTGCTCTACTGGCTCGGCCCGGCCGTAGCGCCCGAAATGCGCTTCACGCCCCCCTTCGCCACCGAGCCAGCCGGGCTGTTCGCCACCCGCGGCCCAAAACGGCCCAACCCGATCGGCCTCTCCGTCGTCGCCTTCGACGGTTTCGCCGCGTCAGGGGTGCTGAACCTGCGCTACCTCGACTGCCTCGACGGCACGCCCCTGCTCGACATCAAGCCCTACCTCCGCACCACCGATTGCGAGCCGGACGCCACCATGGGCTGGCTTGCCCCCCACGCCACGCCCCGCTGAAGGACCACACACATGTCTGAAGTCATTGATTTCCCCGTCGGCGGCTACCGTTTCGTCAAGGGCGTCTTCCAATACTCCGCCGCCGTCGCCGCCCTGCCGGGCTACCGCATCGAGCATGTCCGCTTCGCCAAGCCGGTGGCGCTGGCCGAAGGCTTCGCCCAGATCGCCGGCTTCCTCAAGGCGCAAGGCCGCCCCCTCACCGCACTCTGCGCCGCCGAACTGCGTTCCCCTGCGCCTTTCGATGACCAGGGCTTCCTCGATTTCAACACGCACTACTCCGCCGTGCTCGGCCAATGGGGGCTGCTCGGCCTCGGCCACAACCCCGTCTCACGCTCCAACGTCTGCCCGGACATCGCGCCCCCCGCCACGCCCTCCTTCTACGCATTTAGCTACGCGACACCCGCCGCCGACGCCGCCCCCTCCTTCGTCAACGCCGGCAGCGGTGAATCCATCGAAGGCCGCCCCACCTACGCCGAAGCCACCGTCGCCTACCGAGACCTCAGCCCCGCCGGCATGCTCGCCAAGGCCCGCCACGTCCACACCATCATGGAAGACCGCATGGCGCCGCTCGGCTTCGGCTGGGAAGACGTGACGGCAACCCAAATCTACACCGTCCACGACATCCACCCCTTCCTCGCCGAAGACCTCGTCCGCCGCGGCGCCGCCAACCACGGCGTCACCTGGCACTACTGCCGCCCCCCCATCATCGACCTCGAATACGAAGTCGACTGCCGCGGCGTGCACGTCGAGCGCGTGCTGGCGTAGGGAAGGCCAGGGGCGCTGCCCCTGGACCCCGCTGGGGGATGATCCCCCAGACCCCATCCGCTTAAGAGGGTGGAGAATAAGAGAGGGGGCCTACTCCGTGGTAACAACCACGGAGTAGGCCCCCTCTCTTATTCTCCACCAATTCCTTGAAAGGACTGAGGTCCAGGGGCTCGGCCCCTGGCGGGGGTCGAGGGGGCAGCGCCCCCTCGCCTTACTTCCGTCAGATCGCGTCGTACGGATACACGTCGCGGGTGCGTTCGAGCGGGGTGAAGCTCGACTTCCAGGCGTTGGGGATGGTGTCGGCCAGCGAGGAGACCGACCAGCCGTCACCGCGGTGGATGGTGCGGATGGGGCGGGGCTGGTTGTAGAGGTAGATTTCGTTACCGCGGGCGCCGAAGATTTGCCCTGTGATATCGGCGGCGGCGTCGCAGCCGAGGAAGGCGGCGAGCTGGGCGACCTGGTCGGGGCGGGTCATGGCGGCGCGGGCTTTGAGCTGCTCTTCGGACTGGCCGGGCACGGTCTCGATCATGCGGCTGAACGCATGCGGGCCGATGCAGTTGGAGCGCACCTTGTAGCGCGCCGCGTCACCGGCGATGCCGCGCGACATGCCGGCGATGCCGAGCTTGGCGGCGGCGTAGTTGACCTGGCCGACCGAGCCGATGAGGCCGGAGGTCGAGGTCATGTGGATGAAGGCGCCGCCTTCCTGGGCGCGCATGAAGGGGATGGCGGCGCGGCTGACGTAGAAGGCGCCGTAGAGATGCACCTTCACCACCGCGTCGAATTCCTCGGGGGTCATGCGGTGGAAGATGGTGTCACGCAGGATGCCGGCGTTGTTCACCACGATGTCGATCTTGCCGAAGCTGTCGATGGCGGTCTTCACCATGCGCTGCGCGGCATCCCAGTCCGCCACGCTGTCGCCGTTGGCGACCGCGGTGCCCTGGCCGTGCTTGCTGTTGATTTCGGCGACGACCTGCTGCGCCTTGGTCTGGTCATTGCCGCTGCCGTCCACGGCGGCGCCGAGATCGTTCACCACCACCTGGGCGCCGTTCTCGGCCATCACCAGGGCGATGGCGCGGCCGATGCCGCCGCCGGCGCCGGTGACGAGGGCAACTTTGCCTTCGAGCATTTTCTTGGTCACGTCGTGTCTCCTGTTAACGCGGTTTCAGTTCGGAATTGTGCTGGCCGAGCTTCGGTGAGTCGGTGCGCGGGTGCGGGCGCTGGCGATCGAAGGAGATCGGCAGGCCGATGATCTTGAGGTCGGTGCCCGGCAGGTCGCGCACCATGTCCATCGCGGCGAGCTGCGGGCTGTTGGCGACCTCGCCGATGTCGTTCACCGGCGCGCATGGCACGCCGACGCTCTCGATCAGCGCCATCCAATAGTCGCGCGGCTTTTGCGACAGCTCGGCATCCATCAGCGCGATGAGGGCAGGGCGGTTATCGGCCCGCTTGCGGCCGTTCTCGAAGCGCGAATCGCTCGCCCATTCGGGATGGCCCATCACCTTGGCGAGCTTGACGAACAGCCGGTCATTCCCGGCGGCGATGCAGATCGGCCGGTCCGCGGTTTCGAAGGTCTGGTAGGGGGTGAGCAGGTTGGAGGCGGTGCCGGTGCGCTCCGGCAGGTTGCCGCTCAGCATGTAGCCGTTGACCGAGCCCTCGACGAGGGCGACGGCGCTTTCGAACAGCGAGGTATCCACCACGCAGCCCTTGCCGGTGCTGTGGCGCTGCTGGAGGCCGGCGAGCGCACCGATGACGCACCACATGCCCGTGGTTTTGTCATTCACCGCGGCACCCGCGAAGGTCGGTGGGTCGCTGGCGCGGCCGGTCAGTGTCATCAGCCCGCCATAGGCTTGCAGCAGCGGGTCGAACCCTGGGGCGAGGCGCAGCGGGCCCTGGTAGCCGAACGCCCAGATGGAGCAGTAGATCAGGCGCGGATTGACGGCGAGGAGATCGTCCGGCGCGATGCCGAACTTCTCCACCAGCCCCGGCCGCAGGTTCTGGATGACGATATCGGCATCCGCGACCATGGTTTTCAGCCGCGCCACTTCCTCGGCATCGGTGATGTCGATGGTGACCGATTTCTTGTTGCGGTTCTGAGCGTGGAAGAACAGCGCGTCGCCCTCGATGAAGGGAGGGCCCCACAGGCGCGCGTCGTCGCCGCCATCGGGCTTTTCGATCTTGATCACCTCGGCACCCATGTCGCCGAGGATGGAACCGGCGAGCGGGCCGGCCAGCGCCTGGCCGATCTCGATCACCTTGATGCCGTCGAGCGGGCCGGCCATCGGCTCAGCCCTCCAGGTTCAGGCGGTAGACCCGCGCGGCAGTGCCGCGGAACAGCGCGTCCTTCTCGGTGGCCGAGGCGCCGGCAGCCAGCTTTTTGCAGGCGTTCCAGAACACAGGGTACGAGTAGGAGCCCTTGTCGACCGGGAAGTTGCTTTCGAACATGCAGCGCTCGGCGCCGAAGGCGGTGATGCAGGTGTCGATATAGGGTTTCCAGGCTGCCACCAGCGTGTCCGAGGAAGGTGCCTTGGCGGCGTGCTCGAAGCCGAAGCCGTTGATGCGCATGCCGATCCCGCCGAGTTTCACGGAGACATTGGGGCAGGCCGCGAGCTTCTTGATGGAGGCGGCCCAGCCCGGGAACACTTCGGCGTGCTTGCCCTCGAAGCGGCCGACGCCAAGCGGCCCGCCGACATGGTTGAGGATGATGGACGTGCCCGGAAAGGCGCGCGCGAGGTCAGTCACCTCGTCGATCTGCGGATGGTAGAGCCAGGCGTCGAAGGAGAGGCCGTTGGGCGCCAGCTTGGCGAAGCCCTCGCGGAATTTCGCGTCGGCCAGCAGGCCGGAGGGCGCGGGGTTGCCGGGGTTGAGCAGGCTGTCGTCGGAATCCCAGGCGACGATGTGGCGAATACCGCGGAACCGGTCGCCACCGGCGCGGATATGCGCATGCAGCACCCGCTCGACGCCGGCACCGAGGCGCAGATTGGCGTGGCCGACGATGCCGGCGCAGACGAGATGCGGCCCGTAGACGCCCGAGGCGCCAAGGGCAGCAGTGCCGTTGACGAACTCGGTCTCGCCGACCGGCCTGAGATCCTCGTCACCGCCGGCGCGATGGAAGGCACGGGCCTGAACGTAGACGGTGGCGATGACGTTGTGGCCGCTCTTCACGTCGGCGAACAAATCATCGGGCATGTAGCGCCAGGTCGGCCGGTCCCAAAGGTGATGGTGCGGGTCGACGATGGGCAGATCGGGTTCGAGGATCGCCTCGTGATGGGTATCGAGCCAGTCCTCGCGGACGGGGAGATAGGGGCTCGCGGCCTGCTGCGTCGTGCTCATCGGTTCCGTTCCTCCGTGGCCGCGTTGATGCGTCCTTGCCAGGGTACAGCGTGTCCGGGGGGGGCAGGGCGGTCAAGGGGTTCAGTGATACTGCTCAAGGTCGACCTGGGTTGCGTTGTCGCCGTCCCAGCCGAAGGTGATGCGCCAGGGGCCGTTCACGCTGATCGCGTAGCGTTGCGGTTTGCCGCGCAGGGAGTGGAAATTGAAGCCGGGGAGGTTGAGGTCCTCGGCCCGGTGCGCGGCGTCCAGGGCATCGAGACGACGGCGGATGCGGGGAAGCTGATCCTGCCGGATCTTCGCGCCGTCGCCGGTGGGCCAGAATTTCTCCAGTTCCTTGCTGCGGAACGATGTGATCATACGCAGATCTAACGAGAGCCGCGGCAATATGTCAACTAACGCTTGACAATTCGACCGCTCAGGTTGACTTTGACGACCATGGAGAGCTTAGCCATGCCCAATACCGACATTGGCCGCGTTTCCCCGTGGCCGCCGACCCACCCCGGCGAACTCCTGCGCGAGGATGTGCTGCCCGAATTGCGGCTCACCGTCACTGACGCGGCGGCGAAGCTCGGCGTCTCCCGCCAGACGTTGCATCGCATCCTCAGCGGCGAGGCGGCGGTGACGGCGGAGATGGCGGTGCGCCTCGGCAAGCTGTGCGGCAACGGGCCGCGCCTGTGGCTCAACATGCAGCAGGCGCGGGACCTTTGGCATGCCGAGCGGGCCTTGGCCGATCAGGTCGCGAACATCCCGAACCTAGGGCTTTCCTAGCCGATCATATCCAACAGCATCGCATTGAACGTCTCGGCCGCCTCGTAGGCCACCCAGTGCCCGGCGCCTTCGATGACGCGGAAATCGATGTCCGGCCGCACGCTCATCAACCGCTCGCGCCGCGCTTCGATCGAGGGCGTGGCGGTGACGTCGCCAGAGCCCCAGATGCCGTTCAGCTTGCCGCGATAGACCTGGATCGCATCCAGGAGCGCCGTCGTGGAGGCGAATTGCGGGCTCTTCATCCGCGTCGCCCGCGTGCAGACCTCTTGGATGGCGAGTGCCAGCGCGTCGATCCGCGCGGGGTCGGCGATCATCAGGCGGCGCAGGTTCTCGCGATGGGCGGCGACACGTTCCTCGCCCGAAAGCGCGCGCACCTTCACCAGCCCCACCGAATGGCGCGGGAACCCCATGGCACCGGCGCCGACGATGGTGAGCGAGCGCACCTGGTCGAGATGCACGGCGGCCACCTGGCTGGAGATCATGCCGCCGAAGGAGAAGCCGCAGAGATCGTAGCGCTCCGTGCCCAGCACGGCGCCGACGCCGTCAGCGACGATCTGGCCGACCGATTGCGCGGTATAGGGATCGGGCGGGGAGGCGCTGTCGCCCAGGCCCGGCAGGTCCGGCACGATCACCCGGCGGCGCTGCGCCAGGACAGGGATGTTGCGCCCCCAATGGCGCCAGGAGCCGGACCCGCCATGCAGCAGCACCAGTGCGGGGCCCTCGCCCCAGGCGCGCAGCGCCACGTGGCCCTCGCCGCAGGGAGTAGCGAAATGCTCCGCCGCCGCTTCCAGTTCGGGGAACGGCTCGTCTGCCGCCGGCACCGGGCGCATACCCAGCCGCAGATCCATTTTCCTGCCGATGTCCAAGGTCGCGCTCCCTGCTGCCTGGGGCCAAATTGCACTCAATGCCCCATGAGGCAAGGCGGCCAGATGGTCAGGCCGGTCGCAGAGGGGCGCGGAAGCTCGAAACCCGGCTCTGCTCGTAGGGCTCCTCGGTCAGCGTCTCCGCCGCCCACATGCTCCGATGCGGATTGAAGAAGTCCCCGTCGTAGACATGAATGGCGCCACTGATGCGGCTCACCGGGTTGATCACGGAGTGGATGATGTCGCGACCTAGCAGACACACATCGCCGCTGCCGATCGCCTTGCCGCCGGCCGCCTCGATCTGGAAGCGCTCGGGGTTGGGCACCTTGCGCCAGAACACGTTGTCCTCCCGCCCGTCATACATACCGATCACGGCGCCGAGCATGTGGTTGTGCGGCAGTGTCATCTGGCCGGGTGCCCATTTGATGTTGTCCTGCATGGCCTGGCGCGAGCGCTCGGTGGCGGAGGCGCGAAGGTCGGCGATGAATTGGTTGAGATCGAACATGATGGGGACTCCCACGGCGCCCAAGCGGTAGCGCCGGCGGTTTCGCCCTGTCAATCATGCCGCGCTTGACTATCTCCAGGCCGCCCCGCAGCGTTCTTGCCGGAAACGCCTTGTGGAGAGACCAGAATGGCCCGCCTCGACTATATCGACCGCGAAAACCTGCCGCCCGAGCATCAGGACCTTTTGAAGCGCAACATCAACCTGTTCCGCCTGCTGGTGCACAGCCCCGGCGCGGCGCGCGCCTTCAGCGGCCTCGGTACCTATATCCGCTTCGGCTCCAAACTCGACCCGCGGCTGCGCGAACTGGCCATCCTGCAAGTCGGCTGGTGCGCCCGCTCGCCCTATGAATGGTCCCACCACGTGAAGATCGGCTATGATTTCGGGGTGACGGATGCTGATATCGCCGCCCTCATCGCCGATACCGCGGGGGAGGCGACCACCCTCTCCGCACTTGATCGCCTGGTGCTGCGCGCCGCGCGCGAGGCCCATGCCGGGCCAGGCGTCGGCGAGGGCAC
Source organism: Alphaproteobacteria bacterium (assembly GCA_026400845.1). Taxonomy (GTDB): domain Bacteria; phylum Pseudomonadota; class Alphaproteobacteria; order Acetobacterales; family Acetobacteraceae; genus CAIYPH01. Next base: position 30,704 of record JAPLOH010000240.1, read on the forward strand.
GTTCCAGGCGCTGCTAGCCGAATTGGGCAGCGAGTGCCTGACCGATCTGGTGATCACCATCTCGTTCTACTGCGCGGTGGTGCGCATCCTCGCCTCCATGCAGATCGACGTGGAGCCGAGCTACATGCCGTACCTGGAGAAATACCCGCTGCCCGCCGGCTGATCCCGCGTCTTGCCGTGGCGGCGTGCATCTGGTGGATTGCCGGGATGACCGCCAATCTCCCTGGCCCCAGCGGGGCCGCCATGCTCGATGCCATCGCCGCCGCCAACGTGCGCTTTGTCGCCGCTGTGCCGGATATCGTCACCAGCGACGGCCTGCTGTGGCCGCTTTCGCGCGATGGTCGTTTCCGGCTGATCCGGTTGTGCAAGGAGGACGAGGGGGTGTCGATCTGCACCGGCCTCGCCTTCACCGGGCACCGCGCGGTGTTGATGATGCAGCAGACCGGGCTGATGGATTCGCTCAACGCCATCCGCGCCATCGCCGTCGAATACCGCCAGCCCGTTTGCATGGTGGTGGGCATGCAGGGCAAGGAGCCGGAGGTGCGCGTGCGGGACTCCGCCCGCTACGGCGTGCGCATCGTGCCGCCGATCCTCGATGTGATGGGCATCGAGCATATCGAAATCGAGGGCCCGGGCGACGAGGCGGCACTGACGGCCGCGATTGAGCGGGCCTATCGGGAGGAGCGCCCGGTGGTCGCGCTCATCGGGCGGACGGTGCAATAGCATGGCAATGCGCCGCGACGACTGCCTGCGCGTGCTCGCCCGCCATCGCGGCGATGCCATTGTGGTGGCGACCTACCAGGCCGGGTTCGACTGGATGCGCATCGCGCCGCACCCGCTCAACTACGTCTCCATCGGCGCCATGGGCCAGGCCTCCTCGCACGCCCTCGGCCTCGCCCTCGGCCGGCCGGACAAGCGGGTCATCGTACTCGACGGCGATGGCTCGCTGCTGATGAACCTCGGCACCCTCGCCACCATCGCCGCCGCGGCGCCGGCGAACCTGATCCACTTCGTCTGCCAGAACGGCTGCTACGAGGCCAACGGCTCCCACCCGCTGCCCAACGCCGCGGCCATCGACTTCCCCGCTATTGCCCGCGGCGCCGGCATCGCCCACACGGCTGCCTTCGACGACATCGCGGTGTTCGAGGCCGCGCTCCCCGCCTTCCTCGCCACGCCCGGCCCCGTCTTCGCCGCGCTGCACATCGTTGCGGGTGACCCGAGCCCGCAGGACTACGCCTATATCCACAGCGCCGAGGCGCGCCGGCGCTTCAAGGACGCATTGACCGGCTAGACCATCGCCTCCGGGTCGATCTCCTCGCCGAGGCGGAACAGCAGGTCACCCGGCTCCACCATCGGCTTGTGCCGTTCCACCACGATCAGCCCACCCGCCGGAAAGCGCACCTCGGCCCCCGGCACCCCGAGCGCGGTGACTGGCCAGATGGTGCCCGCGAGGTCTCCGGCCCGCACGGTCTCGCCCATGCGCCGGGCCGGCTCGAACAGGCCGGGTACCTCGGCCATCGGTGCCGCCGTGCCGCCGAGCAGGTTGAGGAAGCGGGTGTCGGTGGTGGCGGGCGGGGCGGCTTCGAGTACGCCGGCGTGGGCGAGCAGGCGTTGCAGGCAGTCCCGCGCCAGGGCGGTGGTGGGGAGGTCGAGCCCGGCGCCGCCGCCGAATTCGGTGGCGACCATGATGATCCCCTTGCGGTCGCA
>JAPLOH010000240.1:32446-35590 GCA_026400845.1 Alphaproteobacteria bacterium
ATGACGGGGTAGGGGGCGCCGAAGGCGCGGGCGGCGGCGATTTTGCGGCGGCGGAATTCGGCGTCGCCGCCCCAGTGGAGGTAGGCGCAGGGCACGTAGCGGCCGGAGGAGCCGCCGCTGTGCAGGTCGCAGGCAAAGTTGGCGCGGGACAGCACGTGCTCCGTCACCCAGGCGGCCATGGCGCCGGTCGGGCCGGTTTGCGCGTCGCCGGGGAAGACGCGGTTCATGTTGCCGCCGTCCAGCGGAGAGACGCGGCTTGCGGCGCGGACCGCGGGCAGGTTCAGCGCCGGCAGCACGATCAGCCGCCCGCGCAGCGCCGCCGGATCGGTGTGGCGCAGCAGGCGGTGCAGCACCGCCTGGCCCTCGTATTCATCGCCATGGTTGCCGGCGCTGAGGAACAGCGTCGGCCCCGGCCGCGCGGAGACCAGCACGGCGATGGGTGTCGGGATCACCGCGAAGGCATGGCGGTCGTCGGAATGGGTGATGCGGACGTAGCCGGTGCGTAGCCCCGGCGTGTCGAAATCGATCTCTCCCATTGGCCTCATCCCGTCTGTTCTTGCCCGGCGAGCCTATCGGAGGCTTGATGCGTCCGGAAGACACGGCGCGAGATTGCGCCTCGTCCCGCGGAGACCACCATGACCCTGCGCCGCGCCGCCCTGGCGGCCATCCTGCTGATCGCCACTCCCGCCATGGCGCAGACCCTACGGATCGGCGTGCCGGGTGACCCGACCTCGATCGACCCGCATTTCCAGGACCTCGCCCCCAACGCCAACATCGCCCGCCATATCTTCGAGGCACTGGTGGCGACCTCCGCGCGGCAGGAGATGCAGCCCGGCCTCGCCACCGCATGGCGGCTGACGGCGGACCCGACGGTGTGGGAAATCGACCTCCGCCCCGGCGTGCGCTTCCATGACGGCACGCCCTTCACCGCGGAGGACGCCGCCTTCTCGCTGCGCCGGGCCACCGTGGTGCCCAATGCGCCCGCCACCGTCGGGCGCTACGTGCGCGATCTCGTCGATATCACCATCGTCGCGCCCGGCACGCTACGCATCCGCACCCAGGAGCCGCAGCCGGCGCTGCCCAACAATCTCTCCAACATCCCCATCGTCCCCGCCCGCATCGGCATGGCCGCCGAGCCGCGGGATTTCAACAATGGCACCCATGCCATCGGCACCGGACCATACCGTTTCGTGGCGTGGGAGCCGGGGGCGCAGGTGAAGCTGGCGGCGAACGGGGGATACTGGGGCGGCAAACCGGCCTGGGCGGAGGTCGCCTTTCGCACCGTGCCCAACAATGGCGCCCGCGTCGCCGCCCTGCTGTCGGGCGATGTCGATCTGATTGCCGCGGTGCCGAATGCCGATGCGCCGCGCCTGAAGGCTGATGCGCGCTTCGCGCTGTGGGAGACCGTCTCCAACCGGGACGTGTTCTGGGCCATCGATGTCGCCCGCGATCAGACCCCATTCGCTACCGCGCGCGATGGCAGCGCGATTGCCAACCCCTTCCGTGACGCCCGCGTGCGCCAGGCGGTGATGCTGGCGATCAACCGCAAGCTGATCGTGGAGCGGGTGATGGACGGGTTGGCGGTGGCGGCGACCCATCTGGTGCCGCCTGGCATGGCGGGATTCGACCCCACGATCACTCTGCCGGAGGCCGATCCGGCGCGTGCCCGCGCGCTGCTGGCCGAGGCGGGCTTTCCCAACGGCTTCAAGCTCACCATCCACACGACCGCCGGGCGCTACCCCAACGACACCCAGCAGGCCGAGGCGGTGGCGCAGATGCTGTCGCGCATCGGCATCCAGACCGAGGTGGCGGCCCTGCCGGTGGCGATCTTCTTCGTCAACGCACGCAAGCACGCCTACACGTTCAACATCGTGAGCTGGGGGTTCAGCACCGGCGACACCTACTTGCTGGTGCGCGAAACCCTGCATGGCAGCGGGGCCGAGAACTACGGCGGCTACCGCAACCCTCTGGTCGATCAGGCGCTCGACCAGGCGCGCACCGAAACCGACCCGGCGCGCCGCCACGGCCTCATCGCCCAGGCCCAGCGCCTCGCCGTGGCCGACGTCGCGGTCGTGCCAACGCACTACCAGGTCAACCTCGCCGCCAGCCGCAAATCTCTCGCGCTGCGCCAGCGGATGGATGAGCTGACCCTGGCGCAGGATATCGCGCCGGCGCCGTGAGCGGCCTCAGGGCAGGGTGAAGCGCACCGGCGCGGCGAGATCGACCTCCTCGACATCGGCCGGCTCGTCCGCCCAGCACACCAGGGAGGCGAGCCGCACGGGCGCATCGAGCGCCGCGACGCCGGCGTGCCAGATGCCGGGGTGATAGGCGAAGCCTTGGCCGGGCAGGGTGGCGAATACGTGCAGCCGCGCGAGATCCGGGCGGCCATCGGCATCCGGCGCCACCCCGACCAGCAGCCCGCCGCCGCCCAGGTGGAGGAACGCCTGGCCGGAGTGCATATGCCGCTCCATCTGCGTGATCGCGCGCTCCCGTGGCTCGGGGGCGAAATGCATCAGCGTCATCGAGGGCAGGGCGTTCGGGCGCAGATTCGCCGGCTGGAACAATCGCCCGGTGCGCGCCGGTGCCGCCGGAGGTTCCAGCAGCACCCCGAAAGGCGCGAAATTCTCCGCCGTCATCGCCTCGATGATCATCCCACCGCCGCTCCGCAATTGCACCCGCAGGGCCAGGATAGCATGCTGCGCCACGAACCCTAACCGAACCGAGGCCGCCATGCCCGATGATGCCAACGACGCGCCGCCAGCCCCCGCGGGCAATTTCCGCGGCTATGACCGCAACCGCATCTTCGCCGCCGAGCCCGACCTCGAACTCACCCAGGTCGGCCCCGGCACGCCGGGCGGCGAATATCTCCGTCGCTTCTGGCACCCCATCGCGCTGACCTCGATGGTGACCGAACTGCCGCTCCGGGTGCGCCGCCTCGGCGAGGATCTGGTGCTGTTCCGCGACGGCTCCGGCCAGTACGGGCTGCTGCATCTCTACTGCGCCCATCGAAACACCTCGCTGGAATACGGCATCATCGAGCAGCAGGGCATCCGCTGCTGCTACCACGGCTGGCTGTTCGGCACCGACGGCACCATCCTCGAAACCCCCGGCGAGCCGTCCACCAGCTCCATCCGCCGCACCCAC
>JAPLOH010000346.1 GCA_026400845.1 Alphaproteobacteria bacterium
CACAGCCTGCTTGCCGACGCCGCGGTCGCCCATCTGCGCCGTCTGATATTACCGCTGGCGACGATCCTGACCCCCAATCTCCCGGAGGCCGAGGTACTGACCGGCATGACAATCGGCGACGAGGCCACCATGCATCGCGCGGCGGTTGCGCTGCTGGGGCTCGGTGTGCCGGCAGTGTTGCTGAAAGGTGGGCACCTGCCGGGTGATGATCTGGTCGACCTGCTCGCCACCTCTGCCGGCGTGTACGAATTCCGGTCCCGCCGCATCGTCACCCGGCACACCCATGGCACCGGTTGCACGCTGGCGAGCGCCATCGCCGCCGGTCTCGCCCAGGGCATGGCGCTGCACGCCGCGGTTGTCCGGGCGCGGGCCTATGTGCTGGCGGCGATCGCCTCGGCACCAGGCTATGGCGGCGGTCACGGGCCGCTCAACCATGCGGTGACGGTGGATATCGGCCGGATCGGCTAAGCCGGGGATGTCACGGCGAATCGGCGAGGCGGATCAGGCGCTCCAGACATTCGGTCTCCGTCAGCCCTGTCGTATCGAGCACATGGTCGGCGCGCACCAGCATCGGCTCATGCGCGGCAAGGATGGCGGTGAGGTTAGACATGGCGCGCCTGGCGGCCTGGGTGCCGAGCGTCCCCAGCACGCCGGCACGCCGCAGGTGCTCCTCCGGGGTGGCGCGCAGCCAGATCGTGAGACAGCCGCGCTGAAGCAGACTGAAGCTTCGCGGCGTCGCGCTCAGAGAGGCCCAGGCGGTGATGACGGCGGCGTCGTTGTCGGCGATCACCCGCTCGATCGCCCGCTGTTCCATCAGGCCAAAGCTGCGGGCCGTCGCGCGGCGGCCCGGCACGGCGGCAGTGGCGGCGTCGAGCTCGAAGAAAGCGACCTGCCGTGCGGCAGCGAGCGCGCGGCCGAGCGTGCGCTTGCCCGCGCCCTGCATGCCGATCAGTAGGATACGGCGCTCCCGGCCGTTGCCGGAGCGGGCGGAGAAATGGCGTGCCAGCAACCCGTGCGCCTCCTCCAACTCGGTCTCGCCCAACCCGCCGGCGAGGTGGCCGAGGGCAGCGGCGGATGCGCTGTCGAGCAGTTCTCCCGGTGTGGTGCCGAGCGCCCGGGCGACGGCGCGCAGCAGCAGGATGGAGACGTTGCCACGCCCGACTTCCAGCAACGTGACGTAGCGCTCAGAGATTCCGGACTGCCTTGCGAGGGTCAGCCGGGTCATTCCGAGGTGCCGCCTCGCGTCGAAAATCCGCTGCCCGACGGCCTTGAGATAGGCCGCATCGTCGAGATCCGCCATCGCCGAGGTTTCCGCGCGCAGCGGTCCGACGGTCGAAAAGAAGCGATCCACGGGATCCTGGCTCACGGTTGTCCTCCGACCATTGAAGTATCTCGACCCTGCCGCGTCGACGCAACATGGCGCCGCAGCGTCCCTGGATCTGCATCCGGTGCGGCGACACATCTGTCATCGATTTTCGGACGCGCATCGGGCCTGAACCGGCGCGCGGTAGCGAGCGCAGGGCGGGCCTGATAGGCTCCGCGGCGACAGGAGCGGGGGCAGGATGACGGCCGAACGGATATTGTTGTGGCTCATGATGGGCGGCGTCGCGACCGGTTGCCTGGTCGTGCTCGCGCCATTCGTCTCGGCGCTGCTGTGGGCGGGCATCCTCGCCTACACGACTTGGCCGCTCTACCGGCAGGTGCGTGCGCGGCTCGGCCTCGGCAGGGCAGGGGGGGCAGCGGTGATGGTGGCGATCACCGCGATCGTGGTGGTGCTGCCGCTGGCGCTCGCGGCGCCCGCCGGGTCTTCCGATGTCGCGCAGATCGAGCGGGCGGTGCAGGATGCGCTGGCGGCCGGTCTGCCGGGGGCGCCGGCCTGGCTCCACGCGGTGCCCGTCATCGGGCCGACGCTCGGCGCCTACTGGGACGCCTGGGCGGCCGATCTCACCGTGATGGTGCTATTCTTCCGCCCTTATTTCGGCATTGCCGCACAGTTCGGCCTGCAATTGCTGCTTGGGCTGGCCAATGGGGTGCTGCTGTTCCTGCTCGCGCTGTTCGTTGCCTTCTTTGCCTTCGCGTCCGGCGAGCAGTTCGCCCGGCGGATGACGATGATCGTCCATCGCATCGTTGGTCCGCGCGCGGAGCGACTGATCGAGGTCACCGGGGCGACGGTGCGGGGTGTGGTCTATGGTATTCTCGGCACCGCGGTGGTGCAGGGGGCGCTGACGGCGATCGGCCTGTGGGTCACCGGGGTGCCGCGGGCGGCGCTGCTGGGGGTGATCGCGGGAGGGCTGGCGGTGTTGCCGGTCGGCCCGCCCTTGGTGTGGTTTCCCGCCGGGCTGTGGCTGATGGCGTCCGGCCACATGGGCTATGGCATCGGCCTGATGATCTACGGGTTGGCCGTGATCGGCGGCGCCGATACGCTGATCCGCCCCTATTTCATCGCCCGCGGCGCCCAGTTGCCGTTCCTGCTGACGATGCTGGGCGTGCTTGGCGGCGCCATCACATTCGGGCTGCTCGGCATTTTCCTCGGGCCGGTGCTGCTCGGCGTCGGATTTGCCCTGGTCAACGAGTGGGTGGACAGCGAAGTGCACCCGACGGGATGACAGCGGGCTTTGCACACCAGGGGCACTGCCATATGAGTGTCACTCGGCAGCGAGTGATCCCGTGATGCAGCCCGGCGCCTGATCCATGTTCGCATTCATCATTGCCCGTCTGTTCCAGGCGGTGCCGGTGCTCCTGGCCGTGGCGGCGATTTCGTTCGCCATGTTCGCCTATGTCGGCGATCCCGTCACGCAGATGCTCGGGCAGGATTTCACCGAGGCGCAGCGCCAGACCCTGGTCAAGACGCTCGGCCTCGACCAGCCGTTCTGGGTTCAGTACAGCCGCTTCGTGTGGGCGGCGCTGCATGGCGAATTCGGCCTCAGCTTCCGCCTCGCCAAGCCGGTCGGCAGCCTCATTCTCGAACGGATGCCGGCGACGCTGGAACTCGCGTCGGTCGCCGCCTTGCTCGCGCTCAGCGTCGGTGTGCCGATGGGGGTCTATACCGGGTTACGGCGCAACGGGCTGCTGTCCCGCGTGTTCATGGTGCTGTCGCTGGTCGGCGTGTCGCTGCCGACCTTCCTGATCGGCATCCTGTTGATCCTGGTTTTCGCGGTATTGCTCGGCTGGCTGCCCTCCTTCGGCCGCGGCACGCTGGTGCAGGTGGGCGGCTGGAGCACCGGGCTGCTGACGCTCTCCGGCCTCAAGGCGCTGATCCTGCCGGCGGTGACGCTCGGGATGTTCCAGATGACGCTGATCATGCGGCTGGTGCGCGCCGAGATGCTCGAAGTACTGCGCAGCGACTACATCAAGTTCGCCCGCGCCCGCGGCTTGTCGCAACGGGCGATCCATTTTGGCCACGCGCTGCGCAATACGCTGGTGCCGGTGATCACCGTGGTCGGGCTGCAACTCGGTGGGCTGCTCGCCTTCTCCATCGTCACCGAAACGGTGTTCCAGTGGCCAGGCATGGGGCTGCTGCTGATCCAGTCGATCGCAGTGGCGGACATCCCTGTCATGTCGACCTATCTTCTGCTGATTTCGGTGATGTTTGTGACCATCAACCTCATCGTTGACCTGCTCTACTACGCCGTCGATCCGCGGCTCAGGATCGGCCGCGGCGGGGGAGGGCGGCATTGATGCAGGCGCTCGTCCGCTTTTTCGACAGCGATTTCTTTTACAGTTTCCGCCGCAATCCGGTGGCGATGGTCTCGGCGTTCGTGCTGGCGGTGTGCATCGGTGGTGCGGTGATGGCGCCGCTGCTCGCCCCCTATAACCCCTTCGACCTCGCCAGCCTCTCGCTGATGGACAGTTTCCGCCCTCCCGCCTTCGTCGCGGATGGCGATGCGAGCCACGTGATCGGCACCGACGATCAGGGACGGGACCTGCTGTCGGCGATCATGTACGGCACGCGGGTCTCGATTTTCGTCGCCGCCCTGGCGATCGCCTTCGCGCTCACCCTCGGCACCACGATCGGCCTGGTCGCCGGCTATCTCGGCGGCGCCGTCGATGCGGTGCTGATGCGCATCGCCGACGTGCAACTGACCTTCCCGGCCATCCTCATCGCGCTGCTGGTCGACGGCATCCTGCGGGCCGTGCTGCCGCGCGAGTTCCATGACCGGATGGAGATCTGGGTACTGATTTTCGCCATCGGCATCGCCCGCTGGCCGCAATTCGCTCGCACCGTGCGCGGCTCGACCCTGGTGGAGCGCGGGCGGGAATACGTGATGGCGGCGCAGGTGATCGGGCTGTCCCCCCGGCGGATCATGACCGGCCACATCCTGCCCAATGTGCTCGGCCCGGTGCTGGTGATCGCCACCCTCAACCTCGGCCTCGCCGTGCTGGATGAGGCGACGCTCTCCTTCCTCGGCGTGGGCCTCGCGCCAACCGAGCCCTCGCTCGGCACCCTCATCCGTATCGGCAACAATTTCCTGTTCTCCGGCGAATGGTGGATCACCATTTTTCCGGGCGTCACCCTGGCGGCCATGGTGCTGTCGATCAACCTCCTGGGCGACTGGCTGCGCGATGCCCTGAACCCGCGGTTGCGCTGACATGTCCCTGCTTGAGGTCGAGAACCTCACCGTCGAGTTCCCCTCCCGCCGCGGCACGCTGCGCGCGATCGATGGTGTCTCCTTCGCGATTGATCCCGGTGAGGTACTGGGGGTGGTCGGCGAAAGCGGGGCCGGCAAGTCGCTCACCGGGGCTGCGATCATCGGGCTGCTGGAGCCGCCCGGGCGCATCGCCGGCGGGCGTGTCCTGCTCGCCGGCAAGCGCATCGACGACCTGCCGCCCGAGCGCATGCGCGCCATTCGCGGCCGCCAGATCGGCGCCATTTTCCAGGATCCGCTGACCACGCTGAACCCGCTCTATTCGATCGGGCGGCAATTGGTGGAGACCATCCAGACCCATCTCGGCCTGTCCGACCGCGACGCGCGGGCGCGGGCGCTGCAATGGCTGGAGGATGTCGGCATTCCCGCCGCCCGGAGCCGCATCGACGCCTATCCGCACGAATTCTCCGGCGGCATGCGCCAGCGCGTGGTGATCGCGCTCGCCTTGTGTGCCGAGCCGCGCCTGGTGATCGCCGACGAGCCGACCACGGCGCTCGACGTGTCGATCCAGGCGCAAATCATCGCGCTGCTCAAGCGCGTCACCCGCGAGCACGGAACGGCGGTGATGCTGGTGACCCATGACATGGGGGTGATCGCCGAGACGGCGGACCGGGTGGCGGTGATGTATGCCGGGCGGATCGCCGAGATCGGCCCGGTGCGGGACGTGGTGAAGACCCCGGCACACCCCTATTCCGAGGGGCTGATGGGCAGCATCCCGAGCCTCGAACACCGCGTCGAGCGGCTGCGCCAGATCGACGGAGCGATGCCGCGGCTCACCGCGATCCCCGCCGGCTGCGCCTTCAACCCGCGCTGCGCCGCCGTCTTCGCGCGCTGCCGGGTCGAGCGGCCGGAGCTGCTGCCGGCCGGGGCCACACGGGCGGCGTGCTGGTTGCACGCGGGGGGCGGCTGAGATGGACGATATCGTTCTCGCCGCCCGCGGCGTCACGCGGGATTTCGACGTCTCGCGCCCCTGGCTGCAACGGCTGCTCTCCGGCGAGACGCGACGCACGCTGCGCGCGGTGGACGACGTGTCCTTCACCATCCCGCGCGGCACCACGCTCTCCCTGGTGGGCGAGAGCGGTTGCGGGAAATCGACGGTGGCGCGGTTGGCGGTGGGGCTTTACGCGCCGACATCCGGCGACATCAGCTTCGAGGGCCAGCCGCTGTCGGCCGCCCGCGCCCAGTCGGCGCTGCGGCGGAAGATGAACATGATCTTCCAGGACCCCTACGCCTCGCTCAACCCGCGCTGGCGGGTGCGCGATATCGTGGCCGAACCGATCCGCGCGTTTGCGATGCTGCACACCGAGCAGGACATCGCCGACCGGGTGGCGCAATTGCTGACCCAGGTCGGGCTGGCCGGTGCCGATGGCGAGAAATATCCGCATGAGTTCTCCGGCGGCCAGCGCCAGCGCATTTCGATCGCCCGCGCGCTGTCGAGCGAGCCGGATTTCCTGGTGTGCGACGAGCCGACCTCGGCGCTCGATGTCTCGGTGCAGGCGCAGATCCTCAA
>JAPLOH010000309.1:0-17059 GCA_026400845.1 Alphaproteobacteria bacterium
GTTCGAGAGCAGGGTGTTCAGAGGCTTCACCGCGCGAGGGCCTTTCGGAAAGGGGGTGGGGGGGCGAGTATGGGTCTCGCGGCGTTCTGGTTCAACCTGGCGCGCGACTGCCCGCTTTGTGAGCAGGGACCGCCCATAGCGCGGGCGGGCGGCATGGCGCTATCTTGGGCAAAGAGCGGAAATTCTTCGGTGTTGCTTGGGTGATCCTGGGTGGCACGTATCATGCAACCCTGGTAAATGCTCCCGTCCGCGGGTGGCGCGGAATGGATCAGTGGGAGGTGGCCGCAGGGCCGCCCCGGCGAGAGGAGCCGATGAAGAAGATCGAGGCGGTCATCAAGCCGTTCAAGCTGGACGAAGTCAAAGAGGCGCTCCACGAAGTGGGCCTGCAGGGCATCACGGTCGTCGAGGCCAAGGGTTTCGGCCGGCAGAAGGGGCATACGGAACTGTATCGCGGCGCGGAGTATGTCGTCGATTTTCTGCCCAAGGTGAAGATCGAGGTGGTCTGCGACGACGACATCGTCGAGCGCGCGGTGGAGGCCATCGTGGCCGCGGCGCGCACCGGACGGATCGGTGACGGCAAGATTTTCATTAGCTCCATCGAAGAGGTTATCCGCATTCGCACCGGCGAACGCGGCGAGGACGCGATCTGACGCTGCGGCGTCGATCGGTGACATATCAACCAGCCAAGGGATCAGTGACTATGGCGAAGAAGGCAGCAGCCGCCAGCGCGGGCAAGAGCAGCGTCGACAAGGTGCTCGAGATGATGAAGGAGAACGGTGTCGAATACGTCGATCTCCGCTTCACCGACCCGCGCGGCAAGTGGCAGCACACGGCGCAGCACGTCAGCACGATGGACGAGGACGCGTTCCGCGACGGCATCATGTTCGACGGCTCCTCGATCGCCGGCTGGAAGGCGATCAACGAGAGCGACATGATCCTGATGCCGGACGCCGAAAGCGCCGTGATGGACCCATTTGCCGCCAAGCCGTCGATGATCATCTTCTGCGACATCGTCGAGCCCTCGACCGGCCAGGCCTATAACCGTGACCCGCGTTCGACCGCCAAGAAGGCCGAGGCCTACGTCAAGGCGACCGGCATCGGCGACACCGTGTTCATGGGCCCGGAAGCCGAGTTCTTCATTTTCGACAACGTGAAGTTCGGCACCGGCGGCAACTACGGCATGTACCAGCTCGACAGCATCGAGGGGCCGCAGGCCAGCCTGAAGGACTATCCCGAGGGCAACATGGGTCATCGCCCCGTCGTCAAGGGCGGCTACTTCCCGGTCCCCCCGGTCGACAGCGAAAGCGACATGCGCGCCGAAATGCTGTCCACCATGGGCGAGATGGGGCTGATCATCGAGAAGCATCACCACGAGGTGGCGCAGTCCCAGCATGAGCTCGGCACCAAATTCGGCCCGCTCACCCGCCAGGCCGACCACATGCAGATCTACAAATACTGCGTGCACAACGTCGCCCACAGCTACGGCAAGTCGGCGACCTTCATGCCGAAGCCGATCTATGGCGATAACGGTTCGGGCATGCATGTCCATCAGTCGATCTGGAAGGCCGGCAAGCCGCTGTTCGCGGGCAATGCCTATGCCGATTTGTCGGAGATTGCCCTCTACTACATCGGCGGTATCATCAAGCACGCCAAGGCGCTGAACGCGTTCACCAACCCGCTGACCAACAGCTACAAGCGGCTGATCCCGGGCTTCGAGGCCCCCGTGCTGCTGGCCTATTCGGCCCGCAACCGCTCCGCCTCGTGCCGCATCCCGTATGCGACCAACCCGAAGGCCAAGCGCGTCGAAGTCCGCTTCCCCGACCCGACCGCCAACCCGTATCTCGCCTTCGCGGCGATGCTGATGGCCGGCCTCGACGGGATCAAGAACAAGATCCACCCTGGCGACCCGATGGACAAGGACCTCTACGACCTGCCGCCGGAGGAGCTGAAGGACATCCCGACGGTGTGCGGCTCGCTCCGTGAGGCCCTCGGCGCCCTGGCCGCCGACCATGACTTCCTGCTCGCCGGTGACGTGTTCTCGAAGGACCAGATCGAGAGCTACATCGAGCTGAAGTGGGGCGAGGTGTACCGCTTCGAGCACACGCCGCACCCCGTCGAGTTCGAGAGGAGGCGGGGCTTTTTCATGTCCGCGTGGGCCGGCGGGCGCCGCGCCCATCCTGGTCGTCAAATACTCCCGATGCGCGGGTCGTTCTATCGTCAAGCAACTTCATCGGCGCCACCGCAACACCAGCACATCCGCCCGACGCGCAATCCTTCTCCAGGACAACTGCCACCGGCATCACGAAAGAAGAATCGATCTCCCAGGGATTTCAGCTGCCGTGCGCGGCTTCTAGCTGAGCCGCGGTACAGCAAGGGAACAGGTAAATTCATGCCTATCGCTTCGCGCCCTCCACGAAGAGTGCGGAGCAACCGGTTAGAAAATCCTGGTCTCATTTCCCATGATGACGCGCTTCCTTCCTCCTGTTCATATCCGAACCAGGATTATTGCGATCAGCGCTTGCCGTGCGCCACCTGGTTGAACGCCTTGTCCTTGTCTACCCGGATGTCGGCCGGCAGGTTCAGCACCCGCTCGGCGATGATGTTGCGCAGGATTTCATCCGTTCCGCCGGCGATCCGCAGCCCCGGGGAAAACAGCAGGCCTTCCTGGAACAGGGCATGCAAGGGGGCGAGTTCAGCGTCCATCGCCATGCCCGCCGCGCCCAGCAGATCTAGCCCGTACGAGGCGATGTCCTGCAACTTGCTGGCGTTCACCACCTTGGCGATGGAGTTCTCCGGCCCCGGCGTCTGGCCGCGGCTCAGCGCGGTCATGGTGCGGAAGCGGGTGAACTTCAGGCCTTGGGTACGGCAATGCCAGTCGGCGATTTTCTCGCGCACCGCGACGTTGCGGATCGCCGGTTCGCCGTCGACGTCGATCATCCGCGCGAGGGTGAGCAGATCCTCGACGTCGGGCCGCGGCACTTCGCCGACCGCCAGACGCTCGTTCATCAGGGTGGTGATTGAAACCTTCCATCCCGCGCCGACCGCACCCAGGCGCTGCGCGTCGGGCACCCGGGTGTCGGTAAAGAACACCTCGTTGAAATGGGAGGTCCCGCTGATCTGCTTGATGGGCCGGCACTCGACGCCTTGGCTCTTCATATCGAGGAAGAAGAACGTGAGCCCGGCATGCTTCGGCACTTTGGGGTCGGAGCGGGTGACGATGATCCCGTAGTCGCAGTAATGCGCGCCGGAGGTCCAGATTTTCTGGCCGTTGATGAGCCAGTCATCACCATCGCGTTCCGCGCGGGTCCGCAGCGCCGCCACGTCCGACCCGCCAGCGGGTTCGGAGAACAACTGGCACCAGATCTCTTCGCCACGTAGCGCCGGGCCGACGAAGCGTTCGAGCTGCTCTGGGGTGGCGTAGGCCATCATCGTCGGGATGCACATGCCGAGGCCGATTTCGAACACCCCGCGCGGCACCGCGTAGAGATCCTCCTCCTGGGCGTAGATCACGTTGTAGATCGGCGCGAGCTCCCGCCCGCCCCAGCGCTTCGGCCAGGTGATGCCGGCGAAACCGGCGGCGTATTTCTTCCCCTGCCAGTCTTTCGCCCGTGCGATCTCCTCGGCACGGATGTGGCGGCCGCGGGAGACCGGTTGGGCGACTGATTTGAGGGTGGCATTCGCCGCCAGGAACGCCCGCGCCTCGGCGCGGAATGCGGCTTCTTCCTTGGTGTCGTCAAAGTCCATGGTTCGGTTCCTCGTTGCGACGGGATTGTGCCGTCGTCATCATGCCGCGTTGCGCGTTTCCAGCTCGGTGACCAGCCGGTTTTTCCAGTAGCCTGCGCTGCCGATGGTCAGCGCCAGCAGCTTGGAGCGCCGGTAATACAAATGGCAGTCTGCCGCCCAGGTGAACCCCATGCCGCCATGGGTCTGGATGTTCTCCTTGGAGGCGAGATGATATGCCTCGGTGGCAGAGACGCGGGCCGAGGCGGCGGCGAGCGTCAATTCCGCGGCACCGGATTGCAGCGCCCAGGCGCCGTAATAGGCGTTCGATCGTGCGAGCTCGTTGGCGATATAGACGTCGGCGAGCTTGTGCTTGATCGCCTGGTAGCCGCCGATCGGCCGCCCGAAGGCGTAGCGCTCCTGCGCATAGGCAGTCGCCATCTCGAGGCAAGTGGCGGCCCCCCCGAGTTGCTCGAAGGCGATCACCACCGCCGCGCGGTCGAGCACCTGCTGAAGCAATGCCCATCCCTCGCCCGCCGCGCCGAGTTGCTCGGCCGGGGTGCCGGCGAAGTCGATCCGTGCTTGCGGCCGCGCCGGGTCCACGGTTTCCAGCACCGTGCGGGTCACGCCGCCGGCCCGTAGATCGGCCAGTGCGAGGATGGGGCGGCCGGCCTCGTCCTGTGCGGCGACCACGCAGAGGTCGGCGCAGCCGCCATCCGGCACCGGCCATTTCGTACCGGTCAGCTTGCCGCCGATGAGGCGGGGCCCGAATATCGCTTCCCGCGGGTTACCGGCGCCCTCGGCCCAGGCGAGGGTGCCGATATGCATCCCGGCGGCGAAACCGGTGAGCAGGCGGCGCTTCTGTTCGCCGGTTCCCGCGAGCATCACCGCTTCGGCGGCCAGGCAGATCGAGGAGGAGAAGGGCACCGGGGCGGCGACGCGGCCGAGTTCCTCGGCGATAATGCACAGCCCCTCGTGGCCGAGGCCGGCGCCGCCGTACTCCTCGGGGATGGCGGCACCGAGCCAGCCCATATCGGCCATCCCCTGCCACAAGGCGCCGTCATAGGACTTCTCGCCCTCCAGCACGGCGCGCACGTGCTTGGAGGTGCAGTGCTCGGCGAGGTAGCGCCGTGCCTGGTCACGCAGCTGGTTGAGATCATCCGAAAAACCGAAATTCATGGCGCTCCATCCCGTCGGCCCATTCACCCGGCCGTTCGATTGACAGGTTACCCGGTTCGCGTTCAGGTGCAAAAACAATCGACCCACGCCCCGGCGGTGATAGCCGCCGTACGTGTGAAAAAGGCGTATAAACAAACGCTTGTGACGGTAAATTGACTGCAACCGAGAGGATGAAAACATGTCCGAGTCCAAGCGGCCACTGCCGCAGCCGACCCCCGAGACCAAGCATTTCTGGGAAGGCACCCAGGCCGGTGAGATCCGCCTGCAAAAATGCGATGAGTGCGCCAACGTCTACTTCCCGCCGCGGCCGTTCTGCCCGGCCTGCGCGAGCCGCAGCGTCAGCGTGTTCAAGGCGTCCGGTAAGGCCCGGCTGTTCAGCTACGTCATCCATCACCGCCCGGCCCCCGGCTTCACGCCGCCCTACGCCATTGCGGTGGTCGAGCTCGAGGAAGGGCCGCGGCTGATGACCAACATCGTCAACTGCCCGCAGACCCCGGAGGCACTGCCGCTCGACATGGCCCTCGTGCCGCATTTCGAGAAAATGAACGACGAGATCACGCTGCCGCTGTTCCAGCCGGCGCCCAATGCATCGTCGGTTAAGGGGTGAGCAACATGCTGAAAAGAAACGAGATCGCCGTCGTCGGCGCCGCCGAGACCACCCGCCTGGGCGTCATCCCCGACATGTCCAACATCCAGCTCCACGCCGACTGCGCGTTGAACGCGATGGCGGACGCCGGGCTCAAACCTTCCGACATCGACGGCATCGCCTGCGCCGGCGAAAGCCCGACCAACATGGCCCACTACCTCGGCCTCACGCCCCGCTGGGTCGACGGGACCGGGGTCGGCGGCTGCTCGTTCATGATCCATGTCCGCCATGCCGCGGCCGCGATCTCCGCCGGGCTGTGCAAGACGGTGCTGATCACCCATGGCGAATCCGGCAAGTCGCAGATCGGTCTCAACCGTGCGCCGGCCAGCCGCTCCTCGCTGATGGGCCAGTTCGAGATGCCCTACGGCGTTTACGGCCCGCCCTCGATGTTCACCATCCCGGTGCTGCGGATGATGAAGGAGACCGGCCTCACCGAGGAACATCTCGCCACGGTGGCGGTGCAGCAGCGCAAATGGTCCTCTCAGAACCCGCGCGCGGCGATGCAGCAGCTTTGCACCGTCGATGACGTGCTGAACTCGCGCATGATCGCCTGGCCGTTCCGGCTGTTCATGTGCTGCCTCGTCACCGATGGCGGCGGCGCGCTGATCCTCACCTCGGCCGAGCGCGCGAAGGACATGCCGCAGAAGCCGGTCTATATCGCCGGCACCGGCGAAAGCGTCGAGACGCCGTTGCTTTCGCAAATGGCGGACTTCACCCGCTCGCGCGCCTTCCGCGTTGCCGGCCCCGCGGCGTTCGAGGCGGCCGGGAAAGACCTTGGTTTCGTCGGGCGTGGCGAAGCCGGCCCCTTCATCATGGAAGGGCACACCGCGCCAGGCGGCAAGCTGCCGATGAACACCAATGGTGGCGGGCTGTCCTACACCCACACCGGGATGTACGGTATGTTCGCCCTGCAGGAGAGCGTGCGGCAAATGCGCGGCACGGCGCCGGCGCAGGTGAAGGGCGCCAAGACCAGCGTCTGCCACGGTGTCGGCGGCATGTTCGCGGCCTCGGGCACCATAATCTTCACCAACGAGGCCTGAATCACCCAACTGGCCTGAGTTTCGTTCCCCCTTCCATGCTCCGGCGCGGAAGGGGGACGATCAGGACGCTACGCGGCGGCCCAGCCGGCGATCGCGTCGGCGATTGCGGCGGTCGGGCTTGGGGTTCCCGCCTGCGTCGGCGTGGCCGAAAACCGCGGTGCCGGCGCGGATTGCACCACCCCGTCGATCGTCACGAACGCCTCGCGTGCCTTGAGATGGGGATGGCTTGGCGCCTCCGCCATCGTCATTACCGGGGCCGCACAGGCATCGCTGCCCTCCAGGATCGCCGCCCATTCGTCGCGCGTCTTGGTCCGGAAAATGGCCGCGGCACGGGCGTGCTGGTCGGGCCATTGCGCCTGGTCGCGTTGTTCGTCGAACTCCGGGCCGGAAAGCCCCGCCTTGGCCCGCAGCGTGGCGTAGAATTGCGGCTCGAGGGCGCCGACCGCGAGATGCTTGCCATCAGCACATTCATAGGTGGTGTAGTAGGGGGCACCACCGTCGAGCATGTTCGCACCGCGCTCGGTGCTCCAGGTCCCGCTGGCGAGCATGCCGTGAAACATCGACAGCATATGGACGACACAGTCGCTGATCGCGCAGTCGACCACCTGGCCCTGGCCGCTCTTCCGGGCTGACATCACGGCGGCGAGAATGCCCATCACGAGATAAAGCGAGCCCCCGCCGAAGTCTCCGACGAGGTTCAGCGGCGGAACCGGCTTGCCTTCGCGTGGACCGATCGCCGCCAGGGCGCCGGTGATCGCGATATAATCGATGTCATGCCCCGCCCAGGGGGCCAGCGGCCCGCTTTGGCCCCATCCGGTCATGCGCCCGTAGACCAGCTTCGGATTGCGCGCGAGCGCGACATCCGGCCCCAACCCTAGTCGCTCCATCACCCCCGGGCGGAAACCCTCGATGACGACTTCGGCGCGATCGATCAAATCGAGTGCCGAGGCGATATGCTCGGGTTGCTTGAGGTCGAGCGCGATGATGCGGCGGCCGCGCAAGGTCACGTCGTTCTTGCGGCGCACGGCGCCCTCGCGATCGATTCGCACCACGTCGGCCCCCATGTCGGCCAACAGCATCGCCGCATAGGGGCCGGGGCCAATGCCGGCGAATTCAACGACCCGGAGCCCCGCGAGCGGGCCGTTCGCCTTGGTCCCAGATGTGTTCGGCATCGATGTTCTCCCTGAATGCGTAGCAGAATAGAATGGCGGGATGTGTGCGCCAATCCTTGGGTTGGGTATGATGGGGAAGCGGTCCAGCCCGGATGCGCCATGGCGTTCCCGATCGGAGGGGCGCCAGATCAGTCGACGCAATGGGAGACCTGCGATGCTGCCACTTGAAACCGGCCTGTTCGGTCGCCTGCGCCGCGATGCGGGTTCCGACTGGAGTGCCTATGTCGGTCACCGCTTCGTCCGTGAGCTCGCGACCGGGCAACTCGCCGAGCCCGCGTTCCGGCATTTCCTGAAGCAGGACTATCTTTTCCTGATCCACTTCGCCCGTGCCTTCGCGCTGGCCGCCTTCAAATCCGACACGCTGGCGGATTTGCGTTCGGCCACGGCGATGGTGACGGCGATCGTCGACGTCGAAATGCCGCTGCATGTCACGTATTGCCGCGATTGGGGCCTCACGGAGGCACAAATGGAAGCCGAGCCGGAAGCGATGGAATGCGTCGCCTATACCCGCTTTGTGATTGACCGTGGCCTTGCCGGCGACCGGCTGGACCTCGAAGTTGCCCTGGCGCCCTGCCTCGTCGGCTATGCCGAGGCGGTCATGCACCGGCTTGCGGACACCGCCACGGTGCGGTCTGGCAATCGCTACGACGCATGGATGGAGGCGTATTCAGGCGCCGGCTACCACGCGAGCGTGTCCGATGCGATCGCCCGCCTGGACAGAATTGGGGCGTCGCGCGGTGCGGAAGCCCGATATCCCGCGTTGCTTGAGACGTTTCGCACCGCCACAAGGCTTGAGGCGGCTTTCTGGGATATGGCGCTGGCTGCCGTGTGAACCAGCCGATGGCCCCACGATAAGCTCCTTTCGGGAGGAACCGACGCGGCGCTCATGTTGGAGCGCCGCGTCGCTGAGACCTATCCAGGACGCCGTGTGGCACCGGCAGTGATCCCGCCGTCGATTACCAACTCCGCACCGGTCATGTGGTGAGACGCGTCGGACGCCAGGAACAGCACGCCATTGGCGATCTCTTGAGGGCTCGACGGCTTGCCGATCGGAACGCTGGCGCCGAGCACATAGGGGTCGAGTGGAGTGTTGAGACCGCCCCCAAGCGGTGACGCGGCTTTCTCCCAAATCGCCGTCACGATGATGCCTGGGTGTACTGAATTGACCCGGATTCCGTCCAGCGCAAGCTCGAGCGCCAGGGATTTGGCAAGCAGCCGAACCGCACCCTTGCTGGCGCTATATCCGGCGAGGTTCGCTGACCCGCGCAACCCGGCGACCGATGATATCAGGATCATGGACCCGCCGCCGGCGCGGCGCATCGCCGGGATCGACGTGCGCGCGGACAGAAAAACACCTTCGACATTCACGGCGTTCTGTCTGCGGAAATCGGCGAGCGACATGCTGGACGCCGGGCCGAATATCGCGATGCCGGCATTGGCAACCATGATATCGAGGCGGCCGAATAAAGCTTCCGTCTCCGCGACCAGTCCGGGCCACGCGGCCTCGTCGGTGACATCCTGGTGACGAAACGCCGCTTCTCCGCCGGCTGCCTTGATGTCGGCGACTATCTGGTTGCCGCGCGCATCGTCGAGGTCCGTTATCATCACCTTGGCACCCTCGCGCGCCAACGTAAGCGCGCACGCCGCGCCGATACCCGATGCGCCACCGGTAACGTAGGCGACTTTTCCTTGAACTTGTCCCACTGGGTTCTCCCGTTTTCGGGCAGCAATTGTGCTGCCGTGTCTTCACTATCAGCTTAGCCGAGTTGGCGGCCCAGGATACCACTGCCGGGCAAACCGTCGATATCATGAAGCGACGCGCAAAGCCTGCCGAGCGGCAACGGATTGTTCACAGTTTCGGGCAATGATGCCCTTCAGTGCGTGTATCTGCGTTCCAGAAAAAATACTGGCCCCCTAGTCGCACCGGCTTTTGGAGGTCACTCGTGTCGATCATTGTTTCTCTTGGCAGCGGCGCCAATGTCTCGACCTTGAGCTCGGTCGACACGCTCACATCTGGGGTCGGGAGCGACACGGTCGTTTTCACGGGTACTGTGTCTGCCGCCAGCATAGATCTGGGTGGCGGTTCGGATACGCTCTCATTCGGAAATGGAACCAACTCGGCGACGGTATCGAACACCGAGACGGTGACCGGCGGCACCGGCGCCGA
Organism: Alphaproteobacteria bacterium; assembly: GCA_026400845.1. Taxonomy (GTDB): domain Bacteria; phylum Pseudomonadota; class Alphaproteobacteria; order Acetobacterales; family Acetobacteraceae; genus CAIYPH01. Next base: position 9,925 of record JAPLOH010000309.1, read on the forward strand.
CACGGTCACCCTCGGCACCGCGTTTACGACATCGATGGCGCTCGATCTAGCGGCCGGGTCCGACAAAATCACGCTGGCCAACGTGGCCAACACCGGCTCGCTCAGCAATGTTGAGACCGTGACTGGCGGCACGGCGGCTGACACCATCACCTTGTCGACCGCGCTGTCGAACGGCTCGGTCGATCTTGGCGCGGGGTCCGACACGCTGGCGTTTGCCAACGGCACCAACGTCGCCTCGCTCGGCGGCATCGAGACCGTCACCGGCGGGACGGGCACCGACACGCTGACCTTGTCGGCGGCGAGTTCCAACGCGACGATCGATCTCGGCACCGGCAGCGACACGCTGAGCCTCGGCAATTTCGCCAACACGCTGAGCGTCAGCAACATCGAGACCCTCACCGGCAATGCGGGCGCGGACACGTTGACGCTGGGCACCGCGCTGACCACCGCGATGTCGGTCGATCTCGCGGCGGGCAGCGACAAGCTGACCCTGGCGAGCGTCGCCAACACCGGCACGCTGAAGAACATCGAGACCACCACCGGCGGCACCGCGGCCGACACCATCACCCTCGGCGCGGCGGCCACTGCGGCCAGCCTCGACCTCGGCACCGGCAGCGACGTGCTGAGCCTCGGCAACTTCACCAATTCGGCGACCATCTCCAACACCGAGACGCTGACCGGCGGCACCGGCACCGACACGATCACCCTCGGCACCGCGTTGACGACCTCGATGACGGTCGATCTCGGCGCCGGCAATGACGCGCTGACCCTGGCGAGTGTTGCCAACACCGGCACGGTCGCCAGCACCGAGACACTCACCGGTGGCACGGCCGCTGACACCATCACGCTATCGATTTCGCTGGTGAATGGTTCGATCGATCTTGGTGCCGGCTCCGACACGCTGAAGCTGGCGTCGCTCTCCAACCGTGTCTCGGTCGCCAATGTTGAAACAATCAACGGCGGTTCCGGTGGCGACACCATCCTGCTGAGCGGCAGTGGCAGCAGCATGGTCATCGCAGCCGGCGGGCTCAATTTCATCACCGGAAACGCGGGCGCTGATACCTTTGTGCTTGACCAGGCGAGTGCCGGCAGTGTCAGCACGATCCTCAACTTCAGCGCCGCGAAGGGCGACAAGATCGGCCTCGACACCACGCTGAGTGCGACACTCGGGACGAACACCTACAACCTCGGTGGCGCCGCACTGGTCGATCTGACGAACATCAAATCGGTCGCGGACGCGGCGACACGGTTGGCGACCACATTGGCAACCGGTGGGAGCGGCGGGTTCGTTTACGAACAGGATACCGGCGAGTTCTATTACAACGGCACTGGCTCATTCGCGGGCGGCGGCACGCTGATCGGGGTCATCACCACGAACGGAACGACACCATGGGTCTACAGCGTATCGGCCTTCCAGCAGGTCTAGCGGCGGGGCACATCTCCACGGGGCGTCATGTTGGCGATCGTCGATGATCGCCGACACGGAGATCTCATCGGAGGCCGATGATGCCGGCGCCTTGCGCCTCGCGGGAGTGATCGCGCATCAGGAGCAACGCTTTGATGCCGCGATTGCCGCGTTCCGGCGACTTGCCGAAAGCTCCGCGCGATCCGATGCCCAGCGCGCCGCGGATCTTGCAAATCTCGGGGCAACGCTGCGAGCCGCGGGGAAGTCCGACGATGCGGAAGTGTCTTATCGCCGGGCGTTGACCCTCGATCCGAACTGTGCCGCTGCTCACCATAATCTCGGCAACCTGTTGGCGGCGTCGGGGCGCGTTCGCGACGCCGAGGCCGAGCAGCGCGAGGCCGTTCGCATTGTTCCGTCCTATGCCCAGGCGTGGAACGCGCTGGGCGGTCTACTGCAGCGCCGTGGCGAACTCAGAGACGCCGTGGACGCATTCTCTGTCGCGACGAGGAATGCGCCGGACTGGATCGAAGCGCAGGTCAACCTTGGTGTTGCCTTCTTGAATTGCGACCTCGGGCAGGAGGCGGTGACGGTGTTGCGCGCCGCCACGGTATCTGCACCCGAGAACGCATCGGCGCATGGGAACCTTGGCGCGGTCTACCTGCGGGCCGGCCTCCCGGTTCGCGCGGAAACCGCTCTCCGGCGCGCGCTCGCGTTGGATCCGCAGGAAACCAGGTGGCGGTCCAACCTCGCCGTGGCCCTGCAGATGCAGGGCCGGCATACCGAGACCGAGCAATGCTGCCGCGATGTCCTGCAGATGCGCCCTGGCTACTCGGCCGCCCATGGCAATCTCCTGTTCGCCATGAACTACCGTGCCGACCTCGCGTCGGAGGCCATATTTGCCGAATACCGGCGATGGAACGCCCAGCACGCTGCCCCCCTGGCGCCGGTGGCGCCGCGGTTCGCGCTGGACCGGACGCCGGGCAGGCGACTGCGGGTCGGGTATGTATCGCCCGATTTCCGTCATCATGCCGTGGCGTTTTTCTCCGAGCCGCTCCTCGCGGCGCATGATCGGTCCCAGGTCGAGCTCTTCTGCTATTCCGAGACCGGTATCGAGGATGCGACGACCCTGCGGTTTCGTACGATCGCGGAGCATTGGCGGCCGACGCTTGGGATGAACGACGATGCCATGGCCGCGCTCATCCGGGCCGACAGGATTGATATTCTGGTCGATCTCGCCGGGCACACCGCGGCCAATCGCCTGCTGGTGATCTTCATGGGCTTGGCCGTGGTGCTGTGGGTTGCGAGCACCTGTTCAGCGAGACGATGGTGCGGATCGGCCGATTGCCGTTTGTCTATCGGCCACCCGACGGCATGCCTGCTGTCTTGCCCGCGCCGGCCGAGCGAAACGCGTATGTCACCTTTGGGTATTTCGGACGGACGGAACGGCTGAACGAGGAGGTCATCGCCGCCTGGTCGCGGATTCTGCACGCCGTGCCGGGCTCCAAGCTGATGCTCAATACGCGCGCGCTACAGGAGGTCGAGTTTCGCGGGCTGATCGAGGCGCGGTTCGCTGACTGCGGCATCGATCCGCAGCGGCTCGTACTGGTGTTCACGCAACCGCAGGCGCGCACCTGGGATGCATACGGCGACATCGACATCGCGCTCGATCCATTCCCCCATAACGCCGGGACGACGACAATCGAGGCGCTCTGGCTTGGAGTGCCCGTTCTCACCTTGGCCGGCCGCCCGAGTGTGGGGACTTTGGGCGCTGGCATTCTGAGCGCTGTGGGACTGGCGGATTGGGTGACCAGCGACGTCGACATCTACGTTGCGCGCGCCGTTGCGGCGGCGGGCGATCCGGCGGCGCTTGCGCGGCTGCGACAGACCTTGCGGGCGCGGGTTCAGGCGTCGCCGCTGTGCGACGCGGCCGGGCTCGCGCGCTTGACCGAGCAGGCGTATCGCGCCTTGTGGGATCGCTGGAACGGCGGTGACGCCGAGCGGTTGCGCGGGTTCTTTGCGTCGGGCCAAACCGATGACGCTACCCGCGTGGCGCGGCGGATGCTGTCCCGCGATTCCGATCCGGCGACGGCCGAACATGTGCTTGCGCTGCTTGCCCATGCGGCCGGCCGGGAGGACGAGGCGGCGGCGGCGATTGGCCGGGCCATCCAGCATTGCCCCGACGATCCCGAGATGCGCGCCAACCAGGCGGCTATTCTCCGCGTGAGGGGGGATTTGGCGGCGGCGGAAACCGCGGCCCGCATCGCATTGCGGTTGCAGCCGGATTCAGTGCAGGCGTTGAACAATCTGGGCAATATTCTCCGGGATGCCGGGCGATGGCCGGAGAGCGTGGCGGCCTACCAGCAGGCGCTGCAATTGGCGCCGGGCTTCGGCGATGCCTGGGCCAACCTGGCGTGGGTGCTGTCGCTCACCGGGGAAGCCCATGCGGCCGAGCACGCGGCGCGGCGCGGGATCGAGGCTGATCCCAAAAACGCGAATGCATTCAACAATCTGGGCCTGGCTTTGATGCGCCAGAGCCGGTTGGTCGAAGCCGAAGCGGCGCTGCGCAATGCCCTCGCGTTGCGACCGGATTTCGCCCAGGCCCATAGCAATATCCTGTTCTGCCTGAACTACCGCAGCGATCTCGACGCGGAGACGATCGCGACGGAATACCGCAGTTGGGACCGCGTGCATGCCGCTCCCCTGGCACCCACAGCCCGCCACTATTCTGTCGATCGCGACCCCGACCGGCGACTGCGTATTGGCTACGTTTCACCCGACTTCCGTCATCATGCCGTATCCTTCTTCGCCGAACCGTTGCTCCGCGCGCACGACCGGCGTGCGGTCGAGGTGTGCTGCTATGCCGAGGTTGCGGTGCCGGATGCCACAACCGAGCGGTTCCGCGCGCTGGCGGACAACTGGGTTTCGACTGTGGGCATGCGGGATGCGGATGTCGCCGATCGCATCGCTGATGATCGCATCGATGTTCTCGTTGATCTCGCGGGGCACACCGCCGGGAATCGCTTGCTTGCCTTCGCCCGCCGCCCGGCGCCGGTGATGTTGGCGACGATGCTTGGCAGCGGGACGACGTCTGGCCTGTCGGCGATGACCGGCTTTATCGCCGACGCCGAACTGGCGCCGCCGGGGAGCGAGGCGCTGTTCAGCGAGCGGGTAATCCGGCTCGGCCGGGTGCCGCTGGTCTACGCGCCACCGGCGGCGATGCCCGATGTCGCCGACCTGCCGGCACGGCGCGATGGGCGGGTGACGTTCGGTTATTTCGGGCGCACCGTGCGGCTTAATGCGCGGGTTTTGCGGGCGTGGTCGCTCATCCTGAACGCGGTCCCCGGGTCCCGGTTGATGCTCAACAGCGCGCCCTATGCGGAGGAGGCCGGCCGCGAGCAGATCGCTGCGCGATTCGCCGAGCTTGGGATCGCGCGTGACCGATTGGCCCTGGTCCATACCGCCCCGCAGCCGCGCACCTGGGAAGCCTATGGCGAGATCGACATCGCGCTCGATCCCTTCCCCCACAATGCCGGCACGACGACGGTCGAGGCGTTGTGGCAGGGCGTGCCGGTGGTCACGCTGAAGGCGCGACCTGGAGTCGGCAGGATCGGGGCTTCCCTGCTGCGGGCCGTCGGGCTTGATGACTTCGTGGCTGCTGACGAGACCGACTACGTCGCGCGCGCCATCCGTGCCGCCGGCGATATCGCGGCGCTCGCACGGCTGCGCGCGACGCTGCGAGATCGCGTCGCCACGTCGCCGCTGTGCGACGCGGCCGGCCTCGCGCGGGAGATGGAGGCGGTCTATCGTGCAGTATGGCGCAACTGGTGCGCGACTGGCTGACTGGGTTTAGCGCGGCAGGCCCTGGCCACCGTTGACGCTGATGATCTGCGCGGTCACCCAGCTCGCCAGCGGCGAGGCGAGGAAAACGACGACGTTGGCGACTTCCTCGGGGTATCCCATGCGTCCGGCCGGGCAGGCCGAGAGTGCCGCGTTGTAGACGGCGGGTTGCTCACGCTTGCGGTTGTCCCAGATGCCCCCGGGGAATTCGATGGAGCCGGGCGCGATGCAATTGACCCGGATGCCCTTGCCGATCAGCGCGGCGGCCTGGGTGCGGGTGTAGTGGATGATCGCCGCCTTGGCCGCGCCATAGGCGGGGGTGCGCACCGAGGGGTTCAGCCCCGAGCCCGACGAGATGTTGATGATGCCGCCGGCGGCGCTTTTTTCGATCCAGGGCAGCGCCAGGCGAGACGCCCGCACCGCGGCGAGCAGGTCGACAGCCAGGCTCTGCTCCCAGCTTGCTTCGTCATCGCCCCAGCCATAGCCGGTGGCATTATTCACCAGCACGTCGATGCCCCCGAGCGCCGCGGCGGCGGCGGGGATATAGGCGGCGATATCGGCTTCGCTGGAGAGATCGCAGGCCTGTGCATGCACCGTTCCGCCGCAGCTCGCGAGTTCCGCGCGCGTCGCTTCGAGCGCTTCCGCACCGCGGGCACAAATCGACACCGCCGCGCCGCATTGGGCAAATGCGAGCGCGATGGAGCGGCCGATTCCCTTGCTACCGCCGGCGATGACGACCCGCTGGCCCTTGACGTCGATCTGCATTGTCAGTCCCCTTGTGATCCCGCCAGCATTTGCCTGCCGCCAAGCCGGGTCCGTCAACCCCCGGCTTATTTGACCGAGGAACGCGACATGCGCGATTTGCCCACCGAGATCGATGGCATTGCCGTCCCGACTCCGGCCGATATCGCCGAGGTGCGGATGGCTTTGCGCCCTTATACGCGGGTGACGCCGGTGATGGTCCGCGACGATATCGCCCCGCTGGTCGGCACCCCGCTGGAATTCAAGTTCGAGCTGCTGCAGGCCAGCGGCACGTTCAAGGCGCGTGGGGCGTTCTCGAACATGATGGCGCTTGATGCCGATCAGCGCGCGCGGGGGGTGACCGGCATTTCCGCCGGCAATCACGCGGTTGCGGTCGCCTATGCCGCGATGAAGCTCGGTATTTCCGCCAAGGTGGTGATGCTGAAAACCGCCAACCCGGCGCGCTTGGCGATGGCCAAGGACTATGGCGCCGAGGTGCTGATTGCCGAAGACGGCGCCAGCGGTTTTGCCATGGTGCGAGACATCGAGGCGGCGGAAGGGCGCTATTTCGTCCATCCTTTCAACGGTTTGCGCACCATTCTTGGTACCGCCACCTTGGGGGCGGAGTGGGCCGAGCAGTCGGCCGGCCTGGACGCGGTGATCCTGCCGATCGGCGGCGGCGGCCTGGCCGCGGGCACCGCCTTGGCGTTCCGGCAGGCGATGCCCGGCATCGCGATTTACGGTGTCGAACCCGAAGGGGCGACGGGCATGGCCCAGAGCTTCGCGACCGGCGGGCCGATCAAGATGGGCGCGATGCATGGCATCTCCGACAGCCTCATGGCGCCGCACACCGAGGCCTATAGCTACGGCCTGTGCCGCGCCTGCATCGATGACCTCGTCACGGTGGACGACGACGCGTTGCGCTCGGCGATGCGCGTGCTGTTCACTGAACTGAAACTCGCGACTGAACCCGCCTGCGCCGCCGCCACCGCCGCCGCCATGGGCCCGCTGCGCGCGCGCATTGCAGGCAAGCGCGTCGGCATCCTGCTATGTGGCACCAATACCGACTTGGCGACCTTTGCCCGTCACATGACGATGATGTGACCTTTTCGATGGCGGGCGCAAAATCTCTTGAGCAATATAAACCGTGTG
>JAPLOH010000309.1:17065-19581 GCA_026400845.1 Alphaproteobacteria bacterium
AATATAAACCGTGTGTTACGTCGCAACTGCACCACATATCCAGGAACATGCCGATGAAGCCGCTGCTGCTGACCACTCTCCTCATGGGTGCCGCCACATGTGTCATGTGCCCCGCCGCCCGGGCACAGGAGGCCAAGCAGGATTTCAGCCTGGTCAACAAAACCGGCTACGAACTCAGCAAGGTCTATGTCTCCCCGACCAAGTCGGACGACTGGGACGAAGACATCCTCGGCCGTGACACGCTCGCCAATGGCGAGTCGGTCGACATTCATTTCCACCGGTCCAACAAGACGTGCCAATGGGATCTCAAGGTGGTCTACACCATCGACGATTCCAGCGCGGTCTGGCGCGGCATCAATTTGTGCACGGTGGAAAAAATCACGATCCGCTACAACAAGAGCACCGATACGACGAGCGCCTCGTTCGATTGAATCGGGAACGCCCCCTGGTGGGACGCTATCGTGAAATCGGGGTTGCCGGCCGAGCGTCGCCATGCTCGGAATGCCGCGAACAGGGTGGGGCGTGGCGCATGAAAATCACACATCGGATATTGGCGGCCGCGCTCGCGGCCCTCTGCCTGATCGCCAACCCCGTCTTTGCCGTCGATGCCCCCACCGCCGCCCCCGCGGAGGTCGGCCTCGGCCATCTCGACCGCATCGCCAACTGGTTGCGCGGCGAGGCGGAGGCAAAGCGGCTGCCCGGCGCGGTGGTGATGATTGCCCGCAACGGCAAGGTTGCCTACCACGAGGCCTTCGGGGTGCGTGACCCCGCGACCGGTGCGCCGATGCAGAAAGACAGCATCTTCCGCATGTATTCGATGACCAAGCCGGTGACAGCGGTGGCCATCCTGATGCTGATGGAGGAAGGCAAGCTCCGGCTCGCCGACCCGGTGTCGCGCTTCCTGCCGGCGTTGAAGAACCCGAAAGTCATCACCGAGACCGTCGATGCCATGGGGCAGCACCGCACCAGCACGGTTCCGGCCGACCGCGAAATCACCATCCTCGACCTGCTGCGCCATACCGCTGGGCTGTCATACGGCGTGTTCGGCAATTCCCTGGTCGATCAGGCGATGAAGACCGCCGGACTCAACGACCCTGATATGCGGTTGCGCTGGAGCGACCAGAAGGTGGTCGAGGAGCTCGGCAAATTGCCGCTGCTGTTCCAACCCGGCACCCAATGGCAATACAGCCGCGCGACCGACGTCCTCCTCGCAGTGGTCGAGGCGGTGAGCGGCAAGCGGGGCGACGCCTTCTATGAGGAGCGTATCTTCAAGCCGCTCGGCATGGTCGACACCTTCTTCAATGTACCGCCCGAGAAGCTCTCCCGCATGGCCGAGTCGGGCGTCGATCCCGATACCGGCCGGCCGCAGCCGCTGACCGACGTGACCAAGACGCGCGTGTTCCTCGGAGGCGGCGAGGGCTTGCTCTCTACGGCGGCCGATTACATGAAATTCGCCTTGATGCTGGCCAATGGCGGGCAGCTCGAGGGCGTGCGGCTGCTCTCGCACGCCTCGGTCGGGCTGATGTCGGCCAACCATCTGCCGCCGGGCGTCGGCGGTGGGCCAGGATATCTGCCCGGCCCCGGCTATGGCTTCGGCCTCACGGTCGCCGTTCGCACCGAGGCGGGCCAGGCCAGCGTGCCCGGGAGCGTCGGCGAGTACAACTGGGGCGGCTATGCCGGGACCAAATTCTGGATTGATCCGAAGGAGCGGCTGGTGCCGATTCTGCTGATCCAGGCGCCGCTGCAGTCGCGCAATGCGGGCAACAGCTTCCGCGGCCTGGTCTATGGCGCCATCATCGATTGAGAACGGTGTCGAGATACCGACAAGGGGGGCTCGACCACCGGGCAATACCGGCTTAACCTTGCCAACAACACCCTCGGGCCCATCTTCCGAGCGTGCATACGCTTATCGACTGATCGCAAACCGGGAGCAAACATGCCCAGATTGAGTTACGCGGCACCGACCAGTGTGCCAGATGCCATCAAATTGCTGGCCGGTGCGGCCGGGTTGGCAAAAGTCATGTCGGGTGGAACGGATCTGCTGGTGCAGCTCCGCTCGGGCCGGACCACCCCTGAATTGATTGTCGATACCAAGAAGATCCCCGGGATCATCGGCATTCGCGCAACCGACAGCGGGTTCGTCATCGGCGCCGCTACCTCCGGCGCCGAGATCGGCGAGAATGCCGCTTTGAGCGCCGCGTTCCCCGGCATCGTGGAAGCGACCAACCTGATCGGCTCCACCCAGGTCCAGGGCCGCGCATCGCTCGCCGGCAACCTGTGCAACGCCTCGCCGGCGGCGGACAGCGTTCCGGCGCTGATCGCCTCGCGCGCGGTTGCCATCGTCGTCGGGCCGAACGGGCAGCGCAGCGTGCCGGTCGAGCAGATCGTCACCGCCCCGGGGCGGACGTCGCTCGCCAAGGGGGAGTTCATTCTCGAATTCCATCTGCCCAAGCCGAAGGCCCATCAGGCCGACGCCTATCTGCGCTTCATCCCGCGCACCGAGATGGATATCGCGG
>JAPLOH010000184.1 GCA_026400845.1 Alphaproteobacteria bacterium
AGGTGGTGCGGACCGGCCCAGATGTACATGAACACCAAGGACCAGAAGTGCACCACCGAGAGGCGGTAGGAGTAGATCGGCCGGCCGGCCTGCTTCGGAATGAAGTAGTACATCATCCCGAGGAACGCCGCGGTCAGGAAGAAGCCAACCGCGTTGTGGCCATACCACCACTGGATCAGCGCGTTCTGCACGCCCGAGTACACGGTGTAGCTTTTCGCCGCGAAGAACGAGACCGGCACCGAGGCCCCGTTCACCAGGTGCAGGACAGCGACCGTCAAGATGAACGCCATGTAGAACCAGTTGGCGACGTAGATATGTTCCTCCTCCCGCATAAGAACCGTGCCGATGAACACGACTGCGTAGAGCACCCACAGCACCGTCAGGAACAGGTCGAGATGCCACTCGGGCTCGGCATATTCCTGGCCCTGGCTGAACCCCATCACGTAGCTCAGCGCCGCCATGACGATGAAGAACTGGTAGCCCCAGAAGATGAAATTATGCAGCGCCTCGCCGCCAAACAGGCGGGCCCGGCAGGTGCGCTGGACCACATAGAAGGATGTCGAGAACAGCGCCGAACCGCCGAAGGCGAAGATCGCCGCCGAGGTATGGACAGGGCGCAGGCGGCCGAAATTGGTAAAGGAAAACCCGAGGTTGAACGCCGGCCACGCGAGTTGCAACGCGAGTACGGTGCCGACCAGAAACGCCACCACGCCCCAGAACATTGCGGCAATCAGGAATTTCTTGACGATCGCCTCATTGTAGACGATGGCGCGTGGCACAGCCTGCGCAGCCGCGGCTGAAAACCCGTCCATGGTTGCCTCAGACATGGGAGCCTGCCCCGCCGCGCCGGGCAGCGTCGTTGCGATCAAAGTACGCCTTGATCAGGCCAATTTCAAATACGACGGAAAATCCCGCCAGCGAGAGGCCGAAGACATACATCTCGTTGTCCAGAGCCCCGGAGGCCAACACCAGGCCGATGAAGCCAAGGATCAGCACCAGAATGCCGACAGCGATACTGCTCACCTCTTCCATTCCAAACCCCGCACTCGATTCGGGTACGCCGACGTGACGAACCTGCAAATGTGCTAGTGCCTGCCCCCCGGTCCTGCGGCATTGATGCAGATCAACGCCGCAGTGCAGCATTGCCGCTAGGCAACACGACGCAGGAGCATGTGGATGCGCGGCCGGTGAATGACCATTTAGCGATGCTGCTGGCCTGGTGCGGACCGGATGGGCCGGGCCTGTTCCTCGGGCTGTTTCTCGCCGGGCTCGCCGGCAGCCCGCTGCATTGCGGGCCGATGTGCGGCCCTTTCGTGCTCGGCCAGGCCTCGGAGCGGATGGCGGCGATGCCGGCCGCTAGGCTCTGCGAGCTCTCCCGCCTGCGCGCCGGGCTACTCGCGCCCTATCATGGCGGGCGGCTGGCAACTTATTCCACGCTCGGCGCCCTCGCCGGCGGCATTGGTGGCTTCTCCTCGAGCGGACGTCTGGGCGGCGTGCTGCTGCTGGGCGGTGCCGCGCTGTTCCTCTCGCAGGCAATCAGCCGGCTGGCGCCGCGCTGGCTGGCGCATTTGCCCGGCTTCGCCCGGCCCGCCGCCCCCTGGGTCGCCTGGATGGGCCGCGCCGCAAGCCGGGTGGACCGCAGGACCCGTTTCGGCGGGCTGCTCCTCGGACTGCTGCTGGGCTTCCTGCCCTGCGGCTTCCTCTATGCCGGCCTCGCGGCCGCGGCCTCGACCGGGGAGGCGTGGCGGGGCGCGGTGGCGATGCTGGCCTTCGGCGCGGGCACCATCCCGGCGCTGGTGGTGGTCGGCTGGCTTGGCCAGGCAGCGCAGGGGCTGTGGGCGCGCGGCATGGCCCGCGTCGCGCCGGCGATCATGGCGCTGAACGCGGTCGTGCTGGTCGCCGCCGGAGCGCGCGCCCTCGCAGGCTAGGCAAGCCGTCGGCGAACGCGCCACACTGGCGCCATGACACACACCGCCCCCCTGCCCCGCTCGCTCGACGGCTTCGTTCCCCTGCAATGGGATGACACTGGCGGGCGGCTGTTCATGCGCATCCGTGCCATCGGGCAGGAGTTCCTCTACGTTGACCGGCTCTCCCACGCCGTCGGCGATTACCGGATGGAGCGCGGCAATCTCAGCCGCCCGCAGGTGGTGCGCTTCGAGCGGCGCGGCACGCGGCTGTTCCTGGTGGCGCTGAATTACGCATTCCGCACCTCCTCGCCGGAGCCGGCGCAGCAGCAGGCGGTGCGCGAATCCTTCCCGCAATCCGTGTTGTGGTCCTTCGACATCGCGAGCGAGGACGCGGATGGTTTCACCGTCGACGGCACCGCGTTCTTCCTGCGCGACACCTTCGATATCGCCGGCCAACTCGCCAAGGCCGGCGCGCCCGGCTACGTGCTGGATGGGGCGCGCTCGGCGGTGGCGGAGGAAGGCACCGGGGCCTTCCCGCTTAACACGCAGGTGGAGAGCATCCTCACCTTCAGCAACCCGCGGGCCACCCAGCTGCCCTTCTGGTTCGGCAATGGGCAGCTCGAGGGGCTCGCGGCGCTGGCGCCCGATCCGCGCTCCATCACGCTCAGGGTGCGCAACTGCTTCATCGCGCTGCCGGATGACGGCTACCAGCCGCGCATCTTCGACCCGCGCTCGTCGTTCTTCAGCAGCGTGATCTTCCATGATTTCGGCCGCTCACTGGAGGAGCCGCGCGACGTGCACTACACGCTGCGCCACCGGTTGGAGAAAAAGGACCCACATGCCGCCATCAGTGAGGCGGTGAAGCCGATCGTCTACTACGTCGATCGCGGCGCGCCGGAGCCGATGCGCACCGCGCTGCTGGAGGGTGCCAGGTGGTGGAACAAGGCCTTCGAAACCGCCGGGTTCCGCAATGCCTTCTATGTCGAGCTGTTGCCGGAGGACGCCAACCCGATCGACATCCGCTACAACATCATCACCTGGGTGGCGCGCGCCACGCGCGGCTTCTCCAACGGCAAGATGATCTGGGACCCGCGCACCGGTGAAATCCTCCAGGGGGTGGTGACGCTGACGGCGGGGCGCGAACGCCATCTGCGCAGCATCGCCGAGGCGCTGCTCTCCCCCTATGACGACGCGACGCCCTGCCCCGAGGTGCATGAGCTGATGATGGCCCGGCTGCGCCAGCTCTCGGCCCATGAGGTGGCGCACACGCTGGGGCTGGACCACAACCACGTCGCCAGCACCTTCAGCCAGGAAATGTCGGTCTGCGACTATCCGGCGCCGCTGCTGCTGCTCGATGGGAACGGGCGGATCGACATGTCGGCCGCGTACGGCAACCAGATCGGCCAGTGGGACGAGATCTCGATCACCTGGGGCTACAGCCAGTTCCCGCCCGGCACCACGCCGGCGCAGGAGAAGGCCGCGCTCGATGGCATCCTGGAGGATGCCGCCCGCGCCGGCTTCTACACCATCGCCCAGCAGGACGCGGTGCCCGAGACCGGCGTGCATCCGAAGGGGCACAACTGGGACACCGGGGAGGACGCGGCGGAGGAGTTGCTGCGCCTGCTCGACGTGCGGGCGGCGGCGCTGGCGCGCTTCGGGGCGGCGGCGATCAAGCCGGGCCAGCCGATGGCGCTGCTCGCCGATCGCCTGGTGCCGCTCTATCTGCTGCACCGCTACCAGACCGAGGCGGCGGTTAAGCTGATCGGCGGGCTCGAATTCCGCTACGCCATGCGCGGGGACGGGCAGCTCGTCACCAAGATGGTGCCGGGCGAGGACCAGCGGCGCGGCATTCAGGCGGTGCTGGCGACCGTCGCGCCCGCCGTGCTGACGTTGCGCGAGGACCTGCTGCAACTCCTGCCGCCGCGGCCGCCGGAATA
>JAPLOH010000361.1 GCA_026400845.1 Alphaproteobacteria bacterium
ATTCGCCGTCTTCCGCCGCCTCCAGCCGCGCCACCCGGCGCGGCATTTCCTCGCCCAGCGCGCGCCGCGCGGCGCGCAACACCAGCTTGCGTGCATCCCCCTCCGTCAGCGGATCGGGCAGAAAGGTGAAGCCCTCGATATGGCCGACCGGATGGCCCTCCACCACCACCTCGCCCCGCCGGGTGACCGCCGAGAGCAACTCCTGCCCCTCAGCGGCATCCAGCCTCCGCATCAAGTGCGCAGCCCGCCGATCGACGAACCGCGCGATCAGCCGCTCGTGCAGCGCGTCCGAGATCAGGTCTTCGACCTCGCGGGCGCGGGCCTGCCAATGCGCGGCGTCCTCCAGCCAATCGCCCCGCGCCGCGATATAGGTCCAGACCCGAACGCCGGCGAGGCGCTGCATCAGCGTGTCGATATCGCCATCGGCGCGCCCGAGCGCGTTGATCTGCGCCGCCAGCCAATCCACCGGCAGCCGCCCCTCCCGCGCCAAATGGGTGAACACCCGGGCGCACAGCTTGGTGTGGGTGTCGTCGGCGAGCTTGCGGAAATCCGGGATCTGGCAGGCATCCCACAGCAGCCCGACGCGGCGGCGCGAGCGGGCCAACGCGCGGATATCGGGGTCCTGCATCAGCACGCCCAGCGTCTCGACGTCGGTCGCCTCATTGCCGCGCACCAGGCCGTGGCGCGGCGGCGGCGCGTTGAGGCTGGCCAGGAGAAGGTCGGGCGAGGTGAAATCGAGCACCGAATTGCGCCAGCACAGCTGTTCCAGCGGCTCGAACTGATGCTCCTCGACGGCGCGCACGATGTCCTCGTCGAGCGGAGGGCAATCGCCGGTGGAGCCGAAGGTGCCGTCTCGCATCCCTCGCCCGGCCCGGCCAGCGATTTGCGCCACTTCGCTGGCGAGCAGATGGCGCGGCCGGTGCCCGTCGAACTTGGTCAGCCGCGCGAAGCCGACGTGATCGACATCCATGTTGAGGCCCATCCCGATGGCGTCCGTCGCCACCAGGAAATCGACCTCGCCGGCCTGATACAGCGCAACCTGGGCGTTGCGGGTGCGCGGGCTCAACCGCCCCATCACGACGGCGCAACCGCCGCGACGCCTTCGGATCAACTCGGCGATGGCGTAGACCTCGGCGGCGCTGAAGGCGACCACCGCGCTGCGTGGCGGCAGACGGGTGAGCTTGGCCACCCCCGCATGGGTGATCTGCGATAGCCGCGGCCTGGTTTCGACGATCGCCTCCGGCACCAGCCGGCGCAGCAGCGGGCGGATGGTCTCGGCACCGAGAAACATCGTCTCGACCATGCCGCGGGCATGCAGCAGCCGGTCGGTGAAGATATGGCCGCGATCGGGATCGGCGCAGAGCTGGATCTCGTCGACCGCCAGGAATTCGGCGTGCCGGTCGAGCGGCATCGCCTCGACCGTGCAGGCGAACCAGCGCGCCTCGGGCGGCACGATCTTTTCCTCGCCGGTAATGAGCGCCACGTAGCGCGCGCCCTTCTTGGCCACCATGCGGTCGTAGTTCTCGCGCGCGAGCAGGCGCAGCGGAAAGCCGATGATGCCCGAGGAATGCGCCAGCATGCGCTCAATGGCGAGATGGGTCTTGCCCGTGTTTGTCGGGCCGAGAACGGCTTTCACGCGGTGCCCCAGCAAGGGGAAGGACGGTGCGAATCCCGACATGCCGAGATGGTTGAGTGTTGCAGTGCGGAATGCAAGCGCTCAAACCATGACAGCCCGCGAAACCATTGAAATCGCCATGCCGGGGCCGCATATGCCGGCCCAAGACGGAGGTGCGTTGCTTATGGATACGACGACAGAGACGAACGGGATCGAGAAACACGGATTCGAAGCCGAGGTCGGGCGTCTGCTCGATCTGGTGGTGCATTCGCTCTATTCGGAGCGCGAGATATTCCTGCGCGAACTGGTCGCCAACGCGGCCGACGCGGTGGACCGCCGCCGCTTCGAGAGCCTCACCCACCCCGCGCTGGTAGTGCCCGAGGGCGCCAAGCTGCGCATCAGCCCCGACAAGGCGGCCCGCACCATCACCATCTCCGACGAGGGGATGGGCATGTCGCGCGAGGAGCTGATCGCCCATCTCGGCACCATCGCCCGCTCCGGCAGCCGGGCCTTCACCGAGACGCTGGCCAGCGCCAAGCCCGAGGAACGCCCGAGTCTGATCGGCCAGTTCGGCGTCGGCTTCTACTCCTCCTTCATGGTCGCCGAGCGGGTGGAATTCGTCAGCCGCAAGGCTGGCACCGAGGAGACCTGGATCTGGGCCTCCGCGGGGCGTGGCGAGTTCACCATCGCACCCGGCAGCCGCGAGATCGCCGGCAGCGACGTCATCCTGCACATCAAGGCCGATGCCGAGGAATTCCTCGAGCCGATGCGTCTCGAAACCATTGTGCGCAAATGGGCCGACCACATCACCCTACCCATCACCATCGTGCGCGACGGCAAGGACGAGGCAGCCAACGAGGGCACCGCGCTGTGGCGCAAGTCGAAATCCGAGGTCGAGGAAGCCGCCTACACCGATTTCTACCGCCATCTCGGCCATAATTTCGACGCCCCCTGGGCGACCCTGCACTGGCGGGCCGAGGGCGTGCTGGAGTTCCACGCCTTGCTGTTCATCCCGAGCATGAAGCCGTTCATGCCAGTGGAGGACGAGCGGGTCTCGAAGCTGCGCCTGCATGTGCGCCGGATGTTTATCACCGACGCCGCCGAGCTGCTGCCGGCCTGGCTGCGGTTTGTGCAGGGCGTCGTCGACACCGAGGATTTGCCGCTCAATGTCTCGCGGGAAATGCTGCAATCGACGCCAGTTCTCGCCCGAATCCGCAGGGCGGTGACCAATCGCGCCATTACCGAGCTCAAGAACAAGGCGAAAGAGGCCGAAGACTACGCCAAGTTCTGGGAGAATTTCGGGCCCATCCTGAAGGAAGGCGCCTGGGACGACGCCGACCACCGCAAGGACGTGGCAAGCCTGATGCGCTTCCGCTCCACCGGCGCCGAGGGCTGGGTCTCGTTCGCCGAGTATGTCGAGCGCATGAAGCCGGAGCAGGAGGCGATCTACTATCTCGTCGGCGACGACGCGGGCGCGATGGCCCGTTCGGCGCAGATCGAGGGTTTTCGCGCCAGGGGCATCGAGGTGTTGCTGCTGGCCGACTCGATCGACGCCTTCTGGCCGGAGCGGCTCGATAATTTCGAGGAGAAGAAGCTCCGCAGCGTCAGCCAAAGTGCCGCCGATCTCGCCAAATTCGAGGCCGAGACGCCCGATGGCGAGGTTGCCGACACCGAAGCCCTGGTCGCCAGCATGAAGGAGACCCTGGGCGACGAGGTCTCCGCGGTGCGCGCAACCGAGCGCCTGGTCGACAGCGCCGCCGTGCTCGCCGCCGGCGATGGCGGGCCGGACTTGCAGATGCAGCGCCTGATGCGGCGGTCCGGCCGGACGAGCTACGCGCCGGCCCCAGTGCTGGAAATCAACCCGCGCCACGGGCTGATCGCCACGCTCGCCGGCCGCCTCGCCAAGGGCGACGACATCGCTGCCGACGTGCGCATGCTTTTCGACCTCGCCCGCATCCAGGATGGCGACCTGCCGAAGGACACAGCGGAATTTGCCCGCCGCGTCGAGCAGGCGATGCGGCAGGGATAGTGGAAGGAAGCGGCTCTTTTTGGGGCGGTCGTTTCGGCCGACGGTGACCGTGGCTGGATCGTCCCGGCCCACCGGGAAAGATTCAAGGATGTTGCCTCGATCCCTATTCCGCTCCGCAAACAGACGTGTATCGTATTGATCACTCGATCAACCACCGTGAGCGCGGGGCGCTGAGCTGTCATACAGGCACCCTACCCTCTACGGCCACCCGATGGCGTTCCCTCCGCAATTTGAACCCACTCTCGCTTTCAAAAAGAAGAACTTGCTTCCCTCGCCACCCAAACGCCGCGCGATCACGGAAATGTGGACGCAGGCCTTGGCAGCGCCTATATTGGCAGGCTCGGAACAGGGACCAGAATGCGCGGGAATGGGCTGGAACAGGCGATTGTGGCGAATTGTGAGGTGAGGGCCCTGGCGCTCGCCGAATACGACGACGTGTCGGCCGCCCGCACCGCGTTGTACACCCTACTCGCCACGCTGCTGTGGAAGGCCCCGAACGCCGAATTACTCGCCGCCCTCGCCGCCCCGGTCCAGGGTGGCGGCGAGCTCGGCGCCGCCCGTGCCGCCCTCGCCCAGGCCGCCGCGGCGACCGACGCTGTCGCCGTGGAGCGCGAGCATTTCGACCTGCTGCAGGGCGTCGCCGGCGGTGAACTGTTCCCCTACGCTTCGTAC
>JAPLOH010000340.1 GCA_026400845.1 Alphaproteobacteria bacterium
ATCCGCGCGCCCATCGCGCGGAAGTGGTCGCGCGTGGCGACGGTGTCATCATCATGGCTCGCCATCGGCAACCCGGCCGCCCGTGCCGCAGCGGCGAGGCGGTCCAACCCGCCGGCCACTTCCCCGGCGCGGGACCCGACGTCGGCCGCCAGGGCGCGGAAATCGGCCAGCGCCATGCCGGCGCGCTCGCTGTATTTGGACGCCTTCAACGGATCGTCCATCCGCCGCAGGATCGCCGGCGTGTGGTCGTTGAAGGCGACCAGATGCACCAGCCCGGCCGCGATATCGCCCAAGGCCACGTCCAGCGCCGCGAGGTTGTAGGCCTCCCAGCGCAGATGCACCCGCATGTCGCAGGTCCAGCCGCGCGCGGCGAGCCCATCCAGCAACGCCCGCCAGCTTTCGACGCTGCGCAGACCGGGCTCCCAGGAGAGGGTGACGCCGTGGAAGGCGGTGGTGATGCCGTTGGCGAGCAGTTGCCGCTCGGTTTCGGCGAGCGCCATGCCCATCGGAAACCCGATCCCCGGGCGCGGCTGCATTTGCCGCTCGAAGGCATCGCCATGCAGGTCAACGATGCCGGGCAGCACCAGGAGGCCGCTTGCATCGAAGCGAGTCCCGTCCGCGCCGGCACCGATTCCCGTGATGATGCCGCCCTCCAGTGCCACCTCGGTCTCGACCAGCCCGCTTGCGGTCAGCACCTGGCCGCCCGTGATCACCAATCGCCGCATATGTCCCTCACGTCTCGAAAACGATTTGTACCCTTGGCGTCGGATAGCGGGTCACGCCGAATTCCACCACCGCGCCGTTCTGGTCGACGTTGATGCTTTCGGTGATCAGCAAGGGCCGGTTGCGCTGGGTCGCCAGCAGCGCCGCCTCGTGCGGCTGCGGCAGTCGGGCGGTCACCCGGGTGACGAGGCGGCGATAATCCGATACCCCGACCTGGGCCAGCGCCTCGGTAATGGTCTCGGCGCTTTTGAGGCGCGCGAGCAGGCCTGGGTAGCGGGTGGCCGAAAAATAATGGGTTCCGAGCGTCACCGGCCTGCCGTCGGCGAGACCAAGGCGCTCGAGCCGGATCACCCGCGCGCCGGCCCGCAGGCCAAGCCCGGCGGCCACGGTCGCATCGGCGGCGATTTCGCGGAGTTCCAGGCGGCGACCGGAGGGTTCGCGATTATGCCGGCGAATGGTCTCCGAAAAGCGGGTGCGCGCCGAGACCGCGTAGTCCAGCACGTCCTCGGCGACGAAACTGCCGCGGCCCTGCTCGACGCGCACGAGGCCCTGGTGGGACAGTTCTTCAAGCGCACGGCGAACGGTGTGGCGGTTTACCTCGAAGCGGGCGGATAATTGCGCCTCGGTCCAGCGGCCCGGCGACGATCTCCCCCTCAAGCGTCGTCGCGATCTGCCGCCACAGCGACGTGCCGCCACCCCGTCGCGGCGGGCCTGCCTCCTGCATCATCCCGCCGGATCCCCAGTCCTCTGTCATGGTTTCTTCATCCACTCACGCGCCGCTTCCATGCGACGTGGCTTGACGATAAGGCGTCCGATGGCTACCTGTCTAGACATCTAGACAAATAGTGTTGACATGACCCCTCACGCCTCCCCCGCCATCGCCGCTCGCCAAACCTGGATGGCCGTTCTCGCGCGCGCCGAAGCCGCCGAGCTGGCAGCACTGATCGCCAACGCCCCTCCACTCCCCGAACCCGTGATCCTGCGCGGCCCCGAGGTCGGGCTGGTGATGGTGCGCGGGCGTATCGGCGGTGGCGGCGGCCCGTTCAATCTCGGCGAGATGACGGTGACGCGCTGCACGCTCCGCGCCGGCGCCACCGTGGGCCACGCCAGCATCGCCGGGCGGGTTCCCGAGCGCGCCGTGCTCGCCGCCCGCATCGACGCCGGATTGCAGGACCCCGCACGGCATGACGCCCTGCACGCTGCCGTCATCGCCCCTCTCGCCGCGCGCCAGGCCGCCAAGCGCGCCGAGTCGGCCGCCAAGGCTGCCGCAACGCGGGTCGAATTCTTCACCCTCCAGACCATGCGGACCTGAGCCATGACCACCGGAACCGATCTCCCCGGCTTCGCCGACCCAGTGCTGGATGCGCAATCAGCCTTTCGCGCCGTGCTCGCCGCCCTCTCCTGCCCCGGCAGCATCCATGATGCCGGCGCCGGCCTCACACCGCCCGCCTCACTCGCCCCCGCCACTGCCGCGGTGCTGCTCGCACTGGTGGATGGCGAAACCAGCCTCGCCATCGCCCCCACCTTGCAGCCGGCCGCCGGCTGGATCGCCTTCCATTGCGGTCCCGAGATCGCCACCACGACCCTGGCGGGCTTCGTGCTGGCCGAGGCACTACCCAACCTCGCGGCGCTCGATACCGGCAGCGACGAAGTGCCCGAACGCGCCGCCACCGTGATCCTGCAAGTCGCCGCACTCGGCAGCGGCGCGAGCTACACACTCGCCGGCCCCGGCCTGCAACACCCCACCAAATTCGCGGTGAACGGTCTCCCCGTCGATTTCGCGGCGCGTTGGACAGCCAACCGAGCCCTCTACCCGCGCGGCATCGATCTCATCCTCTGCGCCGGCGGCCGCCTCGCCGCCCTGCCGCGCAGCGTCACCGTTGGGGAGGGCTGAGATGGCCTATGTTGCCGTCAAAGGCGGCGAGCGGGCGATCGACAACGCCCATGCCTGGCTCGCCGCCGACCGCCGGGGCAACCCCGACGTCCCCGATCTCGGCCTGGCGCAAATCCGCGAACAACTCGGCCGCGCCATCGATCGCGTGATGGCCGAGGGCTCGCTCTACGACCAAGACCTCGCGGCACTCGCCATCAAGCAGTCCCAGGGCGACCTCATCGAAGCCGCCTTCCTGCTGCGCGCCTACCGCACCACCCTGCCCCGGTTCGCCCATTCCGAACCCGTCGACACCGCCACAATGGCGGTGCGCCGCCGCGTCTCCGCGGTGTTCAAGGATCTGCCGGGCGGCCAGGTGCTCGGCCCGACCTATGATTACACCCATCGCCTGCTCGATTTCACCCTCGCCGCCGGCACCGCCCCGCCGCCGCCCGCCACCGCGCACGCCACTGGCGCGAAGATGCAGCGGGTCAACGACTTCCTTGTTCATGCAGGCCTGATCGAGCCGGACGCCCCCGCGGGCACTACGCCCGGCGACATCACCCGCCAGCCCCTCACCTTCCCCGCCCCGCGCGATGTCCGCCTCCAGGCCCTCGCCCGCGGCGACGAGGGCTTCCTGCTCGGCCTCGGCTACTCCACCCAGCGCGGCTATGGCGGCAACCACCCCTTCGCCGGCGAAATCCGCGTCGGCGAGGTCACAGTGGAAATCGAACCGGCCGAGCTCGGCTTCGCCATCGACATCGGCGACATCACCCTCACCGAGTGCCAGATGGTCAACCAGTTCAAGGGCTCGAAAACCCAGCCGCCGCAATTCACCCGCGGCTACGGCCTCGCGTTCGGCCATGCCGAACGCAAGACCATGTCGATGGCCCTGGTCGATCGCGCCATGCGGGCGGAGGAACTGGGCGAGGACGTCACCGCCCCGGCGCAGAACGTGGAATTCGTGCTCTATCACTCCGACAACATCGAGGGCACCGGCTTCGTCGAGCACCTCAAGCTGCCGCACTACGTCGATTTCCAAAGCGAGCTTGAGACCATCCGCCGCATGCGCGCGGAAGCGGACGCCGGGAAGGAGGCCGCGGAATGAGCACCATGGAAGGCTACAACTTCGCCTATCTCGACGAACAGACCAAGCGGATGATCCGCCGCGCTTTGCTCAAGGCCGTCGCCATCCCCGGCCACCAGATCCCCTTCGGCTCGCGCGAAATGCCACTGCCCTATGGCTGGGGCACCGGCGGCATCCAGGTCACCGCCGCCGTGCTCGGGCCGCAAGATGTGCTGAAGGTGATCGACCAGGGGGCGGATGACACCACCAACGCCGTCTCCATCCGCCGCTTCTTCGCCCGCACCGCCGGCGTCGCCACCACCACCGACACCTCCGCCGCGAGCGTGATCCAGACGCGCCACCGCATCCCCGAAAAGCCGCTGCGGGAGGACCAGATCATCGTCTACCAGGTGCCGCAGCCCGAGCCGCTCTCGCGCCTGGAGCCCTCGCGCGCCGAAACGCGGCGGATGCATGCGCTGGCGGAATACGGGCTGATGCATGTGAAACTCTACGAGGACATCACCCGTTTCGGCCATGTCGCCATCAGCTACGACTATCCGGTGATGGTGAACGGCCGCCACCTCATGGCGCCGAGCCCGATCCCCGCCTTCGACAATCCGAAAATGCACCAGATGGCCGCGCTTCAGTTGTTCGGCGCCGGGCGCGAAAAGCGGCTCTACGCCATCCCGCCCTACACCTCCGTCGTGAGCCTCGATTTCGACGACCACCCCTTTCGCACTACCCGCGCGCCCCACGCCTGCGGCTTGTGCGGCGCCACCGATAGCTACCTCGACGAAGTGGTGACCGACGACCAGGGCGGCCGCCTCTACGTCTGCTCCGATACCGACCACTGCGAAACCCGCCGCGAGGCCGGCCACACCGGCAGCGAATCCCCCCTTCAGGAGGCCGCGCAATGAGCGAGCCCACCCTGCTCTCCGCCAGCGGACTCACGCTGCGCTTCGGCGCCATCCCCGCCCTGCTCGATGTCGATGCCGATCTCTGGCCGGGCGAAATCCTCGCCATCGTCGGCGAATCCGGCTCCGGCAAAACCACGCTGCTCAACGTGCTCTCCGGCAAGATGGCGCCCCAATCCGGCCAGGTGATGTATCGCGATCCCGCCGGCGCCCTGCAGGACGTGCACGCCATGCCCGCCCCCGCGCTCCGCGCCCTGCACCGTTCCGATTGGGGCTTCGTGCACCAAAACCCCCGCGAAAACCTGCGCATGGCGGTCTCCGCCGGCGGCAATGTCGGCGAGCGGCTGATGGCCCAGGGCAGCCGCCACTACGGCCACATTCGCGCCGCCGCGATCGACTGGCTGGAGCAGGTGGAGATCGACGCCGACCGAGTGGACGACCTGCCACGCACCTTCTCCGGCGGCATGCTGCAACGCCTGCAAATCGCCCGCACCTTGGTCACCCACCCCCGCCTCGTCTTCATGGACGAGCCGACCGGCGGGCTTGACGTCTCGGTGCAGGCCCGCCTGCTCGACCTCATCCGCTCCCTCGTCCGCCGCCTCGGCATCGCCGTGGTGCTGGTGACGCATGATCTCGCCGTCGCCCGCCTGCTGGCCGACCGCATCATGGTGATGCAGCGCGGCGAGGTGGTGGAAGCCGGGCTCACCGACCAGGTGCTGGACGATCCGCGCCACCCCTACACGCAATTGCTGGTCAGTTCGGTGTTGCAGGCATGAATACGGTGATGCTGCGGGTGGAAGACCTCGCCAAGCGCTTCACGCTGCATCTGCAAGGCGGCGTGCAGCTCGACGTGCTGAACGGCGCCGGCTTCGAGGTGCAAGCCGGCGAATGCATCGCCCTCTCCGGCCCCTCCGGCGCCGGCAAGTCGACGCTGCTCCGCGCGCTCTACGGCAATTACCGCGCCGATGCCGGGCGCATCCTGGTGCGCCATGACGGCGCGATGGTCGATCTGGTGACCGCCACACCACGCCAAATCGTCGCGGTGCGGCGCACCACGCTCGGCTATGTCAGCCAGTTCCTCCGCGTCGTCCCCCGCGTCTCCGCCCTCGACATCGTCGCCGATGCCGCCGGTGGACGTGCCGACGCGCACACGGAGGCGGCGGCTTTGCTGCACCGCCTCAACATCCCCGCGAGCCTGCACGGCCTGCCGCCTGCCACCTTCTCCGGCGGCGAACAGCAGCGCATCAACCTCGCCCGCGGCTTCATCCATGGCCACCCCATCTTGCTGCTCGACGAGCCAACCGCCTCGCTCGACGCCGCCAATCGGGACGTGGTGATCGCCATGATCCGCGAAGCCAAATCGCGCGGCACCGCCATTGTCGGCATCTTCCATGATGCCGCGGTGCGTGACGCCGTCGCCGATCGGCTTTATCAGGTCGCCCCTTACCAGCAAGCCGCATGAGCCCGACATGACCGAGACGATCCTGACCAACGCCCGCCTCGTCCTGCCGGACAGCGTGATCCACGGCACCATCGTGGTCCGCGGCGAAACCATCGCCGATATCCAGCCCGGAAACTCCCACCTGTCCGCCGCCACCGATTGCGACGGCGACACCATCATTCCCGGCGTGATCGACCTGCACACCGACAACCTCGAGCGCCAGGTGCAACCCCGCCTGCTCGCCCGCTGGCCCTCGCGCTCCGCCTTCCTCGCCCATGACGCGCAATGTGTCTGCGCGGGGGTGACGACGATTTTCGACTCCCTTTGCCTCGGCGACCTCGGCTTCGATGAAAGCCGCATGCGCACCTTCCGCGACGGCGTGACCGATCTCGACGCCCTGGCCGATACCACCATGCTGAAGGGCGAGCACTTCCTGCACCTGCGCTGCGAAATGCCGGCCGCAGACGTGCTGGCGATGGTGCTGCCGATGGCGGACCACCCCCGCGTGCGCATGGTCAGCCTGATGGACCATAGCCCCGGCGTCGGCCAGTACAGCGATATCGAGCGCTACCGCGCCATGCGGATCAAAAGCGGCATCGCGCCGGACCGCGTCGAGGCGCGCATCGCCGAATTGCTTGAGCAGCGCTCCCGGCTGCGCACGCCAAACCGCCAGGCGATCCTCGCCGCGGTGGCCGAGCGCGTCGCGCGCGGCGAAATCACGCTGGCGAGCCATGACGACGAGACCGAGGAAGAAATCGCCGAGAACCACGCCGACGGCATCCGCATCAGCGAATTTCCGGTCACCCTCCGCGCCGCCGCCCACGCCCACAAGCACGCGATGACGGTGATCGCCGGCGCCCCCAACATCGTCCGCGGCGGCAGCCATTCCGGCAATGTCAGCGCGGCCGACCTGGTGCGCGCCGGGCATGTCGACGCCTTCGCGTCCGACTACGTGCCGGCCGCGCTGGTGGAGGCAGCCTTCATCTGCGCCGAGACCATTGGCATCCCGCTCCCCGCCGCCGTCGCCCTGATCACCGCCAACCCCGCCGACATGGCCGGGCTCAGCGATCGCGGCCGCCTCGCGCCGGGGCTGCGCGCCGATCTCGTGCGGGTGCGCCCACATGAGGCGATCCCGGTGATCCGCCAGGTGTTCCGCGCCGGTGAGCGCGTGGCATGACGTCTCGCGTCGCCATCTACTACGCGCCGGCCGAGACGGACCCGCTTTGGGAAGCCGCTGCCTCATGGCTCGGCCGCGATCCAATGACGGGCGCCCCGCGCAAGCAGCCTGATGTGGCCGATATCGCGGCGATCACAGCCGATCCCCGCCACTACGCCTTCCACGCCACGCTGAAACCGCCGATGCGGCTGAAACCTGGTGTCACCTGGGCCGCGGTGTTGGACAGCGCCGCCGCCATCGCCGCGGGGATTGCCGCTTTCGACGTGCCCCGCCTCGCGGTGGCCGACCTGCACGGCTTTCTCGCGCTCCGCGAAACCACCCCGAGCCCCGAACTCCAGGCCCTCGCCGATGCCTGCGTCGCCGGCGCCGACCATCTGCGTGAACCGCCGGACGAGGCTGAACTCGCCAAGCGCCGCCGCAACGGGCTGCCCCCGGCGCAGGAGGCCAATCTGGTGCGTTGGGGCTACCCCTACGTGTTCGCCACGTGGTTTTTTCATATGACGCTGACCCGGCGGCTCACCGCCGAGGAGCGAGCGGGCTGCTTCCCCGCCGCCTCCGCGCATTTCGCCGCGGCGCTGGCCGTGCCGCGCCGCGTGACTGATCTCTGCCTGTTCACGCAGGCGGCCGATGGGGCGGATTTCCTGCTGGCCGAGCGGATTCCGCTGCGCGGCTGAGGGCCGCCAGCACAAGCGCCACACCGTCCTCGACGGCGCCGTCGTTCATCACCGTCACCACGTCGAGCCCCGCCGGCAGGGCCACCGCGCGCGCCAGGCGAGCCGCGATATCGGTCTCGCTCTCTCGCCCGCGCGCTGCGAGTCGGCGGGCCAGCACCGCGATTGGCGCGGTGATTTCGAGCACCAGCGTGGGGAACCGCGCCGCCGCCTCCAGCAGCACGCCGCGCGAGACATTGGCGATCGCCACCCCGCCGCTGGCGATGTGCCCCACGATATCGGCGGGAATACCGTAGCAAAGGCCGTGGGCTTCCCACGACAGGGCGTAGGCCCCGGCGGCCCGACGGGCAGCGAATTCGGCCGGGCTCACCGCCGTGTGGTCCTCGCCGCCGGCATCGGGGGCCCGGGTGATGTCGCGCCGCACGAAGCGGAACCGCGCATCGCCCTCCAGCCGCGCCCGGGCGGCTGCCATCAGTGTGTCCTTGCCCGCCCCCGAGGGGCCGACCACCAGCACCAGCATCGTCTGCCCCCTCCCCCGCCCGCCCGATATCGCCGCTTCCGACCCGCCTGCCAAGCGCCGGGTTGACAGGGGCGGCCGCTCGGGATGAACACTTCTCCGACCAAGCAGGAAACGCGCCATGTTCACCACCCGCCCCGAAATCGCCGGCACCTTCGGCGTCGTCGCCACCACCCATTGGATTGCCTCGCAGGTCGGCATGGCCGTGCTGGAACGCGGCGGTAACGCGTTCGATGCCGCCTGCGCCGCGGGCTTCACCCTGCAAGTGGCCGAACCCCATTTGAACGGCCCGGGCGGCGATGCGCCGATCATCGTGCATGACGCGATGGCCAACACCCAGCACGTCATCTGCGGCCAGGGCGTGGCGCCCGATGCCGCGACCCCCGCGAAATTCGCCGAACTCGGCCTCGATCTCGTCCCCGGCACCGGCCTGCTGCCCGCCGTGGTGCCCGGCGCGTTTGACGCCTGGGCACTGATGCTGCGCGATTTCGGCACCTGGGAACTCGCCGACGTGCTCTCCTACGCCATCGGCTACGCGCGCAAGGGCATTCATCTCGTGCCCCGCATTCCCGCGGCCATCGAGAGCGTGCGCCCGCTGTTCGAACAGGAATGGACGACCTCCGCGGCGGTGTTCCTGCGCAACGGGCGGGTGCCCGAGGCCGGTAGCCTGTTCGCCCGCCCGGCGCTGGCGGACACCTGGCAGAAGCTGTGCGGCACTGCGACCGGCAGCACCCGCGAGGCCCGCATCGACAGCGCGCGCAACGCCTGGTACCGCGGCTTCGTCGCCGAGGCGATCGGCAACTTCTACCAGAACAACGAGATCCTCGACTCCTCCGGCCGCCGCCATCGCGGATTGCTGACGTCGGACGACATGGCGCGCTGGGCCGCCTCGATGGAGGCCCCGATCGGCATCGACTACCACGATACCCGCGTCCTCAAGCCCGGCACCTGGAGCCAGGGCCCGGCGCTGCTGCAACAGCTCGCGCTGCTCAAGGGCTTCGACCTCGCGGCGATGGACCCGTTCGGCGTCGACTACGCCCATACCCTGATCGAGAGCATGAAACTCGCCTTCGCCGACCGCGAGGCCTATTACGGTGACCCCGAGCACGCGCAGGTGCCGCTCGATACCCTGCTGTCGGCGGCCTACAACGACGAGCGCCGCAAGCTGATCGGTGCCACCGCCAACCACGACCTGCGCCCCGGCAGCATCCCCGGTTTCGCCGCCGACGTCGATCACAACGCCCAGGATCGCATCGCCCTGCTCACCCGCGCCCCCGGCATCGGCGAGCCGACCGTGGCCCGGCTCGGCGCCATGGGGGGCGACACCTGCCATGTCGACGTGATCGACCGCTGGGGCAACATGGTCAGCGCCACCCCATCGGGCGGCTGGCTGCAATCCTCCCCGGTGATCCCCGAACTCGGCTTCTGCATCTCCACCCGTGGCCAGATGTTCTGGACCAAACCTGGACATCCCAATTCGATCGCGCCCCGCAAGCGCCCACGCACTACCCTCTCGCCCAGCATGGCGCTGCGCGATGGCAAGGCCTGGATGACCTTCGGCACCCCCGGCGGCGAGCAGCAGGACCAATGGCAGGCGATCATGTTCACCCGCATGCTCCATCACAACATGACCATCCAGCAGGCGGTCGACGCGCCGTCCTTCCACACCGAGCACTGGCCGTCGAGCTTCTGGCCCCGCGTGGCACGGCCGGGCAAGGTGGTGCTGGAGGGCCGCTACGACCCGAAGGTGCTGGCGGAGATGACGCGTCGTGGCCACAAGGCCGAGATGGGCGAGCCCTGGAGCGAGGGCCGCCTGTCCGCTGCACGGCTCGAGGCCGACGGGCAGATGTTCGCCGGCGCCAACCCGCGCGGCATGCAGGGCTACGCGGTCGGGCGCTGAACCGGCGCGCCTGCGGGATAGGGCCATGAGAGTACCGGTATTTATTTCTTTATCGTAACAAAAAAGGCGCAATTCCGCACAGCCTCCCCTGCCCGGTTTGCGCGTTCGTCGTTCGCGCAAACCGGTCACCTGGCCAGCGAACTGGTACAGTATGGCCTCGGTGCCCGCGCGCGGAACGGGCACCGGCGCCAGCAATACCTGGCGAGGAAGCCGTGGCGCGACCTCGGCTTCAAGGACCGCGCGATCCTCCTCGTGGCAAACCCGCCCAGCCAAGCGCGGCCGCCATTTCTCGTCCCTGCTTGCGCGGGGGCGACGCTTCGCGGCATCGGGAGTGGCGCGGGGGCTTGATGCAGGCAGCTCCCCGGCCGCGGCGCGTTCGAACACCATTGCGAGGCAGCGCATCACCGCCGCGACATAGGCCAACAACCAGCGCTGCTGCGGAGTACGCCACAACAGCCGCGACCATGCGCGCGCCCATAGCTCCGCGAACCCGATCAGCAGCAGCGCTGCCGGGGTCGAGACGCGTACGAAGTTGGTGCGACGATGTTTGTTCACGGTTTGTTTTATCGCGACTCAACATTCACCGCAACAGGAAAATTGCCTGCGCGATGATTTTTTTCTGGGTGCCCGTACCGGCGCCGCGGCGAAAGCCTAGCCGCCGCCGATCTTGGGAATGAGGACGATGTCGCTGCCCGCCTTGAGCTGCAACGCGTAGGCGTCCTGATAGATCTCACCGTCGACCGCGATCGCCATGCTTTCCTCGACCTGGTTGCCCAGGCCGGGAAAGCGGCGATCGAGTTCGAGGATCAGTCGTCGAAAACTTGTAGCCTCCACCTCGAACTCGGTCAGCCCGCCGGTGAACTGGCGGCACAGTGAGCTCGGGATGGAGACCGTAGGCATGGTGCGATCAGCCCTTGGCCGCGTCGAATGCGGCGCGGACCTTCGGCGGCGACATCGGCAGGCTCACCAGGCGCATGCCGGTGGCCGACTTGATGGCGTTGCCGATGGCGGCCATCGGGGGCACGATCGGCACTTCGCCGACGCCGCGGACCCCGAACGGATGGCGCTTGTTCGGCACTTCGACCAGCACCGCGTCGATCATCGGAAGGTCCGATGCGACGGGGACGCGATAGTCGAGGAAGCCGGCGTTATCCATGCGGCCGTTCTTGTCGTAGACATACTCCTCGTTCAGCGCCCAGCCGATACCCTGGGTGGCGCCGCCCTGGATCTGCCCTTCGACGTAGGACGGATGGATGGCGCGGCCGACATCCTGCACCGCGGTGTAGCGCAGGATCTTCACGAAGCCGGTCTCGGGATCGACCTCGACGTCCGCGATATGGGCGCCGAAACCGGCACCCGCACCCTGGGCGTTGATGGAGACCTCCGCACCGATCGGGCCGCCGGTCTTGGCCGCCTTCATCGCGATGGCAGCAAGCGGCAGCGGGTCGAAGCCGCCGGCGTTGGCACCTGCCGGCACCGCCTCGCCGTCCTTCCAGTCCACCGCGTCGGGCGAGATGTCCCAGATCATGGCGGCACGCTTCTTGAGGTCCGTCACCACTTGTTCGGCGGCCTGCACGGTCGCCATCCCTGTCGCGAAGGTCACGCGGCTGCCACCGGTCATGCCGGTGATGCCGATCTGCGCGGTATCACCGACGATGGCGCGGACCTTCTCGTAGGGCACACCAAGCACTTCGGCCGCCATCATCGCCATCGAGGCGCGCGAACCACCGATGTCCGGGCTGCCGGACACGACGCTGACCGTGCCGTCCTCGTTGATGAACACCGACGCCGAGCTTTCGCCGCCGACGTTGAACCAGAAGCCAGTGGCGATGCCACGCCCCTGGTTCTTGCCCAGCGGAGCCGTCCAATGCGGGTGCGCCTTCGAGGCCTCGAGCACCTGTTCGAAGCCGATTTCCGGGAACACCGGGCCGTAGGCGGCCTTGGTGCCCTGCTTGGCGGCGTTCTTCATGCGCAGCTCGATCGCGTCCATGCCCAGCTTGCTGGCCAGTTCGTCCATCACGCTCTCGACCGCATAGTTCGAGATCGGAGCGCCCGGAGCGCGATAGGCCGCGACCTTGGGGCGGTTGCTGACGACGTCGTAGCCTTCGGCGGTGACGTTCTTGAGGTCATAGCAGGCGAAGGCGCACATCGCGGCGGGCGCCACCGGCGAGCCCGGGAAAGCCCCGGCCTGCAGTTTGATCATGGCGTAGGCGCCGGTGATGGTGCCGTCCTTCTTGGCGCCGATCTTGACGTCTATGGTGCCGCCCGAGGTCGGGCCCGAGGCGCGGAACACTTCCTCACGGGTCATCACCATCTTGACCGGGCGGCCGCACTTGGCGGAGAGCGCGGTGGCGATCGGTTCGAGATAGACCAGCGTCTTGCCGCCGAAGCCGCCGCCGATTTCAGCCGGCGTCACGCGGATATTGGCGATGTCCATGCCGAGGATTTTAGCGGTGTACTGCCGGATCATGAACTGACCCTGGCTCGACGCGAAAATCACCGTCTGGCCGTCCGGGTTGACCGAGGCGACGCAGGCATGCGGCTCGATATAGGCCTGGTGCA
>JAPLOH010000293.1 GCA_026400845.1 Alphaproteobacteria bacterium
CATACCTGGGTGCTGGTGACCGGGCTCGCCGTCTCGGTGGTGCTGATGGGCGTCGCGGCGACCTGGATCGCCGGGCTGCTGGAGCGCCACCGCTGGATCGGCTGGGTTGGCCTGGTCGTCGTGCTCTACATCGCGGTGAAACTCACATGGGAAGGCGCCCACGAGTTGCTGCCCTACCTGATGCCGCGCTAAGGCACGCCGTTCACGTAGGGCCGCAGCGCAGCATTGATGGCGAAGTTGAGCGGGGTCGCAACGCCCAGTTCCCGCCCAAGCAACACCGCCTTGCCGGCCAGCCATGGCAGCTCCAGCCGCCGCCCGTTCATCACGTCGACGGCCATCGAGGGCGTCCAGCCATCAGGCACGCCGCGGATGAACGCCCGCGTCTTTTCCAGTTCCGTCTCGCTCAGCGCGAACCCGGCGGCCCGGCTCAGCGCCGCGACCTCCTGCATCGCCCCTTCGATCAACGCCGCGCATTCCGGGTCGTCCCGCAACCGGCCGATCGAACTGCGGGTAAGCGCGCAGACGCCGCTGACCGGGACGAGAATGGCGAACTTGTCCCATCGCGCACGCTGGATGTCCTCGGACAGCACGGCGTCGATCCCGGCCGCCGCGAAGGCGTCGCGAATGCGCAGGCATCGCGGCGAAACCCCGCCGGCCCGCTCGCCAAACGTCACCCGGTGATGCGTGCCGGATTGCCGCACCACCCCGGGCGCCACGATGGTGCCGGTCACCAGCCCTACGCCGCCCAGCACGTGCTCCGCCCCGAGGATCGGGTCGAGCCGTTCGGACGCATCGATGCCGTTCTGCAGCGGGATCACCGCCGTCTCAGGGCCCATCAGCGGGCGGATCTGCGTGCCCGCGCTCTCGATGTCCCATAGCTTGACGGCGAACAACACCACATCCACCGGCCCGATCGCGCTCGCGTCATCCGTCGCCTGGGTCGGAAACACATGCGTCTCGCCGCGATCCCCCTCGATCCGCAGGCCGCTCTCCCGCATCGCCGCCAGATGTGCGCCGCGGGCGAGGAAGGTGACGTCGTTCCCCGCCACCGCCAGCGAGGCCCCGAGTGGCGCGCCGATCCCCCCGGCGCCGATGATTGCGATGCGCATGCCGCTCCCCCCATTGCTCCGCCGGACTGTGCAGCGGCGCAGCAGGGGAGGCAATCCAGCCCTCTGGCATTTACCGCGCGGTGGTGGGATGCTCCCGCCATGGACAAGACCCTCGCCGAAACTCTTGCCGGGTGGCGCCGGCATCTCCACGCCAACCCCGAACTCTCGCTGAAGGAGACCGGCACCGCCGCCTTCGTCTGCGCGAAATTGCAGGAGCTCGGCATTCCCTTCACCGCCGGCGTCGGCGGCACCGGGGTGGTGGCCACCATCTCCAAGGGCCAGTCGAACCGCTCGGTCGGGCTGCGCGCCGATATGGATGCGCTGCCGATCATGGAGGCGACCGGGCTCGCCTATGCCTCCAACAACCCCGGCGTGATGCACGCCTGCGGGCATGACGGGCACACCACCTCGCTGCTCGGCGCCGCCGCCCTGCTGTCGCGCGCGGATGACTGGTCGGGCACCGTGCAGTTCGTGTTCCAGCCCGCCGAGGAAGGCGCGGGCGGGGCGATGAACATGATCAAGGACGGGCTGTTCGAGCGCTTCCCGATGGAGAAGATCTACGGCTACCACAACTGGCCCGGGCTTGAGGCCGGCACGGTGGCCATCCACGACGCCGCCTGCATGGCCGGCGGCGCGCGCATCTCCATCACCATCGAGGGCCATTCCGGCCATGGCGCCATGCCGCATTTGACGCGCGACCCGATGGTCGCCGCCGGGCACATGATCGTCGCGCTGCAATCCGTGGTGGCGCGCAATGTCGATCCGCTCGACAGCGCGGTGGTCTCGATCTGCGCCATCGAGGGCGGCATCGCCGGCAACGTGATCCCGCAGCGCATCGTCATGAAGGGCACCTCGCGCTACTTCAACGAGAAGACCTGGAAAGTCCTGGAGGAAAACGTCGGCCGCGTCGTCCACGGCGTCGCCGCCACCTTCGGCGTGAAGGTGGACTATGAAATGCCGTACGGCATCGGCGCCACCGTCAACCACAAAGCCGACGCCGATCTCGCCGCCGAAGCCTGCGCCGAAAACGCCATCCCCGTCCGGCGCGATCTGCTGCCGGCGATGACCGGGGAGGATTTCTCCTGGTTCCTGAAAGAGCGCCCCGGCGCCTTCGTCTGGGTCGGCAACGGCCCCGCCGAGCCCGGCAAGGAGCTGCACAACGACCGCTATGATTTCAATGACGCGATCCTGCCGAACGCCTCGGGTTTCCTGGCCGGCGTCGCGAAGCGGGCGTTGCGGGGGTGATTGGGGGGGGCTCTGACGGAAGTGTCGGCACGGAGGGGGTGACGACAATCGCGTTATAGCCACAATTGACGAAAGCGGAGGTATACGTGAAGCTAAGCGTGACAAGGGAGGTTGCAATGATTAAAGTTGTTTTTTATGCCACCGACCAAGTTTCGGTGCGTTTGCGATGACCGACTCGTTGCACATAACTCTCGTGCTTGAGGGTTTGGCAGATGAAGATGGGCATGTTCGCTTGGCAGCCTTTATATCTGAATTGCAAAGCTTAAGTGCTAC
>JAPLOH010000126.1 GCA_026400845.1 Alphaproteobacteria bacterium
CTATAAGCTCCGGCGATGCGTGCCCTGTCCGTCCTCGCCGTGCTTGCTTTGACCTGCGTTGAGGCGATCGGCGCCCCCACGACGGGCGTCGCGGCGCCGGCGGGCCAGATTCCTCTGCCAAGCCTGCAATGCCGCCAGGCGATCGCCATGGTCGAGCGATCCACCGGCACGCCTGCGGGCCTGATGGCGGGGATCGCCCGGGTCGAAAGCGGCCGGCCCGATGGGCAGGGCGGGGTGCACCCCTGGCCATGGACTATCAATGTCGAGGGTGCCGGCTACATCTATGACACCAAGGCCGAAGCCATCGCCGCCGTCCGCGCCTTCCAGGCCAAAGGCGCGCGCTCGATCGACGTCGGTTGCATGCAGGTGAACCTGATGTATCACCCGCGCGCCTTCGCGAGCCTGGATGAGGGGTTCGACCCCGCGGCCAACGCCGCCTATGCGGCGCGCTACCTCAAGGACCTCCACGCCCAATCGAAGGACTGGGTGAAGGCAACCGCCCACTACCATTCCGCCACCCCCGAACTTGGCGAGGCCTATCGCCGCCGGGTGTTCGCGGTGCTGCCCGATGAGCAGCGCAACCGCCTCGGCGCCGCCGGCACGCCGGGCCCGCAAGGCAATGTTTGGTCGACCAACGCCTGGTCGCAGAACGTGTGGAACACCCGCGGCCCGGGCTGGCCGGCCGAAAGCGGCATCCCCCGCTCGCCGCCGATGCCGACCAACGGGGGCTTCAGCCTCTCCAACCGCGCCGACGCCGCCCGCACCATCCCCGCCCCGCAGGGCACCGCCGGGCGCGGCCTCGATGCCTATCGCGCGACCCCGATCCCCGTCGCCGGAGCACCAACCGCCCCGTCGCGACTCTGAACCGCGCGCCCCCGAACGTCACCGGGCCTCTTCCGGTCCGCCGCCATGCGGTCTAGCCTTCTGCTGTGGAGGCCGCGCAGGAAAGCGCGGCCGCAAGGGAGAGTGGACGCATGACCATCCGTTTCGACAATCGGGTCGCAATTGTCACCGGCGCCGGCGCCGGTCTGGGGCGCGAACACGCGCTGCTGCTGGCCAGCAGCGGCGCCAAGGTGGTCGTCAATGACCCCGGCGGCGCCGTCGACGGGCGCGGCACCGCCAATACGGTGGCCGACCGTGTGGTCGAGGAAATCCGCGCGGCCGGCGGCACCGCGGTGGCCAACTACAACTCGGTCGCGGACTGGACCAGCGCGCAGGCGATCGTGAAGACCGCGATCGACAGTTTCGGCCGGCTCGACATCCTGGTGAACAACGCCGGCATCCTGCGCGACAAGAGCTTCCACAAGATGGAGCCGGCGGATTTCGAATTCGTCGTGCAGGTGCACCTGATGGGCACTGTCTACTGCACCATGGCGGCCTGGCCGCACATGCGCGAAGCCAAGTACGGCCGCGTCGTCGTCACCACCTCGGGCTCCGGCACGGTCGGCAATTTCGGCCAGGCCAATTACGGCGCCGCGAAAATGGCGGTAAACGGCCTCATCAACTGCCTGCGCTTCGAAGGCGCCAAGTACAACATCCTGTGCAACGCGATCTCGCCCTCCGCCAAGACGCGCATGACCGAGGGGCTGATCCCCGAGGCGGTGCTCGACTTCATGAAGCCCGAGCTGGTTTCGCCCGCGGTCGCGTGGATGGCGAGCGAGCAGTGCAACGTGTCCGGCGAGATCTTCGGTGCCAATGCGGGCTTCTACAAGCGCGTGAAATATATCGAGAGCGAAGGCGTGCAATTCGATCCGACCAAGCCGATCACGGTGGACATGTTCGCCGATGCTCTGCCGCGGATCATGGACATCGCCAAACCGGTCGAGCACGGCTTCGGCACGCCGCGCCTGGAGGCTCGGCTTAAGGCGATGGGCTTGATCAGGTAGCCTGCGCGCTGCTGCGTACAGCAGCACCGGCGGCCTTCGATCGGGGCCGCCGGCTCTCTTCGCCATCAGCCCCAACCTGATGCGCCAGCGCTCGGTATAGTCTACCGCGACCGGGAAGCCGCCGTGTCGAACGCCGTAGCCATCCCCGGCCCTCCATCAGCGGGACGTGACGATACCGCTGATGGTTGGGATCCGTAGGAGGGCCACTTCGACATTGGGGTGGCTGAAGCATGTGCCGGTGCCGAACCCACGAAACAATCCGTCGCGCGGTAAGCGACCGAG
>JAPLOH010000356.1 GCA_026400845.1 Alphaproteobacteria bacterium
CAGCGCCTCGCGCACCCGGTTGAGGGGGCGCAGGCCGAAACTCACCTGGGCGATCGCCGCGGCGATCAGCCCGGCGGCGATGATGGCGAGCGAGAGGGCGAAGGTCCGGTTGAGGTCGCGCAGCACCGCCTCGACCTCCGAACGATCGGTCGCCACCACGACGCGCAAGAGTGGCCGCATGCCCTCGGCCGGGAGAATGCGTTCGAGCAACAGCACCGCCCCGGCCGGGCCGTCGGTGACGCTGTTGCGCTCCGCCGCTCCGGCAGCGAAGGCAAGACCGGTCGGCAACCGCGCGCCGTCGAGGGACCGCGAGGCGAGCCCGCCGCCATCGGGCAGATCGACCTGCCAGTAGTAGCCGGAGCGCGGCACGAAAAACCGCCGGTCACTCAGCGGCTGCAGCACGGCGAGCGGCCGGCCGGGCGAGTAGGTGATGAGCCCGGCCAACTCGGTGCCGTGATGGTCAAGCTCCTCGACGAACTCGCTGGTCACATGGGTGCGGAACAAATCCACCACCGCATACCAACTCATCCCCAACCCGGCGGTGATCCAGATCACCGCGCCGGCGATGAGGCGAACGCGGAAACTGTGCCAGAACATTCCCGTCAGCCCAGCCGGTAGCCGAGGCCGCGCACGGTGCGGATCACCTCGCGGCCGATCTTCTTGCGCAGGCGGCCGATGTAGACCTCGATGGTGTTGATCTCGCGCACCGTCTCGCCGGGATAGATATGGTCGAGCAGTTCGGCCTGGGACACGATGCGTCCGGCCCGGTGCATCAGGTAGGTCAGCACCCGCAACTCGAACGCCGTCACCTCCACAGTCTCCCCCGCGACGGTGAGCACGCCGGTCGCCGGATCCAGCACGATATCGCCGTGGCGCAGCACGCTGTCGGCGACGCCGCCGGACCGGCGGATCAGGGCGCGCAGCCTGGCGATCACCTCGAACGGTTTGCCGAGATAATCGTCCGCCCCGGCATTCAGCCCGGCCACCCGTTCGGTCCAGGTGCCGCGCGCGGTCAGTACCAGCACCGGCATCAGCCGCCCCTTCGCCCGCCAGCGCTTCAGCACCTCGAGCCCCGGCAGTTTCGGCAGGCCGAGATCGAGCACCACCGCGTCATAGTCCTGGGTCTCCCCCATGTAGCAACCGATGTCGCCGTCCTCCGCGACGTCGACCGCGAAGCCCTCCGCCGCCAGCGCCTTGCTCAAGCCGGCGGCAAGGGTGGCGTCGTCCTCGACGAGCAGGATGCGGATGGCTGCGCCCTCCCCTCAGTCGCGTGCCGCCGAAGCGATCTCGCGCTTGCGGCGTTCGACAAAGGCGCGCAGTTCGGCATCGACGTCGCGGTCGATCGGCGGCGGTTCGTACTGGGCGAGCAGCGCCTTGTAGATCACGTTCGCCCGCTGGGTGGCATCGAGCCCGCCGGCGTTCTTCCAGGTCTCGAAGTTGCGCCAATCCGACAGAAGTGGCGTGTAGAACGCGGTCTCGTAGCGCTCCAGCGTATGGGCGGTGCCGAAGAAATGCCCGCCGGGGCCAACCTCGGCCATCGCGGAGAGGCCGAGCGAGGCCTCCGTCACCTCGATCGGCGTCATCGTCTCCGACATCATCTGCACCATCTCGGCGTCGACGATCATCTTCTCGAAGGACGCCACCAGCCCGCCTTCGAGCCAGCCGACCGCGTGCATGAGGTAATGCGCGCCCCCGAGAATGGAGGACCACAGCGCCATCTCGCTCTCATAGGCCGCCTGGGCATCGACGGCGTTGGAGGCGTTGACGTTGCTGGAGCGGTAGGGAATGCCGTATTTCCGGGTAAGCTGCCCGGTGGCAATCGCCCCCTTGGCGTATTCGGGGGTGCCGAAAGCGGGCGCCCCCGTCCGCATATCCACGTTCGAGGTGAAGCCGCCATACATCACCGGTACGCCCGGCCGCACCAGCT
This sequence comes from Alphaproteobacteria bacterium, assembly GCA_026400845.1. Classification (GTDB taxonomy): domain Bacteria; phylum Pseudomonadota; class Alphaproteobacteria; order Acetobacterales; family Acetobacteraceae; genus CAIYPH01. Next base: position 1,928 of record JAPLOH010000356.1, read on the forward strand.
GGGTGAGCGCAATGCCGAGCAGGGCCTCGGCGTTCTGCTGCGCCAAAGCCCCCGCCAGCGAGATCGGCGCCATGGCGCCCGCGAGCGTGAAAGGGGTGACGATCACCACCTGGCCCGCTCCCGCCGCCGCCATCAGCCCGTCGCACATCGGGCCATCGACCTTGAGCGGCGAGTTGGTGTTGACCACGGTGGTGAGCGAGGGCGAGCGCATCAGCGCCTCGCGGCTGATGCCGCGGGCGATGCAAATCATCTCGATCGCGTCCTCGATCCGCGTCGCCCCGATGGCAGAGGCGCCGAACTGGCGGTCGCTGAGCGTTATCAGGTCATAGGTGGTATCGAGATGGCGGGTCTCGGCGTCGAGATCGATCGCCGCCACCGAGGGGCCGACGACATGGACGCAGTTGAGGCTTTGCAGCAGGCGGATGAAATTCTGCGAATCCCGGTGGCTGCCGGGGCGCCGTCCACCATCGAGATCGGAGCAGTTGGGCGGCCCGCCGACCGTGCCATAGGCGATGCTGCGGCCGCCGTAATGCACGGCCCGCTCGGGGTTGCGCGGCGTGAGGGTGAATTCCGCCGGCACCGTCTTCAGCGCCTCGGCGATGATGCCGCGATCGAGCCAGACATGCTGGCGCGCCATGTCCACCTTGGCGCCGGCCTGCTTGAACAAGGTGAGCGCCTCATCGCTCATCACCTCGAGCCCGATTTCCTCCAGCACGCGCAGGCTCGCGTTGTGGATCATCTCGAGCTCATCGGCGCTCACCACCTCGAGCGGCGGGAAGCGGTTGACCGGCTGGCGCCACGGCGTTTGCTGGATGCGCTCGGCATCCCGCCGCACCCGCCGCCCGGCACGCTCGGTGCGCCCGCTCATGCCGCGAGCATGTCGGCGAGGGTGAGTGCGACCACCTCGGTGGCGCGGTGCAGATCGACGATCGGCACCCGCTCATCGGCACGATGGGCGTTGGCCTCCTCGATGCTGCGCGGCCCGGCGCCGTAGAGGATGACGGGGATGCCGGCCGCCGCGTAATGCCGCGCATCGGTGTAGAGCGGCACGCCGGCGGCGCCGATCGGCTCGCCCATGATCTCGGTCGCCCGCTTGCACAGCGCCTCGGTGAACGCCCGCCCGCCCGGCAGAGGCATCAGCGGCGTCGCCAGCGGCAGGCGGCGCACCGCGATGCTGGCCGCCGGCTTGGCCATGGCGGCCAGCGCGATCACGTCCCGCAGTTCGGCCTCCACCGCGGCCGGGTTTTCCTCCGGCACGATCCGCCGGTCGAGCCGGAAGGTGATGCGATCCGGCACCACGTTGGTGTTGATGCCGCCCGAGATCAGCCCGATGGTGAGCTGCGGGGCGCCGATGCCGGGGATTTTCGAGGCGCGCGCCGCGAGCCCGCCGCGCCAGGAATACAGCGCGGAGAGAATGCCGGTCGCGCATTCGAGCGCGTCGATCCCGGTGAAGGGCTTGGCGGCATGGGCGGAGCGGCCGGTGACCTCGATTTCGAGATGCAGGCAGCCGTTATGCGCCTCCGTCACCCCGTAGGAGAACCCGGCGCACAGCGCGAGGTCGGGGCGGCTGATGCCCTCGGAAATCAACCAGGCCGGCCCGAGCTCGCCACCGGTCTCCTCGTCATAGGTGATGTGCAGCTCGACGGTGCCCTTGAGCTTCGTGCCGGCATGTTCCAGCGCCAGCAGCGCGAAGGCGTAGCTCGCGATGTCCGACTTCGAGACCGCCGCCCCCCGCCCATATAGCCAGCCATCGCGGATTTCCGCGCCGTACGGATCGGCCGTCCAGCCCTCGCCGGGCGGCACCACGTCACCATGCGCGTTCAGCGCGATCACCGGGCCATCCCCGAAGCGCCGCCGCACCACCAAATTGGTCACCGAGACCATGCCATGCGCCTGCGCCGTCGCCGCCGGCACCACGTGGCGCTCCACGGTGAAGCCGAGCCCCTCCAGCAGTTCCGCGGTGCGTGCCGCGTGCACCGCGCAATTGCCGGGCGGATTGTCGGACGGCACGCGGACCACCTCAGCCAGCAATTCAGTGCAGGCGTCGCGGCGTTCGGCGAGGAAGGCGCGAAGCGCCGGATGGTCGGTCATTCCAGATGTTCCCTATGGTCGGCAATCCAAGGCATGGCAGCGACGACAAGTTCCGTCGTCATCCACCCGTGCCATTCCCGCGCAGTGATGCCACAATGGCGGCCTGAACCAAAGCATGGGGAGCTGAAGCATGAGCGGAAACGGAAAGATCGCCCTGATCACGGGCGCGGGCAGCGGCGTCGGGCGCGATGCGGCCCTCACATTGGCGGCGGCCGGCTGGTCGGTCGCCATCGCCGGACGGCGCGCGGACGCGCTGGCCGAAACCATCAGTCTGGCCGGTACGGCCGGGGCCAACATGCTGGCCGTGCCGACCGACGTGACGCAGCCGGCCTCGGTGGACGCGCTGTTCGCCGCCATCAAGGCCAAGTTCGGCCGGCTCGACGTCGTGTTCAACAACGCCGGCGGCAACGTGCCCTCGACCAATTTCGGTGACTTCACCTGGGAGCAATGGACCTCGGTGGTCGCCGTCAACCTCAACGGCTGCTTCCTCGTCGCCAACGCGGCCTTCCGCATGATGCGCGACCAATCCCCCCAGGGCGGACGCATCATCAACAACGGCTCGATCTCGGCCCACACGCCGCGCCCGGGCTCGGCCGCCTATACCTCGACCAAGCACGCCATCACCGGCCTGACCAAGGCGATCGCGCTCGACGGCCGCAACTTCGACATCGCCTGCGGCCAGATCGACATCGGCAACGCCGCCACCCCGATGACCGCCCGCATGGCCAAGGGCGTGCCGCAGCCGGACGGCACGACGCGGGTTGAGCCCACCATGGACGTCTCGGCCGTCGGCAAAACCATCCTCTACATGTCCGAACTGCCCGCCGACGCCAACGCCCTCTTCGTCACCGTCATGGCCACCAAAATGCCCTTCGTCGGCCGCGGGTAGGAACGGCAGGTAAGGAAGGCCAGGGGCGCTGCCCCTGGACCCCGCTGGGGGCTGCGCCCCCAGACCCGCA
>JAPLOH010000179.1 GCA_026400845.1 Alphaproteobacteria bacterium
ACACCCGCGTTACCGGCCCCTGCTCGACGATGCGGCCGAGATACATCACCGCGACCCGGCTGCAGAACCAACTGATCACGCTGAGATCGTGGCTGACGAACAGGAAGGCGAGGCCGCGCTTGCGCTGCAACTCCTTCAACAGCAGCAGCACTTGCGCCTGCACCGAAACGTCGAGCGCCGAGACCGGTTCGTCGGCAACGATCAACTCCGGTTCGAGCGCCAAGGCGCGGGCGATGCCGATGCGCTGGCGTTCGCCGCCGGAGAATTCGTGGGGGTAGCGGCCCATCGCGGTGGGCGGGAGACCGACCTCCTCCAACAGCGCGATCGCCCGCGCCCGCGCCTCGGCACCGTGCGCGATGCCGTGCACTTCGAGCGGTTCGACCAGGGTGCGGCCGATGGTGCGGCGGGGGTTGAGGGACGAATAGGGGTCCTGGAAAATGATCTGCATCCGCCGACGCAGCGCGATGAGGCTGGCCCCGCTCGCCGCCATCACGTCCTGCCCGGCGAAGCGGATTTCGCCGGCATCGGGCTCGATGAGGCGCAAAAGGGCTCGGGCGGCGGTGGATTTGCCGCAGCCGGATTCACCGACCAGCCCGAACGCCTCGCTGGCGTGGATGGAGAAATCTACCCCGTCGACCGCCCGCACCGTGGTGGTCACCGGACGAGGAAAGCCCTTGGTCTGAACGAAATGCCGCCGCAGACCGGAGACGGTGAGGATCGGCGCGCTCATGAGCCGGAGAGCTTCGGGTCGGTCGCGTCGCGCAGCCCGTCGCCGACCATGTTGAGGCCGAGCACCAGCATCAGGATGGCGATGCCGGGGAAGACCGACAGCCAGGGCGCATCGAGGATGGTGTCGAACCCGTCACGCATCATACCGCCCCAGGTCGCCGTCGGCGGCTTCACGCCGAGACCGATGAAGGAGAGCGACGCCTCGGTGCGCACCGCGGTGGCCATCCACAGGCTGCCCATCACCAGCACCTCGCTGAGGATATTGGGCAGGATATGCACGAACAGCACGCGGGCATGGGAGAAGCCGAGCGCGCGGCCGGCTTCGACGAAGGCGCGCTCCTTCAAGCTCAGCACCGGGGCTCGGGCGATGCGGGCGAAGGGGGCGATGGCCGTCAGTGTGATGGCGATGATGAGGTTGTGGATCTCCGCCCCCAGCAGCGCCACCACGATCAGACCGAGGATCAACGCGGGGAAGGAGAGCAGCACATCCATCACCTGCATCACCAGCAGGTCGAACTTGCCGCCGATATACCCGCTGACCATGCCGATGGCCCCGCCGATGGCGATGGCAAACGCGATCGAGGTGACCGCCACCACCAGCGAAATCCGCGCCCCCCACAGGATGCGGCTCAGCACATCGCGCCCGAACACGTCGGAGCCGAGCAGGAAATCGCCGCCAGGAGGCTGCATGCGATCGAGGATATTCTGCTCGACGGGGTCGAACGGCGCGAGCCACGGGGCCAGCACCGCGGCCGCGAGGATCAGCACGCACATGATGGCGCCGATCGCCGTGGTGGGGTTGCGCAGCAGGGACTTCACGCGTGTTTGACCCGGGGATCGATGAAGCCATAGGCCAGATCGGTCAGCAGGTTCACCACCACGATGAGGAAGCAGTAGATCACCATCAGCCCCTGCAACATCGTGTAGTCGCGCTGATTGAGGGCGCCGACGATGATCTTGCCGAGGCCCGGCCGGTTGAAGACGATTTCGGTCAGCACCGAATTGCCAATCAGGATGCCGATATAGAGGCCCACCACGGTGACCACCGGCAGACCGGCATTGCGCAGCCCGTGCCGCCACACCACGCGCTTCCATGGCACGCCCTTGGCGCGGGCGGTGCGCATGTAGTCCTCGTCGAGCACCGAAAGCATCGAGCTGCGGGTGACGCGGGTGATGTAGGCCGCCATCACCAGTCCGAGGGTGATGGACGGCAGCACGAGCTTCAGCAGCCGGTCCCCGGGGTCGGACAGGTTGGCGTTGCCGATCACCGGGAAGATGCGCCAATGGAGCGCGAAGGTGAGCAGCAGGAAAATTCCAGAGACGAACACCGGAAAGGACAGGCCGACCAGCGAGAGCATCCGCGCCAGCACGTCGATCCAGCGGTTGCGATGCAGCGCCGCCCAGACGCCGGCGGGAATGCCGATGACGATGCCGATCAGCATCGCCGCCAAGGTGAGGTCGATCGTATGCGGGATCACCGCGCCGACATCGGCGAGAATTGGCCGGTTGGTCACCATCGAGATGCCGAAATCGCCCTGGGCGGATTGGCCGAGGAAGGTGAGGTATTGCTCCCAGATCGGCCGGTCGAGCCCGAGCTTGGCCTGCAAGGCGGCCACCGCCGCGGGGGTTGCCCGGTCTCCCAGGATCGCCACCGCGGGATCGCCGGGGACGATGCGGACCAGCACGAACACCAGCGTCAGCACCGCCCACAGCGTGGGTACCGCGGCAAGCAGACGGCGGGCGATATAGAAAATCATGCCGCCCGCCGGCCCCTCACTTGAAGTGGGTCTGCTCGGTGATCAGCGGACCGAGGGAAAGCGAGCCCTTGAGGTCGTAGCCATAGACCAGCGTATCCTTGCGGACCCACGCCTGGAGCGTCTCGATCAGCGGCACCGCGCACATCTGGGCGACGATTTTCTTCTGTGCGGTCTCCCACAGCGCGATTTGCTTGGCCTGATCGGGTTCGGTGCGGGCGGCGTCGATCTCGGCGTCGGCGGCCGTGCAGTGCGAAAAATTGGTCACCGCGGTCGGCGTCTTAACGGTGCTGCGGGAGTGGTAGAACTGGGTGAGATAGACGTCTGCCACCGGGAAACGGGCGGCCGCGTAGAACACGATCGCCGAGAGGTCTTGGCGGATCATCTGGTGGAAGGTCGCGTGCTCGACCACCTGGAGATCGAGGTTGATGCCAGCGCGCTTCAACTGGGCCTGCACCACCTGCATCTGGGCGAGCATGTTGGGCAGTTGGGTGTGCACCACCTTCAGGGTGAGCCCATCCTTGAAGCCGGCTTCGGCCAGCAGAGCCTTGGCCTTGGCGACGTCGTAGCCGGGCAGGCCGGCATCGACGTAGCCGAGGTTGCCGATCGGGATCACCGAGCCCGGGGTGCGCGAGGCGTCGGGGCCCTGGAACTTCAGGATTTCCGGACGGTTGATCGCGTAGGCGATGGCCTGGCGGACGCGAAGGTCGTCGAGCGGCTTCTGCGCCAGGTTGAGATGCAGGATTGCCTCCTCGCCGGGTTGGAAAACGTCCACCACCGCGCCCGGGAGCTTCTTCATGCGGTCGATCCAGGTCTGGTCCTGGCTGCCGAATTCGAGGTCGAGCTCGCCGTTCTGGAAGGCGAGATCGCGCGAGGCGTTGGAGGGCAGGAAGCGGTAGCTGATCTTCCCGATCTTCGGGGCGCCGCGGAAATAGGCCTTGTGGGCAACCAGTTCGAGCGACTGGTTGGGGGTGTTGGCGGCGAAGGCGAAGGGGCCGGTGCCGATCGGCTGAGCGGCGAACTTGTCGCCCAGCGCCTCGACCGCCTTCTTCGAGACGATGAAGCCGCCGCCATAATTGGTGATGATGCCGAGCAGGCTGGGGATGGTCTGCTTCAGCGTGATGCGCACCGTGAGTGGGTCGAGCGCCTCGACCTTCTCGAAGGAGGCGAAATCGCCGGAGGAGGCGGAGCGCTTGGGGTCGGCCGATTTGGTAAGGCTGTACACAACGTCATCGGCTGTCAGCTCGCCATAATCGCCATGGAACTTCACCCCGGGGCGGAGCTTGAAGGTCCAAACCTTCTTGTCGGCCGAGCTTTCCCAGCTCGTCGCCAGATCGGGCTCGATGTCGGCCGGGCTCATGCTGCCGGGCTTGAAGCGCACCAGGCCGTTGAACAGCCAGGCCACCACCGTGCGATCGATGGTGGAGACCGCGAGATGCGGGTCGAGCTTGCCGACATCCTGCGCGGCCATGCCGACAATGAGGTCGGTCTTGGCCGCCTGGGCGGCGGGGGCGGCAAGGGCAAGCGCCGCCGCGAGGGCGATATGGCGGAATTTCATGCGAAGTCTCCCGAATTGCCGCCACCATACAGGCGCGCGCTGCCCGGTGAAATGGGGTTAGCGGCGGCCGAGCAACGCGCGGATCGGGCCGCGCAACGGCGCCGCCAGCCGCCACAGCGGCGAGGCGCGCAAGGCGGACAGCGCACGGTGCGCGGCGCCCCCCTGAACCGGCACCGTCGAATCGGCGCCGAGCTTGAGGCCGGACAACGCGGGCAGCGCGCCGGGATAGTGCCCCTTGGTGATGATCAGCAGACAAGAGGTACTGACATGGCCGGATAGCAGCAACTTCAGGTGCTGGCGGCCGTGCGAATAGAATGGTGAATAATCGTATTCGATGTCTTCGGCGTCGGTTCCGGCGAAATCATCGAAACGCTCCATCCCGCAGCCGATCAGCCGCAGGCGGTGGGCGAGGCCATCGATGTCGCGGCCGCGATAGAGCACGTTATCGCCGATCGACACGGTCTTGTCCCGCGCGGAGAGATTGAACTCCGTCGTATGCACCGCGATCCCGCCGGGGCGCAGCAACTCGGTGCTGCGCAGCACGAACTGGATGCCGGCTTCGAGCGTGCCGAGATGTTCGAGGCTGCAGGAGCTCCACAGGAAATCGAAAGTCCCGAGTTCGGCCGGCCGCAGCGCCCGCATATCCTGCGGCATGAAGCGCACCCGGGCGTCGAAGTCGGCGCGGTCGATCAATCCAGGCCAATGCAGCGCATCGAGGCTCGCGGCGTGTTGGCCGGTGGCATTCCAGGCGGCGGTGGAATTGCCCTGGGCGACGCCGAGGTCGGTTCCGAGGATATCGACTCCGCGATTGGCGAACAGGCTGGCCAGCGGTTCACGGCCCACCGCGAAGCCGCAGCCGCGCCGGCCCGTCGCGAGCATGCCGCGCTCTTCCAGCGCCTGGGCGATGACCACCCATTCCCAGATCTTGCGATGATAGCGGACGTGTTCAGGAGTCGCCCCCGGCCCACCGGCGGAAGCGCGCTGCAACAGCGTCTCCCAAGCCGCGAACCAGGGTGCATCGAAATGGGCGCGGCGACAGACCACCGAGCCCAACATAGAGGAGGAACGATCCATGCCCTACCGTACCACGGCCAACCCTGGCGCGGAAGGATGGCCGGAAACGGAAGTGGCCGCGCGGCTCAGGCCGCGGCGGCTTCCACCATGGCGCGGGCGGATTGAATCCGATCCATCGCCGCGTCGAGCAGCACAACGTCCGACTTGTCGGCCGCCGCATAGTCGGCCTCGGCCGCGGCGAGGCGCTTCTCGCCCTCGGCGCGCGACACATCCGCGGCTGGAGTCGCCTCGGTGGCCAGGACGGTCACCCGCTCCGGCGTCACCTCGGCGAAACCGCCGGAGACGTAGAGCTGTTCCTTCACCTGGCCGCCTTCATAAAGCCGGATCATGCCGCCACGCAGCAGCACGATCATCGGCGAATGCCCTTGCAGCACACCCATTTCGCCCTCGTAGGCCGGCAGCACCACCATCTCCACGGGACGGGAGAGGAGGAGCTTTTCCGGGCTCACGATTTCCAGTTCGACCGGCATGATCCTGCTCTCCGTTCGATGATCAGACCGAGGCCTTCATCGCCTCGGCCTTCTTCACGGCCTCCTCGATGGTGCCGACCATGTAGAAGGCGCCCTCGGGAAGGTGGTCATACTCGCCGGCGACGATCGCCTTGAAGCTGCGCACGGTGTCGGCGATCGGCACGAACACGCCGGGGAAGCCGGTAAAGACTTCGGCGACGTGGAAGGGCTGGCTCAGGAAGCGCTGGATCTTGCGCGCACGGGCGACGACCAGCTTGTCCTCTTCCGAAAGCTCGTCCATGCCGAGAATGGCGATGATGTCCTGCAGCGACTTGTAGGTCTGCAGCACGCGCTGAACTTCGCGGGCGGTGGTGTAGTGCTCGTCACCGACGATGCGCGGGTCGAGCGAGCGCGAGGTCGAGTCGAGCGGATCCACCGCCGGGTAGATCCCGAGCTCGGCGATCTGGCGGGAGAGCACGGTCGTCGCGTCCAAGTGGGCGAAGGAGGTCGCCGGCGCCGGGTCGGTCAGATCGTCGGCCGGCACGTAAATCGCCTGCACCGAGGTAATTGAGCCTTTGTTCGTCGACGTAATGCGTTCCTGCAGCGCGCCCATGTCGGTCGCCAAGGTCGGCTGATAGCCCACCGCTGACGGGATACGGCCCAGAAGTGCGGACACTTCGGCGCGAACAGCACGTCCTGGCCTTCCTCGTCGCGGAAGTATTCGGCCACCGAGAGGCCCGAAAGCGCCACGCGGGCGCGGGCGCCCGGCGGCTCGTTCATCTGGCCATAGACCAGCGCCACCTTGGAGCCTTCGGTCGAGCCATTCTCACCGAGCTTGATAACGCCGGCGTCCACCATTTCGTGGTAGAGGTCGTTACCCTCGCGGGTGCGCTCGCCGACGCCGGCAAACACGGACACGCCGCCATGCGCCTTGGCGATGTTGTTGATCAGTTCCTGAATGAGCACCGTCTTGCCCACGCCGGCGCCGCCGAACAGGCCAACCTTGCCGCCCTTGAGGTAGGGGGCGAGCAGATCGACGACCTTGATCCCGGTGACGAGAATTTCAGTCGCCGAAGCCTGCTCCTCGAAGGAAGGCGCCGAGCGATGGATCGGGTAGCGCCGCGTGGCGTTGACCGGGCCGCGCTCGTCGATCGGCTCGCCAATCACGTTGAGGATGCGCCCGAGGGTTTCGGGGCCGACCGGCACCGAGATCGGTGCGCCGGTGTCGACCACTTCCTGTCCGCGCACCATGCCGTCGGTGCTGTCCATGGCGATGCAGCGAACGGTACGTTCGCCAAGCTGCTGGGAGACTTCCATCACCAGCGTGTTGTCGCCCATCTTCGTATGCAGCGCGTTCAGGATGAACGGCAGCTCGCCGTCGAACTGCACGTCAACGACGGCGCCAAGAACCTGGCTCACCCGCCCGACAATATTGCTGGCCATTCTAGTCTCCTGTCTCTGTCACGCGATCGATCAGACGGCTTCGGCGCCGGAGATGATCTCGATAAGTTCCCTGGTGATATTGGCCTGACGCGCACGGTTATAGTTCTGCGTCAGCCGCTTGATCATATCGCCCGCATTACGCGTGGCGTTATCCATTGCCGTCATTTGCGAGCCGAAGAAGCCCGCATTGGTCTCCAGCAGGGCGCGGTAGATCTGGATCGCCAGATTCTGCGGCAGCAGCCGGGCCAGCATGGTCTCTTCGTCCGGCTCGAATTCGTAGGACGCACTGCCGCCGGCCTCGCCGCCTTCCGGCAGCGGCGCCGGGATCAGCCGCACCTCGGTCGGGATCTGCGCGATCACCGACTGGAAGCGGTTGTAGACCAAGGTGCAGACATCGAACTCCCCGGCATGAAGCATGGCCACGATGCGGGTCGCGATCGCCTCGGCATCGGCAAAGCCGATGCTTTTGCGGCCGACGAAGTTCACATCGCCCACCATCCGGCTGGCGAGTTCACGCCGCAGATAGTCGCGCGACTTGCGGCCGACGGCGAGGATCTTCACCGTCTTGCCCTCGGCCTCAAGTTGGCGGGCAAGCCCGCGCGCCATGCGGCCGACGTTGGAGTTGAAGGCGCCGGCCAGGCCGCGGTCACCCGCGACGGCCACCAGCAGATGCACCTTGTCGGCGCCGGTCCCGACCAGCAATTTCGGCGCGGTTGGGCTGCCGGCGACCGAGGCGCCGAGGGAGGCCATCATGCGCGCCATCCGCTGGGCGTACGGCCGGGCGGCCTCGGCCTGCGACTGGGCACGACGCAGCTTGGACGCCGCGACCATTTTCATGGCCGAGGTGATCTTCTGCGTCGACTTCACGCTGTTGATGCGCATGCGCAGAGATTTCAGGCTAGGCATCGCTTGCCACCTACTGGGAGGTTGTGATCAGGATCAGGCAAACGTCTTGGAGAAGGCGTCCAGGAACGCGATCAGCTTCTTCTCGACATCCGGCTTGATCTCGCGATCGCTGCGGATGGCGTTGATGATGCTGGGGTCCTTCGCCTTGAGCTCGCTCAGGATCTGGCTCTCGAAGCGGCCGATGGCGCCAACCGGGATACGATCCAGGTAGCCGCGCACGCCGGCGAAGATCGCCACCACCTGCTCCTCGACCGGAACCGGCTTGAACTGCGGCTGCTTCAGCAGCTCGGTCAGACGGGCGCCGCGGGCCAGCAGCTGCTGGGTCGAGGCGTCGAGGTCCGAGGCGAACTGGGCGAAGGCGGCCATTTCACGATACTGGGCGA
>JAPLOH010000304.1 GCA_026400845.1 Alphaproteobacteria bacterium
AGCGCGTTCACAGCCACCGAGGCCTCCATCTGCCCCCTTGGCGTATGCCGGTGGGCGTTTCATCAAAGGGTCACATAACCCAGGGTTCAAAGCGCAGCGGGTGCGGCAAGGCCCCCGCCTCGCGCACCCACCTGAAGCCAGCGCGATCGCCCGGCTGTTCCGCTGCGTGAAATGCCCATTGAACGGCAAATTTGCAAGCGCGAAGTGGCCGCTTGGCCCACTTCGCGCGCATGGCAGCCGGCCGCATGCGCGCGCTGTGGTGAGGTCGGCATGACGCATCTTTCATGAGTATCGCGCCGGATCGCGCAGTAATGTGTCGCCATGGACGCACGAACCGCACACGCCCTCGTCCGCTTCGGCCTCGGCCCACGGCCGGGTGATCCGCGCCCCGCCGACCCCCGCGCCTGGCTCGAGGGCCAGCTCGACGGGCCCGACCCGGCACTCGCACTGCCCGGCCACGGCGGGATCGACGGTCTTGTCGCCTTCCGCGAGGAGCGCGCACAGGCGGGGCAGGACGTCAAGGTGCGGGACCGCCGCAAGACCATGCGCGAGATTTTCCTGGCCGATACGGCGGGGAATATCGACACTCTGCTCACCACCGGGAGCCCCTACCGCGAGCGCCTGGTGTGGTTCTGGGCCAACCATTTCACCGTCAGCGTGCGCAAGGGGATCTGCTCGGGCCTCGTCAACGCGCATATCCGCGAGGCGATCCGCCCGCACGTCACCGGCCGGTTCGTGGATATGCTGCGCGCGGTGATGCGCCACCCCGCGATGCTGGCCTATCTCGACAATGACTTCTCCGTCGGGCCCGACAGCGCCGCCGGGATGCGCACGAAGCGCGGCCTCAACGAGAATCTCGCGCGCGAATGCCTCGAATTGCACACCGTGAGCCCGGCGGCGGGGTACACCCAGGCGGATGTCACCGAATTCGCCCGCGTCATCACCGGCTGGTCGACCAGTCCGGACGCACCGGCCCCGGGCTTCATGTTCCGCCCCGGCGCCCACCAGCCCGGCAGCAAGACGGTGATGGGCCGCAGCTTCGCCGCCGGCGAGCAGGGCGGGCTCGATGCGCTCGAATTCCTCGCCGCCCACCCTGCGACGGCCCGCCATCTCGCTTTCAAGCTCGCCCGGCACTTCATCGCCGACGTGCCTCCGCCCGGCACGGTTGCGCGGATCGAGGCCGCCCTGCTGCGCGGCAAGGGGGACCTCAAGGCGGCATCCCTGGCGATCCTCGACGCGCCCGAGGCCTGGCAGCCGCTGACCAAGCTGCGCTCGCCGTTCGACTACGTTATTGCCGTCGTGCGCGCCCTCGACCTGCCGCCGACCAACCGGCCGGACATGCCGGGCGTGATGGCCGCGCTCGGCCAACCCATCCACAACTGCCCCGGTCCCAATGGCTGGCCCGAGACCGCCTCCGAATGGGCGGGGCCGGAGGCGATGATGCGTCGGCTCGACTGGTCCTATGCGGTATCCGGGCGGGTCGCCACGGCGAGCCCGATCGCCATCGCCGAATCGAGCCTCGGGCCGCTGCTCCCCGCGGCGACCCGCGCCGAAATCGCGCGCGCCGGCTCGCAGCGCGAAGCGATGACCCTGCTGCTCGCCTCCCCGGAGTTCCAGCGCCGATGACCCGAACCGCCCTGCCCCGCCGCGCCGCCTTGCTCGGCCTTGCCGGCGCCATCACCCTGGGCCGCTCCCGCCTCGCCTTGGCGACCCCCGCGACCGAGCAGCGCCTGGTCGTCGTGCTGCTCCGCGGGGCGCTGGACGGGCTCTCCGCAGTGCAGCCGTACGGCGATCCGGCCCTGGCCGGGTTGCGCGGCGAGCTTGCCCTGGCGGCGCCGGGCGGCGAGGGCGGGTTGCACGACCTCGGTGGATTCTACGGGTTGCACCCCGCGCTGGCGGGGCTGGCCGGGCTTTATCGCGAGGGCAATCTCGCCATCGCCCATGCGATCGCCGGCAATTATCGGGACCGCAGCCATTTCGCGGCGCAGGATTTTCTCGAATCGGGCGCCGATCACCGGTTGGCCAGCGGCTGGCTGAACCGTGTCGCCGCCCAGCTTCCGGCGCGACCGGGCAAGACACCGGGCGCGGAAACCGCGCTCTCGGTCGGCAACACCGTCGGCCTCATGCTGCGTGGCCCCGCCCCGGTCGGCGCCTGGCTGCCGCAGAGCTTCGGCCGGCCCGACGTTGGGCTCTACCAGGCGCTCGCCCGCCTGCACGCGGCCGATCCGGTGACCGCCAGCGCGGTGACCGAGGGGTTGAAGGAGCGTGGCTTCACCGCCTCGGTGCTGAACGGCAGCGAACCCCAGCAGGATCGGTTCGGCTTTCCTGCCCTGGCCGGCGCGGTCGGCAAGCTGCTCGCCAGCACCGAGGGGCCGCGCATTGCAGCACTTGAGATGTTCGGCTGGGACACCCACAACGCCCAGCTCGGCCGGCTCGGCCCGGCGCTGGCGCTGCTCGACCGCGGCATCGTCGCGCTGCGCGAGGGTGCCGGCGCGAGTTGGTCGCGCACGGTCGTGCTGGTGGTGACCGAATTCGGCCGCACCGCGGCGATCAACGGCACCAAGGGCACCGACCACGGCACCGGCACGGTCGCCTTCCTCGCCGGCGGCGCGGTCGCGGGCGGCCGAGTGATCGCGGATTGGCCGGGGCTCGGTGCGGGCAAGCTGTTCGAGAACCGCGACCTGATGCCGACCGCCGATTTGCGGTCCTTCATCAAGGGCGTGCTCGCCGCGCATTACGGGTTCGATACCGCCCGCCTCGCCGCCATCTTCCCCGACAGCGCCGCGGCGGTGGCGATGAAGGGGCTGTTGCGGACGTGACGCGGCCCGCCGACACCGTCAGCGAGTCCCGCCAATGGGACCGCCTGATGACCCTCGCCCGGCTCGGCGCGATTCCAGGCGACGGCGTCAACCGCCCGTGCCTCTCCCCGCTCGATCGCGCCGCCCGTCGGCAGGTGATCGCCTGGGCGCGGGAGATCGGGGCCGAAGTGTCGATCGACGACGCGGCCAACCTGTTCATTCGGCGCGCCGGGAGTGACCCCGATGCCGCCCCGGTGCTGACTGGCAGCCATATGGACAGCCAGCCCGAGGGCGGGCGGTTCGACGGCATCTACGGCGTGATCGCCGGGCTCGAGGCCATCACCGCCTTGCATGACGCCGGTATCGTGACACGCCGGCCGATCGAGGTCGTCGCCTGGACCAACGAGGAAGGCGGCCGGTTCGCCCCGGGGTGCATGGGCAGCATGGCCTGGGCCGGCCACACGCCGCTCTCCGCCTGGGCCGCAGTGCGGGACCCCGCCGGGATCACTTTTGGCGCAGCACTGGCCGAACACCTCGCCGCGGAGGCCGACTTGCCGCGCCGCCCGCTTGGTTCCCGCCCGCATGCCTATCTGGAGGCCCATATCGAGCAGGGGCCAATGTTGGAGGCGGCCGGGATCGATGTCGGCGTCGTCACCGGCATCCAGGGCAGCCGCTGGTTCAGCGTGACGATCACCGGCGCCTCCGCCCATGCCGGCACCGCCCCCGTGGGCACGCGGCAGGACCCGGTGCAGGACATGCTGCGGGCGATTGCCGCGCTCAATGCCCTGACCGCCGACCCCACCGACACGCTGCGCTTCACGGTCGGGCGCATCGACGTGCTGCCCAACACCTCCAACACGGTGGCGAGCCAGGTCCGCTTCTCCATCGACCTGCGCCACCCCGACCGCGCGATTCTGCTCCGCACGGGCGACGCGATCGCGGCCACCATCACCGCCGCGCTGAAAACCTGCCGCGCCGAGGTGCAGGAGCATTTCCACGCCATCCCGGTCCGCGTCGCGCCCCCCGTCGTCGAGACCGTGGCGGCCGCTGCCATCGCCTGCGGCCACCGCGCGATGCGCCTGCCGAGCGGCGCCTTTCACGACGCGCAATTCGTCGTGCCGATCGCACCCACCGGCATGCTCTTCGTGCCCTCCCGCGCCGGGATCAGCCACAACCCCGCCGAGTACACCGCCCCCGCGCAACTCGCCGCGGGCACCAGGGTGCTGGCGGAAAGCCTCGCGAGGCTTGCATCCTGATCCCACCGGTGGCGCAATGGCGGCGAAGGGGGATCTCGCCATGGCATGGGCTTTCCGCGCGCTGCTGACACTGCTGCTGCTTCTGCCGCTCGATGCGCTCGCCTGCGGCAACGTCGCCTCGCGCGGCCGCGTCATCCGCGCGGCAACGACGGATGAAGCCGTCACCATCACGTTTCTCGGCCATGCCAGTTTCCACATCGTGACCCCGCGCGGTATCGGCGCCGTCACCGACTACAGCGGCTCCCACGTGCCGGACACCGTGCCGGATCTGGTGACCATGAACCACGCCCATGCCACGCATTTCAGCGACGTCCCCGATACCCGCATCCGCCACGTGCTGCGCGGCTGGGCAATCGACGGCAAGCCGGCGCACCATGACATGCGGGTGGGCGACCTGCGGGTGCGCAACATCCCCACCAATATCCGCAACTGGGGCGGCGGCACCGAGTACTACGGCAACTCGATCTTCGTCTTCGAGGCCGCCGGGCTGTGCATCGCCCATCTCGGCCATCTCCACCATCTCCTGAACGATGACGACCTCGCCGAACTCGGCTCGATCGACATCCTGATGACCCCGATCGACGGCAGCTTCACGGTCGATCAGGCCGACATGGTCGCCATCGTCGCGCAGATCCATCCGCGCCTGCTGCTGCCGATGCATTATTTCAGCGAGAGCACGCTGAAGCGCTTCCTCGCCCGCGTCAGCGACCGTTTCGAGATCCGCGTCTCGCCCGAGCGCAGCACCATTGTTTCGCGCGCCACTTTGCCGGCCGCGCCGCAAGTCCTGGTCCTGCCCGGCCCGATGTATTGACCCAACCGGAGCCGAGCCTGCGCGGGCTGGCCCGCCCGCTCGCCATCCTCACCGGGCTGATGTTCGTCTGGGGGTTGTCGATCCCCGCGACCAAGATCGCGCTGGCGGATTTCCCGCCTTTGGCGCTGACCGCGGCGCGCTACCTCGCGGCCGCGCCCTGCTTCGCCGCCTTCATGACCTGGCGGCCCCTGCCGCCGTGGCGCGATCTGCTGGGGATGGCCGGGCTCGGGATGCTCGGCGTCGTCGGCGGGCAGATCCTGCAATCCATCGGCGTGCTGCGCACCTCGGCCTCGGTCGCCACCATGCTATCGGCGACCAGCCCGATGTTCCTGGCGCTCTTCGCCGCGATTTTTCTCGGTCAGCGCATCGGCCCGCGCCATCTCGGCGGCATGGCGGTGGCGCTGGCGGGGGTGGCGACGATCGCCTGGGACGAGAACGGCACCGCGGGCGCGACGCTGCTGGGCAACGCGATTGTGCTGTCCTCGACCGCGTCCATCGCTGCCTACTACGTGCTCGCCTCCAAACTCATCGCCCGCCATGGGGTGATTACGGTCGCGGGATTTACCGGGCTGTTCGGCACGCTCGGCCTGCTGCCGCCGGCGGCCTGGGAGCTGGCGCAGCATCCGGCGACGCCGAGCCTCACGAGCGTGTTGATCATCCTGTATCTCGGCGCCCTGGTGACGGTCGCGGGGCTGTGGATCTGGCTCAACATGCTACGCACCATCCCCGCCCGCGTCGCCGCCGCGTCGCAGTTCCTGCAGCCGATTTTCGGCGTTTCGGGTTCGGCGCTGATCCTCGGCGAGCCGATCGCGCCGCGCTTCCTGGCCGGCACCGCGCTGGTGCTGACCGGGATCGCGCTGGCCATTATTCCGCGCCGGGGCGATTAACCCGCCATCAACCCGCGCCGCGCAGTCTTGCCGGATGACCCTCATCGAGACCGCCCTTGCCCGGCACCGATCGGGCGACCTCGCCGCCGCAGCCACGGCCTATCGCAGCATCCTGGCCACCGCGCCCGGGGATGCCGATGCGAACCATCTGCTCGGCCTCGCGCTGTTGCAGCAGGGCGCCCCCGATGCCGCGCTGCCGCCGTTACAGGCGGCCATCACGCTCAGCCCGCATGAGCCGCTCTATTGCGCCAATTTCGCCCGCGCCGCACTGGCCGCCGGGCAACCCGAGGCCGCCGAGTCGGCGTTGCGCATGGCCATCGCCGTGGCCCCCGCCGACCCCGGCCTGCATCATGACCTCGGGCTCACCCTGCTGCGCCTGCACCGCCCGCGCGAGGCGGAGGCCAGCCTGCGCCGCTGCATCGCCCTGCAACCGGAGGCGATGGATGCCCATATCAACCTCGCCGCCGCGCAATGCGCGCAGAACCGGCCCGACGGCGCCGCCGAGACGCTCGCCCGCGTGCTGGTGCGCGACCCCGTCAATATCCCCGCTTTGTGTGGCCAGGCCGCGGCCTACCGCGCGGCCGGACGCCTCGCCGCCGCGGCGGCGTGCCTTCGCCGTGCCCATGCCATCCGGCCCGATGACCATG
>JAPLOH010000322.1 GCA_026400845.1 Alphaproteobacteria bacterium
CCACCCCGCTCAACGCCCATCGCCGCCACGCCGACAGCGTCACCTCCGTCACGCGAGGGCGGCAGCATGTCGACGAAATCCGCCGGATGCACCGCGTGGCCCGCTCCCGCCTCGCGCTCGACGCAGCCGCGCGCAAGCGCCAGTGCGACTACCGCAGCGAACTTGCGCGGGAGCTCGGCGCGCTGCGGTAATGCCCCCGCACTCTCCGCGGAGAGTGCGAAGCCAACGGACAAAAAGTTTTTGCTTCTTTTTTCAAAAAGAAGCGCTTCCTTCCTCCTACCTCCCGTACACCGCCAGCGCATTCTCCCGCATGATCCCCGCCCTTTGCGCCTCGGTGAGGCGCAGCGTGATCGCGGTGTCAGGGTCGTCAAAGTCCCAGTGCGGATAGTCGGAGGCGAACAGGATGCGGTCCCAGCCGATCCAGCCAATGGTATCGAGCACGTGGTCGCGCGATTCGGGCTCTTCCATCGGCTGGGTGGTGAACCAGACGTTCTGGCGCAGGTATTCGGAGGGCGCCTGGGTGAGCTCGGGCGTTTCGGCCCGCAGCCGGCGCCAGGCCTTGTCGAGCCGCCAACCAAGCGCGGGCGCCCAGCCGAAGCCGCCTTCGATGAGGATGTAGCGCAGGCTGGGAAGGCGGGCGAAAACGCCGTTGAGTATCATGCTGGTGAGCTGCGCCTGGATGGATTGCGCGTGGCCGAGCATGTCCTCGATGTAGTAGCTGGCCCAGCCGCTGCTGGTATTGGGCGCCCCGCCGAAGCCAAAGGCGTGCACGCCGATCGGCAGGCCGGCCTCGGCGGCGGCCTCGAAGATCGGGAAATACTGCACGCTGCCCATCGGTGCGGCGGTGCGGCCGTACATCATGACATGGGCGAACCCGGGATTGCCCGCCCAGTGGCGGATTTCGGCCGCCGCGGCAATCGGGTCCTCGTAGTTCACCACCAGCGAGGCGCGCAGCCGGGGCTCGGGGTGGACGAGGCAGGCGAGCTGCCACTCGTTCCAGGCCCGCGCGATGGCGTTGCCGAGGCCGGGGTTCAGCGGCCCGTTGGAGGGGGTGGGCGGGTTGACGATGCCGAGCACCACGTTGTGGGCGTCGAGATGCTGGCTGCGGGTGAAGGCGAGGTCGGTCCCCGGCGGGCTGCCCGACGGCGGCCAGGCGTCCCGCCGCGCGGCGGCCGGCTGCGCCTTGGGGTAGCTCGGCATGCCCATGAAATTGCCGGTGCGATGGTTGGCGCCGAAGGTATCAATGTGCTCGCGCCAGCGCTGGGAGATCCAGGGATACAGATCCTGGAACCGGGCCGGGCCGAGATGCAGGTCGCAATCGGCGATGGCGAGTTTCGAGGCGGCGGTGACGGCCGGCTTCGTGATGCTGCTGACTTGGTTCATCGTGTCCCCACTGGGATTTTCCGAAAGCTAACCACTAGCGCCACGGCTCGACCAGGATTTTCGCGTGCTTCTCGGGATTACCGAGATCGACGAACGCCTGGGCGACGCCCTCAAGCCCGACCTTGCCGGTGATCAGCGGGGCGACGTCGATCAGCCCCTCCGCGATGTGGTGCAGGCTGTCGGCGAATTCCTTGGGGCTGTAGGCGAGCACGAATTGCAGGTTGAGCTGGCGGGTAATGCCAAAAAAGGGCTCGAAACTGTCAGTCTCCATGCACACGCCGACGACGATGATGCGGGCCCATTCCGGCGCGCCGAGCATCATCTGCTGGATCACCCCGGGCACGCCCACGCATTCGAACAGCACGGCGGGGCGGCGCTTCAGCGCGTTGCCGAACAGCGCCTCGTAGCGGCTGCCGGTGAAACCGGCGGGGGTGGCGACCTCGGTCCAGCGCTGATAGGGCGAGCTCACTGCGGGGTCGACCACGATATCGGCGCCCATCTTCTCCGCAAGCGCGCGACGGGCAGGAGAGAAATCGGCGGCGATGATCGGGCCGACGCCTTTGATCTTGAGCCCGGCGATCACCGCGAGCCCGACCGGCCCGCAGCCGATCACCAGCGGGACATCCTCGCGGGTGAGGCGGGCATGCTCCACCGCGTGCCAGCCGACCGCCATGGTTTCCGTCATCGAGGCCGCCTCGGCGGAGAGGCCGTTCGGCACCGGGAGCAGCATGCGCTCGGCGAGGGTGAAATACTCGGCATAGGCGCCGGGAGCCTCGGGGTTGTAGCTGACGCTGTGCACCGTGGTGCCGTCCACCGTCAGCGGCATCGAGACGACGCGGGTGCCTGGCTTCAGGCCGCCGGCATTGCCCTGGCCGTGCTCGACGATTTCGCAGCAGAATTCATGGCCGAACACCGTGTCGCGGCTCGGGTCAAGGCTGAGGCGGCCGCCGGAGCGGCGGGCAACATCGGCAAATGCGCTTGGGAATTTGGCGGCATGCAGGTCCGAGCCGCAAATGCCGCAGCACAGGGTTTTCACCAGCACCTGGCCGGGCTTCGGCGTGGGTGTCGGCATTTCATCGACGACGATGCGGTCCTGGCGGAATATGGCGGCGCGCATGGTGGGGCTCCCCGAAAATTGTGTTGAGTGGAAGAGAAGCGCTTCTTTCTGAAAAAAGAAGCAAAAACTTTTTATCCGTTGGCTTCGTGGGTTGCCGGATCAGGCGTGTTCGCGCCGTCCTTCTTCCAGGCATTGCCAGACGTAGGGGGCGAAGGAGCGGCCGACCTCAAGATGAAACTCATCTGCCCCGGTGCGCCACAGCACGATCTCGGCTTTGCCGAGCAACGTGCGGGTGCACATGCCCGGCGGGAAGGCCGCGCCAAGATCGAGCGCGCAGTGCCCGTTCAGCACCTCTGCGGCGCGCGGTCCGGCGATTTCGATGGCGACCTGGCGGTGCGACACGTCGACCACCGCAGCGGCATGGCCGCTTGCCGCCGCGAAAATAGGGCCGGCATCGGGGGCAAGGATCAACCACTCGTCCGGCCCGAGCCGCAACGAGGCGACCCCCCCGGCCACCACGGCGCGGTTGATGTCCTGCACGATCGGCAGATCAAGGACGGCAGCGGTGCGCAGCACGACCCGCGCGCAGGGCGGCAGGGCAACGAGGCGGGCAGCGGGGATCGAAGGTGCCGCGCCGGCGAGGCCAGCCAGGGGGGAGCGGCGGTCAACCATCAAGGCGCGCTCCAGTCCTGTCGTAGAATATCGGCTCCACCACGCGCACCGTGATGTCCTGACCCGGCATCGGAACATACAGCGTCGATCCCATCCGGGCCCGCCCGCCCTCGACCAGCGCCATGGCGATGGAGCGGCCGAGCGTCGCGCTGGGGTAGGAGGAGGTGACGTGGCCGATCATCCGCATCGGGATGGGTTGGCGCGGGTCCTCGACGATTTGTGCCCCCTCCTCCAACAGGTCGTCGGGCTTCTCGGTCAGCAGACCGACGAGCTGCTTGCGGTTCGCCACCACCATGTCGGGCCGGCGCAGCGAGCGCTTGCCGACGAAATCCGGTTTGCTCCGCGCGATCATGCCGGACAGCCCGAGATCGTCGGGCGTCACGGTGCCGTCGGTTTCCTGCCCGACGATGACGAACCCCTTCTCGGCGCGCAGCACATGCATCGCCTCGGTGCCATACGGGGTGGGCGATCGGGTGGGCGCTTCCTGGGCCATCAGCGCCTCCCACACCGCCGGGCCGTACTCGGCCGGCACGTTGATCTCGAAGCCCAGCTCACCGGTGAAACTGACGCGGAACAGCCGGGTCGGCACGCCGCAAATGGTGCCCTCGCGGATGCTCATATGCGGGAAGGCCTCGGGCGACAGGTCGATCCCCGCGACCAGGGGGGCGATCAGCGCGCGGGCGTCGGGCCCCTGCACCGCGATCACCGCCCATTGCTCGGTGGTCGAGGTCAGCCACACAAGAAGCTCCGGGAACTCGGTCTGGAGGTAGTCCTCCATGTGGTTCAGCACCCGGGCCGCGCCGCCGGTCGTGGTGGTGACGTGGAAGCGATCCTCGGCGATGCGGCCGACCACGCCGTCATCCCAAACGAAACCGGCCTCGCTCAGCATCAGCCCGTAGCGGCAGCGCCCGACGCCGAGTTTTTTCCAACTGTTGGTGTATAAGCGGTTGAGGAACTCGGCGGCATCCGGCCCGACAACTTCGATTTTGCCGAGCGTCGAGGCATCGAAAATCCCCACCGCATTGCGCACCGCGCGACACTCGCGGGCAACGGCGTCGTGCATGGTCTCGCGGCCGCGGGGGAAATACCAGGCGCGCTTCCAGGTGCCGACATCCTCGAACACCGCCCCATGCGCCGCCGCCCAGTCATGCATGGGCGCGCGGCGCTCGGGGTCGAACAGGTCCCCGCGCGAGGCGCCGGCGATGGTGCCGAAGGTCACCGGCGAGTACGGCGGGCGGAAGGTTGTGAGGCCGACCTCGGGGATGGTGTTGCCAAGTTGGCCAGCGACGATGGCCAGCGCGTTGATGTTGGACGTCTTGCCCTGGTCGGTCGCCATGCCCGTGGTGGTGTAGCGCTTGACGTGCTCGATGGAGCGGAAGCCTTCCTGAGTGGCCAGCGCCAGATCCCGGGCGGTGACGTCGTTCTGGAAATCGACGAAGGCACGCTTCGCCGACGCGCCGGGGACGAGGCCGGTATGAGAGCCGTTGGGCGAGATGGCGCCGCTGACCGGCACGCCGAGGATGGCGGCGAGATCGAACTCCCCGGCGCAGGCGCCCACCGAGCGTTGGCCGGGCTGCGCCATGGGCAGGAAGCTCGCCGTCGCCGCGTCGAAGCGCAGCTTGCCGCGGGATTGCGATTGCAGATGCAGGCTCGGCGTCCAGCCCGCGGACATCAGGATGGTGTCGCAGGCCACCCAGTCAGACCCGAGCAGCGCACCGGTGACGCGCAGCCGGCCAGTGCTGCCGGTGATCGCGCACCCGGTGCGCACCGGGATGCCCGCCGCGCGGGCGGCCTCGATGGCGGCCCCCGTGGGGTTGGCGCGCAGATCGGCGATGGCGGCGATGGTGACGCCAGCGGCATGGAGATCGAGGGCGGCGGCATAGGCGCTGTCGCAAGCGGTGGCCACCACGGCACGGCGTCCGGGCAGTACGCCGTGGCGATGGAGGAATGCGCGGGCCGCGCCGGCCAGCATGATGCCGGGCCGGTCATTATCGGGGAACACCAGCGGCCGCTCATGGGCGCCGGTGGCGATGATCACCTCTGACGCGCGGACCTGCCACAGCCGCTCGCGCGGCAGGTTCGGGTCGGGCATGGCGATATGGTCGGTGACGCGCTCGGCGATGCCGATGAGATTGTCGGGATACCAGCCGAACGCGGTGGCGCGGGTGAGAACGGTGACATTGCCACGGCTGGCCAGATCGGTGGTGGCGGCGGCGAGCCAGGCGGCAGACGCCCGCCCGCCGATCACCGCGCCCGGTTCATCGCGCAGGCTGCCGCCGAGTTCGGGCTGCTCGTCGCAAATCATCACGCGCTGGCCGGTGGCGGCGGCGGCACGCGCAGCGGTGAGCCCGGCGGGGCCGGCGCCGACGATCAGCACGTCGCAATGGGCGTAGCGGTGGAGGTAGCGGTCCGGGTCGGCTGCGGTGGGCGCGCGGCCGAGCCCGGCGGCGGCGCGGATGGCGGGCTCATAGAGGCGCTTCCAGAACGAGGCCGGCCACATGAAGGTCTTGTAGTAGAACCCCGCCGGCAGGAAGCGCGACAGCAGCCCGGCCACGGCGCCGAGATCGAACGCCAGCGATGGGCTACGATTCTGGCTCCGTGCCACCAGCCCCTCGTAAAGCTCGACTTGCGTGGCCCGCAGGTTGGGCGCATCCCGCCCGCCGCCGCGATCCACGTGCACCAGGGCGTTGGGTTCCTCGATCCCCGCCGCCAGCACGCCGCGCGGGCGATGGTATTTGAACGACCGGCCCATCAAATGCACGCCTTTAGCGAGCAGCGCCGAGGCCAGGGTGTCGCCGTGATGGCCGGTGTAGGCGCGGCCGTCGAAGGTGAAGTTCAGCACGCGGTTACGGTCGATCCGCCCGCCGGTGGGGGTGCGGAAGCTCATGGCCGCGTCCCCGCGGGATAGCTGCGTTCGATGCGGTCGCTCACGGTGTCCCGGATGCAGTTGAAGAAGCGCCCGCAGCCATGGATGTGGCGCCAGCGCTCGGCGTGGCGGCCTTTGGGGTTGGAGCGCATGTAGAGGAAATCGGCCCATTCGGCGTCGCTCGTCGCCTCGGGGTCGGCGGGGCGGGCGATGTGGGCCTCGCCGGAATAGCGGAACTCGTTTTCCGGCCGGGGCCCGCAATGCGGGCAGGGGATGATGAGCATCAGTGCGCCACCGCCGCGGCGGCCGCTTCGTCGATGAGGCGGCCGGTGGTGAAGCGTTCCAGCGTGAAGGGCGCCGCGATCGGGTGCGGTTCGCCCGATGCGATGGTGGCGGCGAAAACATGGCCGGAGCCCGGCGTCGCCTTGAAGCCGCCGGTGCCCCAGCCGCAATTGACGAACAGCCCGGGCACCGGCGTCTTGCCGATGATCGGCGAGCGATCGGGCGTGACATCGACGATGCCGCCCCAATTGCGCAGCATGCGCATGCGACGGAACATCGGGAACATCTCGCAGATCGCATCCAGCGTGTGCGACGCGATGTGCAGCCCGCCGGCCTGGCTGTACGAGGTGTAGGCATCCGTCCCGGCGCCGATCACCAGCTCGCCCTTGTCGGACTGCGAGATATAGGCGTGGATGGTGTTGCTCATCACCACGCAGGGGAACACCGGCTTCACCGGCTCGCTCACCAGCGCCTGCAAGGGGTAGCTTTCGAGCGGCATGCGCACGCCCGCCATCCCCATCAGCACCGAGGTATGGCCCGCCGCCACCACGCCGACCCGCTTGGCCCCGATCCGCCCCCGCGTGGTCTCGACGCCGGTAACCGCGCCGCCGGCATCACGGGTGATGGCGGTGACCTCGCAATTCTCGATGATGTCCACCCCGCGCGGCGAGGCGCCGCGGGCATAGCCCCAGGCCACCGCCTCATGCCGGGCAGTACCGCCGCGACGCTGCAAGGCAGCGCCGGTGATGGGGTAGCGCACGTTGCGCGAGATGTTGAGCGGCGGGCAAAACGCCTTCGCCTCCTCCGGCATCAGCCATTCATTATCGATGCCGTTGAGGCGGTTGGCATGGACGTGGCGCTTGAACACCTGCTCGTCATGCACGCCATGCGCCAGCATCATCACCCCGCGCGGCGAATACATCACGTTGTAGTTGAGCTCCTGCGACAACCCCTCCCACAGCTTCAGCGCGTGCTCGTAGATCGCCGCCGATTCGTCCCACAAGTAATTGGAGCGGATGATGGTGGTGTTGCGCCCGGTATTGCCGCCGCCGAGCCAGCCCTTCTCCAGCACCGCCACGTTGCGCACGCCATGCTCGGCCGCGAGGTAGTAGGCCGTCGCCAGCCCGTGCCCACCGGCGCCCACGATGATCGCGTCATATGCTGGCTTGGGCTCGGGCGAACGCCACTGCGGCCCCCAGCCGTGATGGCCGGTCAACCCTTGGGTGAACAAGCTGCGCAGCGAGAATTTCAAATCCGGACCCTCTGAAGGAGCGCCAGTCTAGGGATCACCGCCCGGCTGCAAAAGGGGCGCCTTGCGTGGGGAGAATGCCAGGAGATGGTTCTTTTTTGGAACAAGAGCCAATGCCTCCTGCCTGTTGCACTGTCGCTTCCCGCCGCGCGATCCGCGGCTACCCGGCGAACGTCACCAGCTTCCCCATCGGCACCCCAAGCACCTCATCCTCCCGCATCACCGCCTTGCCGCGGATGATGGTGGCCACCGGCCAGCCCGTGATGTCCATGCCGGCGAAGGGAGTCCAGCCGCAGGGGGAGACGATCCAGCTTTCCTCGATCTTCCGGCGGGCCTTCATGTCGACGATGGTGAAATCGGCGTCGTAGCCGGCGGCGAGGCGGCCCTTGCCGACCACGCCGTAGACGCGGGCGGGGCCGGCGCACATCAGGTCGACCAGGCGGGGCAGCGAGAGGCGGCCGGCGTTGACGTGGTCGAGCATGACGGGGACCAGTGTCTGCACGCCGGTGAGGCCGGCAGGGCAGTCGGGCCACGGCTTTTCCTTGGCCGCACGGGGGTGGGGGGCGTGGTCGGAGCCGATCGTGTCGACCGTGCCGTCGCGGATGGCGGACCAGCCGGCCTCGTAGTGGCGGCGGCCACGGATTGGCGGGTTCATGACGCCGAAGCCGCCGAGGCGGTCATAGACGTCGGGCGCCATCTGGGTGAGGTGGTTGACCAGGACCTCGGTGGTCGCGATGTCGCGGTAGTTCTTGAGGTAGTCGAGCTCCTCCGCGGTCGAGACGTGCAGGATATGGGCGGGGCGGCCGGTTTTGCGGGCGAGCGCCATCAGGCGGCGCGTGCCGAGGAAAGCCGCCTCCTCATCGCGCCATTCCATGTGGCTGGAGTAGGGGTCGCCGGACTTGAACAGCCCCTTGCGCGCCTGGAGGCGGTATTCGTCCTCGGAGTGGTAGGCGATGCGGCGGCGGCCTGAGCGCATGACGCGTTCGAGGTTCTCGTCGTCCTCCACCATGAGATCGCCGGTGGAGGAGCCGGCGAAGACCTTGATGGCGCAGACGCCGGTACCGAGTTCGAGGGCGGCGAGTTCGGGGATGTTGGTTTTTGTGCCGCCGACATAGAGGCCCATGTCGCACCAGGCCGCCTGTTCGACGTAACCTTGTTTCCACGCCAGTTTTTCGGCGTCCACGATCGAGGGGGTGGTGTTCGGCATGTCGAACACGGCGGTGAGGCCGCCGAGGATGGCGCCTTTGGTGCCGGTGGGGATGGTTTCCACCGCGGCATTGCCGGGATCGCGGAGATGGACATGGGGATCGATCAGGCCCGGCAGCACGTGCAGTCCGGAAGCATCGATGGTGTCCTCCGCCGTCGCATCGCGGTCGATGCCGATTGCGGCGATGCGGCCTTCGCGGACGCCGATCGAGGTCTGCTCCATGCCCCAGGGCAGCACGACGGTGCCGCCGCGGATGATGAGGTCGAAATGGGGCATGGCGGGACTCCTGGCGTGAGGGGCGTTTTGTCGCGCCAAATCGCGGAAATGGCCACCCCCCAGGGGGGGCGCTTGTGGCGTTCCCGTGCGGGACGCAGAATGGGTTTCCACGGCCATAAGGGAATGACGGTCATGAAGAAAGGTATCAAGCAGTTGCTCGCCGAGGCAGAGGGCGAAATCGCCCGCGTGCCGGCGGCCGAGGCGGTGAAGATGGTGGGGCAGGAGGGGGTGGTGTTCGTCGATATCCGCGACCCCCGCGAGATCGAGCGCGAGGGCACCATCCCCGGCGCCTTCCGCTGCACGCGGGGCATGCTGGAATTCTGGATCGACCCGGACAGCCCCTATCACAAGCCGATTTTCGCCGAGAAGAAGCAGTTCGTGTTCTTCTGCGCTGCCGGCTGGCGCTCGGCGTTGTCGGCCAAGACGGCGCAGGACATGGGGCTGGAGAACGTCGCGGATATCGTCGGCGGGCTGACAGCGTTCAAGGAAGCCGGCGGCACGCTTGAGGCTTTCGCCGCGAAGAAGCCGGCTTGAGCGACGATCCCGGCCCGCTGTTCGCGCGGGCAGCGGTCCTGGCGGCGGAGTTCCGCCGCGGTATCGCCACCGCCAGGCAGCGGCCGGAGCACGCCTACGCCGCCGCCGTGCCGGACTGGGAGGGGCCGACGCCCGAGACCGGCCAGCCGGCGGAGGCGGTGCTGGAGGAGTTGGTCGCCCGCGCCGGGCCAGGGTTGCACGCCTCGACGGGGCCGCGCTTCTTCGGCTGGGTGATCGGCGGTTCGCATCCTGCCGGCGTGGCGGCCGATTGGATGACCTCGGCCTGGGGGCAGAATGTCGGCAACCACCAGGCCGCCCCCGCCGCCTCGGCGGCGGAGCTGGTGAGCGGCAAATGGCTGGTCGATATCCTCGGCCTGCCCGAGGGTTGCTCGGTCGGCTTCGTCACCGGCGCGACGATGGCCAATCTGGTGGGCATGGCCGCGGGGCGTAGCGAGGTGCTGCGCCGCGTGGGTTGGGACGTCGAGGCCGATGGGCTGTTCGGCGCGCCACCG
Source organism: Alphaproteobacteria bacterium (assembly GCA_026400845.1). Taxonomy (GTDB): domain Bacteria; phylum Pseudomonadota; class Alphaproteobacteria; order Acetobacterales; family Acetobacteraceae; genus CAIYPH01. Next base: position 10,039 of record JAPLOH010000322.1, read on the forward strand.
ATCCGCGTGGTGGTGGGCGAGGATATCCATGTCTCGGCGCTTTCCGCGCTGCAATTCCTCGGGCTCGGGCATTCCCGGGTGATCAAGGTGGCCACCGATGGCGAGGGGCGGATGATCCCGGCCGCGCTGGCGGCGGCGCTGGAGGCGGGCAGCGGGCCGGCGATCGTCATGCTGCAGGCCGGACAGATCAACACCGGCGCCTGCGACCCCTTCCCCGACCTGATCCCGATCGCGCGGGCGCATGGCGCCTGGGTGCATGTCGATGGCGCCTTCGGCCTGTGGGCCAAGGCGGCGCCGGAGCGCGCGGCGCTGGCGGTGGGGGTGGAGGACGCGGATTCCTGGGCCACCGACGGGCATAAATGGCTGCAATCGCCCTACGACACCGGCTTCGCCATCGTGCGCGACCCCGAGGCGCATCGCCGCGCCATGGCCTTCGGTGCGAGCTACCTTCCCTCCGTCGCCGCCGGCGAACGGGACCCGACGCACTACGTGCCCGAACTCTCCCGCCGCGCCCGCGGTTTCGCCACCTGGGCGCTGCTGCGCCATTTCGGCCGGGCGGGGATCGCCGAGATGGTGGAGCGCAACTGCCGCGTCGCCGGGCAGATCGCCGATGCGTTGCGCGGTGAGCCAGGGATTGCGGTGGTGAACGCGGTAGCGCTCAACCAGGTGATCCTGCGCTTCGGGGCGGATCGCGAGGCCGACGCGGACCGGCTGACGCTGGCCACCGTCGCGCGGCTGCAATCCGACGGGATCGCCTTTGCCGGAGCTTCGCAGTGGCGCGGGCAATGGCTGATGCGCGTCTCGGTCAGCAGCTATGCAACCACTGAGGCCGATGGGCAGATGACGGCCGGCGCCATCCGCGCCGCCTGGCACACGGTGCGCGGCAGCAACGCCTGAGCCGCCTCACCCGCGCGTTTGGGGCAGCTTCCAGCCCAGCATGCGGGACGCGACCAGCGTGCGCAGCACCTGGGCGGTGCCGCCGGCGATGGTGAACATGCGCACGTCGCGGAGCATGCGTTCCAGCGGCAGGTCCCGCGAGTAGCCGCGGGCGCCGAAGATTTGCAGGGCATCGTTGACGATTTTGATCGCCGCCTCGGAGGCGAAGATCTTCGCCTGGGCGGCCAGCATCGGGTCGGGGAACGGCCCGCCGGAACGGGCGGCTTCGTGCAGCATGAGGCGGGAGGCGGTGAGCTGGGTCTGCATATCCGCGAGCATCCATTGCAGGCCCTGGAACTCACCGATCGGGCGGCCGAATTGTTCGCGCGCGCGGGCGAAATCCAGCGCGAGGTCGAGCGCCCCGGCGGCGATGCCCATGGCGACCGTGCCGGCGCCGACGCGCTGGCTGTTATAGGCGTTGATAAGATCAGCGAAGCCGCGCGCGAAGCCGTTCGGCATCGGCAGCGCCATCTCGGCGGGCACTTCGAGATCGCGAAATTCCAGCCGCCCTTCCGGCATGCCGCAGAGGCCAAGCGTAGGCTCGCGATAGACCATCTCCAGCCCCGCCGCCGGGCGCACCACGATGAACCCGCCGATGCCAAGCTCGGCGCCCGCCGCATCGAAGGCGCGGGCGAAGATCAGATGCAGCTTGGAGACGCCGGCGCCGGTGATCCAGTGCTTGGTGCCGTTGATGATCCAGCGATCGCCCTTGCGATCGGCCCGCGTGGTCATCGCGGTGGCGTCCGAGCCGGCCTCGGGCTCGGTGATGCAGATCGCCGGCTTGTCGCCCCCCAGCACCAGGCTGGCGGCGAGGCGGCGCTGCGCCTCGGTGCCATACGCCATCACCGCCGAAATCGCCCCCATGTTCGCCTCGACGGCGATGCGCGCGGTGACGGTGCATTCGCGCGCCATCTCCTCGATCACCAGCGCGGCGTCGAGCCACGAGCCGCCCTGGCCGCCGTATTCGGCCGGCACCGTCATGCCCATGAAGCCCTCGGCAGTGAGGCCGGCGACGATGTCATGCGGGTAGTCCCGGCTCGCGTCGATCGCGGCGGCGCGCGGGCGGACGACGCGGCGGGCGAAGTCCCGCGCGCGGGATTGCAGGGCGAGTTCGGCCGTGGACAGCATCTTTGGCTTGTGTTCCTGGACTATCGGGGGATTGCGCATAGCCGCCCTGGCGCGACGGGGCAATCGGCTTGCCTGGCGTGGCGTTTGGCCGCACCATGTCGCATCGCCGCCCCGGAGAACCACCCCTGCCCTTCGCTGACGTGCAAGGCGTCGTTTTCATCGGCGACATCCACCGGCGGTGGGACCTGGTGGCGCGCGGCCTCGCGGCGCGGCCGGAGCCGCCGCGCCACGTCGTGCCGCTCGGCGACATGGAATGCCACGCCCCGCTGGACGACCTCGCCGCGCCCCTGCTGCGCGCGGGCATCGGGCTGCACTGGATCTTCGGCAACCACGACTATGACGGCGGGCCCGAAATGTGGGCCAATCTCGCCGACCCCGCACGCAACGCCGCCACCGCGGCCGGCGCTCTGCATGGTCGGGTGGTGGAGATCGCCGGGCTGCGGGTTGCCGGGCTTGGCGGCACCTTCCGCTCGCGGGTGTGGAACCCGCCCGGCCCGCCACGGCTGCACGGCCGGGCCGACCTGCCGGCCGACATCGCCACGCTAGGCCCTGGCTGGAGCGCCGATTCGGCCGCCGCCCTGGCCCATTCGCTGGCGGCGATGGCGATCTGGCCGGAGGATGTCGAGGCCCTGGCCGCCCGGTCCGCCGACGTGCTGGTGACCCACGAGGCCCCCTCCAGCCACCCCGCGGGGATCGCGGTGATCGACCGGCTGGCGCGCGCCATGGGGGCGAAGCTGATCATTCACGGCCATCACCATGTCGGCTACCGCGCCGATGCGGTGGATGGGCTGGCGGTGCTCGGGGTCGCCGCCGCGTGGGGCGCCGATCTCGCTGGGCGCGTGTGGTGGGCTGGCGAGAAGGAGCGCGTGGTGGCCGCCCCGCCCGCCGGTTGGTCCTACCGGGGAGGGTGAAAGGAAGCGGTTCTTTTTTGAAAAAAAGAACCAAAAAACTTCTGACGCGAAGCGCAGCGGAGCGGCGACGGGAGCGGCAGCGGATCGGCTTCGATCCGCGAGAGCGCTGTGTGCTTCTTTTGTCCACAAAAAGAAGCGCTTCCTTCCTAAAGCTGAATCTTCAACCGCTCCGCCAGCACCCCGATCACCCCCTTGCGGAAGGCCAGCACGCAGGCGACGAAGATGACGCCCTGGATCACCGTCACCCAGGCGCCGGCCTGGGCGAGGTAGTTCTCCATCGCGGTGGCGATCAGCGCACCCATGACGGGGCCGAAGATGGTGCCAAGCCCGCCCAGCAGCGTCATCAGCACCACTTCGCCGGACATCGCGTTGTGCACATCGGTCAGGGTCGCGATGCCGAACACCAGGCTTTTCGTGCCACCGGCGAGGCCGGCCAGCGCGCAGGAGATGATGAAGGCGACCAGCTTGTAGCTGTCCGTGCGGTAGCCGAGCGAGGTGGCGCGCGGCTCGTTCTCGCGGATCGCCTTCAGGATCTGCCCGAACGGCGAGTGGACGATGCGGTGCACCAGCAGGAAGCCGAACAGGAACACCACCGCCACCACGGCATACATCGCGAGATCGGATTTCAGCGAGATCATGCCGAAGAGATTGCCGCGCGGGATCTGCTGAATGCCGTCCTCGCCGCCGGTGAAGGGGGCCTGGAGGCAAAAGAAGTAGGCCATCTGGCCCAGCGCCAGGGTGATCATCGCGAAGTAGATGCCCTGGCGGCGGATGGCGAGCCAGCCGAAGGCCGCACCCAGCACGCCGCCGGCCAGCGTGCCGGCGATGATGGCGAGTTCAGGCGTGAAGCCCCAGGCCTTCGCCGCGTAGCCGGCCACGTAGCCGCCCATGCCGAAATAGGCGGCGTGCCCGAAGGAGAGCAGGCCGACATAACCGATCAGCAGGTTGAAGGCGCAGGCGAACAGCGCGAAGCACAGCACCTTCATCAGGAACACGGGGTAGAGCACGAAGGGCGCCACGGCGACGAGGGCGACCATCACCAGGAAGGCGATGAGCTGCGGGCGGGAGAAACCGAACATCATGAAGCGGGGCATCTACGCCGCCTTCCCGAACAGCCCGGCCGGCCTGACCAGGAGCACGATCACCATCACCACGAAAATCACCACCGAGGAGCCCTGCGGGTAGAACACCTTGGTCAGCCCCTCGATGATGCCAAGGCCGAAGCCGGTGACGATGGAGCCGAGGATGGAGCCCATGCCGCCGATCACCACCACGGCGAACACGGTGATGATGAAGTTGGCGCCCATATTGGGGTTCACCGAGTAGATCGGCGCCGCCAGCACGCCGGCAAAGGCGGCGAGCGCCACGCCGCCGGCGTAGGTGAGGGTGATCATCCGCGGCACGTTGATGCCGAAGGCCTGCACCAAAGGCGCGTTCTCGGTCGCCGCGCGCAGCGTCGCGCCGATCGAGGTTTTCTCGATGATCAGCCAGGTGATCAGGCACATGATGGCCGACGCCAGCACCACCCAGCCGCGATAGATCGGCATGAACATGAAGCCGAGGTTCATCGCCCCCTGCAACTGCGAGGGGATCGGGTAGGGCACGCCGGAGGAGCCGAACTCGTTGCGCGCCAGCCCCTCGATGACCAGCGCGAGGCCGAAAGTGAGCAGCAGGCCGTAGAGATGGTCGAGCTTGTAGAGCCGCGAAATCAGCGTCTTCTCCAGCAACACGCCGAAGAAGCCGACAATCAGGGGCGCCAGCAGCAGCGCGACCCAGTAGTTGACGCCGAGGAAGTTCAGCAGCCCCCAGGCCACGAACGCGCCCAGCATGAACAACGCCCCATGGGCGAAGTTCACGATGTTGAGCATGCCGAAAATCACGGCGAGGCCCAGCGAGAGGAGCGCGAAGAAGGCGCCGTTGATCAGGCCCAGCAGAAGCTGGCCGAACATCAGGGGCGCCGGGTAGCCGAGAATCATGAACATGGGGGCTGCCGGAGTCCTCAGGCCTTGATGTAGGAGCAGGTGCTCGCCGAGAGCGGCTTGTAGGCGTCCTCGGCCGAGGTGGTCTGGAGCTGGTTGTAGTAGTCCCACTTGCCCTTGCTCTCGGAGGGCTTCTTCACCTGGAACAAATAGGCGGGGAACATGCCGCGGCCGTCCTTGCGGATGGAGCCCTGGAAGGCATCATCGGCCACCGGCATCGCCTTCATGCGGTCGGCGATCGCGGTGCCGTTGGCCTTGGCGGCCGGCAGGCCCATGTCGGCGACCGCCTTGAGGAAGTGCAGGGCGGCCGAGTAGTTCCCGGCGTGGATCATGTTCGGGTAGTTGTTGGGCGAGCGCGGCAGGAAGCGCTTGGTGAAGGCGCGCGTCTTGTCGTTCATGTCCCAGTAGAAGCTCTCGGTGAGCGTCAGGCCCTGGGCGACGTCAAGCCCGAGGGCGTGCACGTCGGTGATGAACATCAGCATGGTGGCGATGCGGATGGTGATGCCGAATTCCTTGGCCTGCTTCACGGAGTTCACCGTGTCACCGCCGGCATTCGCCAGGCCGAGCACCTTGGCGCCGCTCGCCTGTGCCTGGAGCAGGAAGGACGAGAAATCGGTGGTGCCGGGGAACGGATAGGCCACCGAGCCCGCCACCTTGCCGCCGGAGGCCAGCACCATCGCCGAGGTATCGGCCTGGAGCTGCTTGCCGAAGGCGTAGTCGGCGGTGATGAAGAACCAGCTGTCGCCGCCCGACTTCACGGTGGCGCCGCCGGTGGACTTGGCCAGCATGTAGGTGTCGTAGATGTAGTGGATCACGCTCGGCGCGCAGGCGCCGTTGGAGAGCTCGGCCGAGGCGGAGCCGATGTTGAGGTGCAGCTTGTTTTTCGCCTTGGCCACCCCGGCCACCGCGAGGCCGACCGAGGAGGTCGGCACGTCCATGATGACGTCCACGCCGTCGCGGTCATACCACTGGCTGGCGAGCTGGGTGCCGAGGTCGGGCTTGTTCTGGTGGTCGGCGGAGATGACTTCGACCTTGAAGCCCTTGGAGGCGAACTCCTCCACCGCCATCTGCACCGCCGCCACCGAGGAGGTGCCGCCGGTGTCGCGGTAGGGGCCGGACTGGTCGTTCATCACGCCGATCTTGATGGTGTTGGCCTGCGCGCGGGCGCGGTGCCCGAACAAAGGAAGGCTGGCACCGGCGGCGGTGGTGGCGAGCAGGCTGCGGCGACTGAGTATCATAAAGAATGTCTTCCTTCGGGTCGGTTGGATCAGGTCTTGACGAGCGAACATCCGCCGTCGTTGAGCGGGCGGAACGCCTGCTCGGAGGGCGTGGTGGCGATCACGTTGTAGTAGTCCCACGGCCCCTTGCTCTCGGAGGGCTTCTTCACCTTGAAGAGATAGGACGGGTGCATCTTGCGGCCGTCCTGGCGGATGCTGCCGGGGCCGAAGCAATCGTCATCGGTCGGGATCGCCTTGAGGCGGGCGATGGTGGCCGCGCCGTCTTTCTTGATCTCGGCGACCCCCATGGCATCCACGCCCTTGAGATAGTGCGTCACCGCCGAATAGGGCCCGGCCTGGGCCATGCCGGCGCGCCGCTCCGGCACCCGCTTGCGCAGCCGGGCCGAGAAGGCCCGCGTGCGGTCGTTGAGGTCCCAGTAGAAGCTCTCGGTGCAGGCCAGCCCCTGCGCCACTTCGAGGCCGAGGGAATGGATGTCGGAGATGAACACCAGCAGCCCGCCGAGGGTCTGCTTGATGCCGAACTCCTTGGCCTGCTTGATGCAGTTGATGGTGTCGCCGCCGGCATTGGCCAGGCCGATCACCTTGGCGCCGCTCGCCTGGGCCTGGAGCAGAAAAGATGAGAAATCGGTGGTTGCCGGGAAGGGGGTGGCGATATGGCCCAGCACCTTGCCGCCGGCGGCGGTGACGAAGCCGGAGACGTCGCGCTGAAGTGCGTGGCCGAAGGCGTAGTCGGCGGTGATGAAGAACCAGGGGTCGCCGCCCGAGGCCGCCAGCGCGCCGCCGGTGGAGCGGCCGAGCATGTAGGTGTCATAGGCCCAGTGCACCGTGTTGGCGTTGCACAGCTTGCCCGTGAGGTCCGACGTCGCCGGCCCCGAGGTGAGGTAGACCTTGTTCTTGTCCTTGGCGACGGCTGAGACGGCGAGTGCGACGCCCGAGCTGCCGCCCTCGACGATCACGTCCACCCCGTCGCGGTCGTACCACTGGCGCGCCAGCCCGGCGCCGACGTCGGGCTTGTTCTGGTGGTCGGCGACCAGCACCTCGACGGTGTAGCCCTTGGAGGCGAGGCCATAGTCGTCCACCGCGAGCTTCGCCGCCTCGACGGCGACCGGGCCGACGATGTCCTGGTAGAGCCCGGCAAGATCGGTCAGCACGCCGATGCGGATCACCGGCTTCTGCGCCCGGGCGCGGCCCGGCAGCGCGGTGGCGGCCGCGAGTGCGGCCGTCCCGGTCAGCAGCGAACGGCGGTTCAGCGCCGACGGATGGACCATCACGCGTTCACCATCGCGCAGCCGCCATCCTTGAGGGGGCGGAAGGCCTCCTCGGCGGGGGTGGTGGCGAGCAGCTTGTAGTAGTCCCACGGGCCCTTGCTTTCGGCCGGCTTCTTGACCTCGAAGAGGTAGCAGGGATGGATCTTGCGGCCGTCGGCGCGGATGGAGCCGGCGCCGAAGCAGTCATCCTCGGTCGGCGTCGCCTTCATGCGGGCCACCGTGGCCGCGCCGTCCTTCTTGGCCTCGGCGGCGCCCATGGCGTTGGCGACCTTGAGGTAATGCAGGATCGAGGCGTAGTTGCCGGCCTGCACCATGGTCGGCCGCTTGGTCGGCGCCTTCGGCTTGAGGCGCTCGGAGAAGGCGCGCGTGCGGTCGTTGAGGTCCCAGTAGAAGCTCTCCGACAGCACCAGGCCCTGGCAGACATCGAGGCCGAGCGAATGGACGTCCGACAGGAACACCAGCAGCCCGCCGAGCTTCTGGGTGATGCCGAATTCGCGCGCCTGCTTGATGGAGTTGATGGTATCCGCCCCGGCGTTCGAAAGCCCGACCACCTTGGCCTTGCTCGCCTGGGCCTGGAGCAGGAAGGAGGAGAAGTCGGTGGTGCCGGGGAACGGGGTGCGCACGTCGCCCAGCACCTTGCCGCCGGCCGCGGTGACGAAGCCGCTGACGTCGCGGGTCAGCGCGTGGCCGAAGGCGTAGTCGGCGGTGATGAAGAACCAGGTGTCGCCGCCGGCCTTGGCCATGGCGCCGCCGGTGGAGCGGGCGAGCATGTAGGTGTCGTAGACCCAGTGGATGGTGTTGGGATTGCAGGCCTTGCCGGTGAGATCGGAGGTCGCCGCGCCGGTGGCGATGCAGACCTTGTTCTTCTCCTTGCACACGCCCGAGACCGCCAGCGAGACGGCGGAATTGGCGAGATCGATGATCACGTCCACCCCGTCCCGGTCGATCCACTGGCGCGAAACCGCGACGCCGACGTCGGACTTGTTCTGGTGGTCGGCCACCAGCACCTCGACGTTGAAGCCCTTGGAGGCGAATTCCTCCACCGCCTGGCGCGTGGCGTGGCCGGAGACCACGCCGGCGATGTCCTGGTAGGGGCCGGAAAGGTCGGTCAGCACGCCGATCCTGATGGTCGGGCTTTGGGCGCGGGCGGCGAGCGGCAGAGCGGTGGCGGCGGCGGCGGTGCCGATCAGGGCGCGGCGGGATATCGTCATCGTCGGTCTCCTCTGGGTTGCGGCTATACGCCGAGATAGTCGTGCAGCTTGTCCATGTTGGCGGACAACTGGTCGTTGGGGATCATGTCGATCACGCGGCCATGCTCCATCACGTAGTGCCGGTCCGCCACGGTGGCGGCGAAGCGGAAGTTCTGCTCCACCAGCAACACCGTGTAGCCGCGCTGCTTGATCTCGCGGATGGTGCGGCCGATCTGCTGGACGATGACGGGGGCGAGCCCCTCGGTCGGCTCATCGAGCAGCAGCAGCTTGGCGCCGGTGCGCAGGATGCGCGCGATCGCCAGCATCTGCTGCTCGCCGCCCGACAGCTTGGTGCCCTGGCTGTTGGCGCGCTCCTTGAGGTTGGGGAACAGCGCGTGGATGGTGGCGATATCGAGCCCGCCCGGCGCGATCACCGGGGGCAGCATGAGGTTCTCGGTGACGCTGAGGGAGGCGAAAATGCCGCGCTCCTCCGGACACAGCGCGATGCCGGCGCGCGCGATGGTGTCGGAGCGCAGGTTCACCGTCTCCTGGCCCTTGAACTGGATGCTGCCTTCGCGGCGGGGGACGAGCCCCATGATGGATTTCATGGTGGTGGTCTTGCCGGCGCCGTTGCGGCCCAGCAGCGTGACCACCTCGCCCGCGCGCACGTTGAAATCGACGCCGTGCAGGATGTGGCTTTCGCCGTACCAGGCGTTGAGGCCGGCTACTTTGAGCATCGGGGCTTCAAGCATCGGCTGTCCCCAGATAGGCGGCCACCACGTCCTTGTTGCGGGAGACCTCGGCGTAATCCCCCTCGGCCAGGATCTGGCCGCGGGCGAGCACGGTGATGGTGTCGCACAGGCCTTCCACCACGGAGAGGTTGTGCTCGACCATCAGGATGGTGCGCCCGGTGCGGATGCGGCGGATGAGCTGGACGATGCGATCGACATCCTCATGCGCCATCCCCGCGGTCGGCTCGTCGAGCAGCAGCATCTCGGGTTCGAGCGCCAGGGTGGTGGCGATCTCGAGCGCCCGCTTGCGGCCGTAGGGAAGCTCGACGGCGGGGGTATCGACATAGTCGGACAGCCCGACGTCATCGAGCAATTCGCGGGCGCGGTCGTCATAGACGTGGAGCACCTCCTCCGAGCGCCAGAAATCGAAGCTGCCGCCGCGCGCGCGTTGCAGCGCGAGGCGCACGTTCACCAGGGCGGTGAGATGGGCGAACACCGCCGAGATCTGAAAGGAGCGCACCAGGCCACGGCGGGCGATGTCGGCCGGTTTCAGGCCGGTGATGTCCTGGCCCTTGAAGCTGATCCGCCCGCGGGTCGGCGGCAGGAATTTGGTCAACAGGTTGAAGCAGGTCGTCTTGCCGGCCCCGTTGGGGCCGATCAGGGCATGGATCGTGCCGGTGCGCACGGTGAGGCTGACGTCATTGACGGCAACAAACCCGCGGAACTCTTTCGTCAGCCCTGTGGTAGCCAGGATGGTGTCGGACACCCCAGGCGTCTCCCTGCATGTTTTGGTAATGCCGCGCTCATTTGCATATCAGGCCTGCACGCGCAAGCGGGTTCGTGGCGCCGGTCGCAGATTGCGATGGGTCAACAAATCGCCCGGCCACATCGCCGCTTCCGCGGCCTGTCCGAAGCGTAATTGCCAGGCAAGGGACGGCGGCCGGGGGGCGACCTATAACGGGGTCTCGGCAGCGTCCGGTTGACCCCAGGCGCCGGCCCGCGGCCGGCGTGGCAGCGGGCATGGGTGGCTCCCCGGCAGGATCGGTGGCGCTAAGCGCCACCGGAGTCCAACACAGGTCTTCGTTCAGGTGAATGGGGTTAAATAGCCTATTAACGCATAATAACAGAAATAAATCCATTGACGCCGATCAAAACGCCGTTTATATACCCCTCTACCCGTTAGGCTCAGCCTGCCGAGCCTAACGGGTAGAGGGGTATATAAACGGCGCTATGCGCCGGCGCGGTCGGCGCTTTTTTTGGAGTGTGCTAACAGCATGGCTCCGAACCCTCCGAAGGACCCCATGCGCCTGCCCGCCGCCCCGCCCGTCATTCTCGCAGCATTGCTCGCCCTCGCCGCCTGCGCGGCGGGGGAGGATGCGCCGATGCCGATGGCCGATCTGCCGGAGACCTATCGGGCCACGGCGGCCAGCGGCGAGGCCGCATGGCCGGCTGCGGGCTGGTGGAAGGGCTTCGGCTCGGCCGAACTCGACACGCTGATCGCCGATGCCCGCGCCGCCAATCTCGACATCGCCGCCGCCGCCGCCCGCGTCCGCCAGGCGGACGCGCAACTGGCGCTCTCGGGTGCCGCCCTGCTGCCGAGCGTCAGCGCCTCCGCCGATGCGTCCTGGAACCGCGCCACGGCGCGCAAGATCGGCGGCATCACCGGCAAGAACATCGAGACCCGCAGCTATCAGCTCGGCCCCGCGGTGAGCTGGGAGCTCGACCTCTGGGGCCGCATCGCGGCCTCGCGCGATGCGGCCCTGGCGAGCGCGCTGGCCAGCCTGACCTATTACACGGGTCATAAATTGATGGCTATGACGGAAGATAATACCGAGCAGGCCCTGCGCACGATGCTTGGCGAACAGACCCGCACCGTCTGGCGCCTGTTGGATGGGGTGGAAGTTGAAGCGCCTTTCGCCGAATTGAAGCTGGGGGATGTGCTGGTTGTCAGCGCTGGTGACATAATCCCGGTGGATGGCACCGTGGTGCAAGGGCTGGCTTCTATTGATCAGCGCCTGTTATCGGGCGAAGCGCGACCTGTGGAAAAAGCCCTGGGTGATCCCGTCTATGCTGGCACAGCCTTGCTGGCTGGCCGCC
>JAPLOH010000042.1:0-8949 GCA_026400845.1 Alphaproteobacteria bacterium
TGATGTGTTCCACGGCGGCACCGGACTCAACAAGATCGACGGCGGCGATGGCACCGACACCGCGGGCTTCGATTTTTCCGATCAGGTCGGCGATGTCAATCTGGTGAACCTCGGCGTGCAGGGCACCACCTACCATGTCACCGTGGATGGCGTCGGATACGGCTATGTCCGCAATATCGAGTCGACCGGCGACCTCAGGGGCGGGGCTGGCAATGAGCGCATCAGCGGCGTCTACACCATCCCCGGCGCGACCTACTTCCTCTCGGGCGGCGCCGGCACCGACACCATCGTGATCGACGCCTCGGCCAACCTCAACGCCGCTTTCGGTGGTGGCCTTGCCGGCTACTCCGACATCTATGACCAGAACACCGGGGCGCATTTCTATCTGAACGCCGATGTCGAGGCGCTGGAATTCACCGGGAATGCGACCGGTAACGCCTACGGCAGTGGTGGGGTCTATGGCGGCACCGGCAATGACATCCTCACCGGGCTCGGCGGCAACGACGTGTTCCACGGCGGCACCGGGCTTAACAAGATCGACGGCGGTGACGGCACCGACACCTCGGGCTTCGATTTTTCCGATCAGGTCGGTGACGTCAATCTGGTGAATCTCGGCGTGCCCGGCACCACCTACCATGTCACAGTGGACGGCGACGCATACGGCTATGTCCGCAATATCGAGGCGACCGGCGACCTCAGGGGCGGGGCTGGCAATGATCGCATCGGCGGCGTCTACTCCATCCCGGGCGTAAGCTATCACCTCGCAGGCGGCGCTGGCACCGACACCATCGTGATCGACGCCTCGGAGAACCTGAACGCCTTCTTCGCCGGCGGGCTTGCCGGTATTTCCGATATTTATGACGAGTCCACCGGGGCGCACTTCTACTTGAACGCCGATATCGAGGCGCTGGAATTCACCGGCAACGCAACTGGCCACGGGTTCGGCGTTGCCGGCGTGTATGGTGGTACTGGCAACGATATCCTCACTGGGTTGGTCGGCAATGATACCTTCCACGGCGGAACCGGTGCCAACGAGATCGACGGCGGCGACGGCATGGACACTTCGGGCTTCGACTTCTCCGATCAACTCGGTGACGTCAATCTGGTGAATCTCGGCGTGCCCGGCCACACCTACGATATCACCTCCGGTGGCGCTGCGTATGGCTGGGTCCGCAATGTCGAGGCGACCGGCGACCTCAAGGGCGGCGCCGGCAATGACCGTATCGGCGGCGTCTACGCCATCCCGGGCGGAACCTACACGCTCTCGGGCGGCGGCGGCACCGACACCATCGTGATCGACGCCTCGGCCAACACCAACGCCGCGTTCTCTGGAGGACTAGCCGGCAACATCGGCACCGGCATCCCTGACGTGACCACCGGGGCATGGATATACCTGAACGCCGATATCGAGGCGCTGGAGTTCACCGGCAACGCGACGGGCAACAATGGCGGCATCTATGGCGGAACCGGCAATGACATCCTCACCGGGCTCGCAGGGAACGATGTGTTCATCGGTGGGGAAGGCGACGATACGATCAACGGCGGTACTGGCGTCGACACGATGGACGGCGGAAACGGCAACGACACCTTCTACGTCGACAATGCCGCCGACGTGGTGATCGAGGCGGGTGGCGGGGGTTCCGATAGCGTCTTTGCCAGCGTCAGCTACGCCCTGGCCGCTGGCGTCGCGGTCGAGTTCCTCAACGGCAATGCCGGCGGCGCCGGCCTGACGTTGACCGGCAACGAATTCGCCAACACAGTCATGGGCCTCGGCGGCAAGGACGTTCTGGATGGCGGCGCCGGGAGTGACGTGCTCACCGGTGGCGGTGGGGCCGACACATTCAAGTTCCTGATCGGCCAGGCCAACGGCGACGCAATCAGCGACTTCGTTCCCGGAACCGACAAACTGCAATTTGCCGGCTACGCCCCGGGCTCGACCTTCATTGAAGTCGGGGCGACGAACATATGGCAGGTCACCAACGGGGCCGCCGGCGCGCAGGAGTTCATCAGCTTCTCGAACGGCGCGATCCCGCTGGCCGGGGACATAAAGTTCGTCTGACCGACACTCTCCCGGGCAAATCCTGACGCTGTCAGGATTTGCCCGGGGATTTCTTCACCCCAGACGGGCGATCAGCGCCGCCCAGCGGTCAAGCTCCGGCAGTATGCTGTCCGCCTTGGCGCTGGCGAGGCTGACGATGATGCGTTCGACGCCCGACGCACGGTCCCGCTCCAGGATCGCGATATCCTCCGGCGCGCCCCAGATGCTCACCGGCACCGCGGCCGGATCGCGCCCGGCCTCCGCCACCATGGCGCGGAACTGCGGGATGAATGCCGCGACGTCCGGGTAGGTCGGCCGCTTGCGATGCGGCATCCAGCCATCGCCGTAGCGGATGGCGCGCCGCGCGCCGTAGGGGAAGGCGCCACCGACGAGGATCGGCGGGTAGGGTTTTTGCGCCGGCTTGGGCCAGGTCATCATCGGGTCGAAATTGACGTGCTCGCCGTGATACTCGGCTTTCGAGCGGGTCCAGATCTCCTTCATCGCCTCGATGCGCTCGCGGGCGATCTTGTGCCGCGCCGTGAAGGGCGTGCCGTGATCGGCCATTTCCTCGGCGTTCCAGCCATCGCCGACGCCGAACAGGAAGCGTCCGTCGGAAATGACGTCAAGCGAGGCGACCTGCTTGGCGGTCTGGATCGGGTCGCGCTGGGCGACCAGGCAGACACCGGTGCCGATTTTCAACGTAGTGGTCGCCGCCGCCGCCGCGGTGAGGGCGACGAAGGGGTCCATCACGTCATAATACTGCTTCGGCAGATCGCCGCCGGAGGGGAAAGGCGAGGCGCGCGAGACCGGGATGTGGGAGTGCTCGGGCGACCACACGCTGTCGAAGCCGCGGTCTTCCAAGGCGCGGGCCAGTTCGCCCGGACGCATCGAGTAGTCGGTGAAAAACATCGCCGCGCCGATGCGCATGTGCCGTCCTCCGTGTTTTGCCGAAGGATAGCCCCGCCGCCGGCTCGCGCCAACCGTGGTTCAGAACTCCGTGGGGTCGATGCCGATGATGAACAGCCCGGCCCGATCGGCGGCGGCCACGCTGGCCTCGCGCTCGGCCAGCAGCGCCCCCCCGGCCTCGAAGGCGACACCGCGCAACCCGGCGGCGGCGGCGTTGGCGATGGTTACCGGGCCGATGGTCGGCAGATCGGCACGGCGCTCCTGGCCGGGCTTGGCGATCTTCACCAGCACCCCGCCGGGGCCGCCGCGCCGCAGCGTGCCGGCGCGGGCGAGCATGGCGTCGGTCCCCTCGATCGCCTCGACGGCCAACACCAACCCGCTTTGCACCACGCAGCCCTGGCCGACATCGACGCCACCAAGCGCGCGCGCCACCGCGACGCCGCGGGCGATGTCGCCCATCGCCGCGGTATCGGGCGCAACCGCGCCGAGCACGCCGCGCGGCGCCAGCGCCTGGGTCATCACCTCATGGGCGCCGACGACGCGGAACCCCTCCTCGCCGAGCACCTTCACCACGGCGGCCAGCAGCGTGTCATCGCCGCTACCGAACACCGAGCGGCCGACGCGGCCGATCAGCTTGAGGGCGTAGCCGTCCGGCCGGAGATCGAAGATCGACGGGCGACGGACCGTCCCGATCAGCACAACATCTTTGCATCCATTGGCGCGCAACAACTCAATCACCCGCCCGGCCGCGCCAATGCGCGTGAAATCATGGGGATAGGGGGCGAGCACCGGCTTTTCAGCGAAGCCCTCAAGCCCGACGATGAACACGGTGCGCCCCGCCGCCACCGCCGCCGCCGCGACCCGGCCGGGCAAAAGCCCGCCGCCTGCGAGGATGCCGAGGGGCGAGCCGGCGCTCACGCCTCGCCGTCTTCGCTGGCCGTCCGACTGGCCCTGATCATGCCGCGCCGGCTCGGCGTCGCCATGAAGGTGAGAATCTCGGCCACCAGCGGTTCGTCGCCGAACCGCGCCTTCACCTCGACGACCCGGTTGGCCTGCACGCCGTCGCCCCAGAACAATTCCTTGAAGGCCGCCCGGATCACATGGATCTGGCTGTGCGAGTAGCCGCGCCGGCGCAGGCCGATGACGTTGAGGCCGCTCAACCGCCCGTGATTGCCGATCACGAAGCCGAAGGGCACCACGTCGCCGCCCACCCCCGAGACGCCGCCGATCATCGCCGCCCGGCCGATATGGACGAACTGATGGATCGCCGCCGAGCCGCCGATCACCGCGTTGTCGTCGATCGTCACGTGGCCGCCCATGACGACGTTGTTGGCGATGATCACCCCATTGCCGATCTGGCAGTCATGCGCGACATGGACGACGGCCATCACCATGCAGTCATTGCCCACCGTGGTCACGCCGACACCGGTGGCGGTTCCGCGATGGATGGTGACGTGCTCGCGGATCAGCGTTCGTGCCCCCACCTGGGTGCGCGTGGGTTCGCCCTTGTATTTGAGATCCTGCGGCGCCAGGCCAACGGTGCAGAACGGGAAAAGCTGCGCGCCCTCGCCGATCTCGGTATGCCCGTCGACCACGACATGGCTGACGAGGCGTACGCCCTCGCCGATGCGTACATCCGGGCCAATGGTACAGAACGGACCGATCTCGGCGCCGGCACCAATCACGGCACCGGGCGCGATGACGGCGGTTGGGTGAATGCGCGTCACTGCGACTTCGGCGCCTGGTCGGCCGGCGGCATGATAACCATCGCGGTGATGGTTGCCTCCGCGACCCTCACACCGTCCACCGTGGCGGCACCGCTGAAGCGCCAGATCTTGCCGTGTTTGCGCTCCTTGTTTACCGCAATGTGCAACTGGTCGCCGGGGATCACCGGGCGGCGGAACTTCGCCCCGTCGATCGACATGAACAACACGCTCGCTTCGACGCCGCGATCGACGTCACCCTGATCCATCGCGACAACGGCCGCGGCCTGGCAGATCGCCTCGACGATCAGCACGCCCGGCATGATCGGGTTACCCGGAAAATGCCCCTGGAAGAACGGCTCGTTGATGGTGACGTTCTTGATGCAGACCGCGCTTTGGCCCTGCACATGCTCGATCACCCGGTCGATCAGCACGAAGGGATAGCGATGCGGCAACCGCTTCAAAATGCGGTTGATGTCAAGTATCCCGGTCCCGGGAGTTGTTCTGATAGCCTCGGTCATGGTTCCCCTGCTTGGTTTGCCGTTTCCGGCGAGGTTCGTTTGCGCGCTGTCAGCCGCTTGACGAGCGCGAATTGGCGGAACATCTCGCGGGCCGGCATCGCCGGGCTGCCGATCCATTCCTGACCGGCCGGTATGTCGCCGATCACGCCGGCCTGGGCGCCGATCCGCGCGCCGCGGCCGATGGTGCTGTGACCCACGATAGCGACCTGGCCGCCAATCATCACGAAATCCTCGATCGTCGCCGAGCCGGCAATGCCGACCTGGGCGACCACCACGCAGCAGCGCCCGAGCCGGACGTTGTGGCCGATCTGCACCAGATTATCGAGCCGGCAGCCCGGGCCGATCACGGTATCCTGCGCCGAGCCACGGTCGACGCAGCTATTGGCGCCGATCTCGACGTCATCGCCAATGAGCACCATACCGAGTTGTGGCACCGTTTCGGGTCCCGCCGGGCCGATCGCGAAGCCGAAGCCCTCCTGGCCGATGCGGGCGCCGGGATAGACGTAGACGCGAGCGCCGAGCCTTGCATGGGTCACGCTGGCGAGCGGTCCGATCCGGCAATCCGCACCCAGCACCGTGCCGGCGCCGATCACCGCGCTGGCCCCGATACGGCAGCGCGGGCCGATCTCGGCCGCCTCGCCGATCACCGCGAGAGGGCCGATCTCGGCGCTAGGGTCGACGCTGGCGCCCGGCTCGATCACCGCGGTGGGGTGCACGCCGGGTCTGGTCGGGGGAGGCGGGAAGAACAGGCACGCCGCGCGGGCCCAGCCGAGGTAGGGTTCCTTGGTGACGATCGCCCGCGTGCCGGACGGAACCTGAGCCGCGAGATCGGGATGCACGATCACCGCCCCGGCGCGGGTCTGCCGCAGCGCGGCCAGATAGCGGCGATTGTCGAGGAAGCTCAACTCCTCCGGCCCCGCCGTCTGCAACGGCGCGATCCCGGTGAGCATGAGCTTCTCCCCCTCCGCCACACCGCCGGCGGCCGCGGCCACTGCCGACAACGCGTGCGGCCCGGTGCGGGCGAAGAACCGGGCGTCGCCGGTCATCTAGGGCTTCTTGGGCGCGGCCGGGGACGCAGCCGAGGGGGTCGCCGGTTGTGCGTTCGGGGAAACTCCCTCGGGCGGGATCACCACCGTCGGGATCAGCCGGTTCAGCTGCTCCGCCACCTGATCGGAGATGTCGAACTCGTTCATGTTGAGCGCGACCTGGGCGCGATGCAGCACGAGGTTGATGCCCCGGCTTTCGGCCACCTGACGGATCACCGCGATGAGCGAGGCCTGGATCTGGTTGAGCCCGTACTGTGCCGCCTCCTGGACGATGCGGTTGCGGTTCTGGAAGCTGCGTTGCGCGTTGGTGATGCGGTCCTGCAATTCCTTCTCGCGGGTGCGGATCTGCTCGGGCGACAGCGTTGCCCGCTGCGAGGCAAGCGCCTGTTGCAGGTCACGCCATGCCTGCTGCTCCTTCTGCGCCTCGTCGTTGAGTTTTTCGCGGCGCTCGCCGATCACCTTATCGACCTGCTGGGCGGCGGACGATGCCCGCATCACCTCCGGCACGCCGATGATCCCGATCACGGCGGCCGGGGGTGCCGCACTGCGCGGCAGGGCAGGGAGTTCGGGCACCGGCGGCATCGGCGCCTGGATCGGCGCCTGGCCATCAGCGTCCTGCTGCAACTGCGAGGGCGCCTGCGAATTGGGGCGCGCCGGGGCAGGCGCCGCGGCCGGCCGACCCGGCGCGGGCGCCGGACGCCCGGCACCGGGCTGCGCGCCGCCGGGCTGGCCGGGGCGCTGTCCGGGGATGAAGTAGTCCTGCGCTGCCGCCGAACCGGCGACAACCGCGAGGCCCATCGCCGCTGCGGCGAGGGCGGAAAGAAAACGCTTCATGTGGGTCAGAACCTCGTGCCGAAACCAATGCGGAACAGTTGCGTCTCGTCATACGGCTTCTTGATCAGCGGCTGGGCGATGTCCAGGTTCATCAGCCCGAGGGGCGTTTTCCATGAAAAGCCGAAGCCGACCGAGGCGCGTGGCGACCCATCATTGGTCACCGGCACCGCAGCGCCGTTCACGGTCAGCTTGCGTAGCTGCGACAGCGCGCCGACGTCAGCAAACACGCGCCCAACGATCCCGAGATCGGCCGAGACCGGCAGGGGGAAACGCAGCTCGGTCGACTGCGTCCACAGCACGCGGCCGCCGATGCTGTCGTTGCTCCCGGTCGTGGTGTGCGGGCCGACGCCGCCGGTCTGGAAGCCGCGCAAATTGTCGCCGCCAAGGAAGAAGCGATCGATGATCCGCTCCTTGTTCCCGATCGTGTACATATTGCCGATGGTGCCCATGATCGCCAGCACCCAGTCACTGTCACCGAGGATGCGTTCCAGCGGGAGGTAGATGGAGGCGTCGAGCTTGGTGCGGACATAGTTCACGTCGCCGCCGAGGCCGGCATAGTCGGTGGCCAGGCGTGCCACCCAGCCGCGATGCGGGTCGACCCGGCTGTCGCGATAGTCAAGCGTGAGGGTCTGGCCGAGCTGCGAGAGCACCGAGGTGCCCTTCGAGTCGACGACGTAGAGCGAGGCGAACGAACCGACCTCGTAGACGTAGCGCTGAATGAGAGAGTAGGTCAGCAGCTGGCGGAGATGCTCGCTGAACTGATAGCCGACCCGCAAGGAAATACCCGTCCGCCGTTCGCGGTAATCGGCGATATCCCGGTTGTTCTGGATGACGTGGAACAGATCGACACCGGCGACCATGTTGCGGTCGAGGAAATAGGGGTCGGTCAGCCCGAGGTTCACCTGGGTCTGCTTTTGGGCGAGGATGGTGCTAATGGAGCCATCGATGCCGGAGCCGACCATGTTCTTCTCGCGCAGGCCGACCGTGGCCAACGCGCCAATATCGGTCGAATAGCCACCGCCGATGCTGAACTGGCCGGTCGCCTTCTCCTCGATGAGGGTGTTCACCACAATCTTGTCCGGCGCCGAGCCCGGCTGGGACTGGATATCGACCTTGTTGAAATATTCGAGATCATCGATCCGCTGACGCGACAACCGCACGAGCGAGGCGTTCAGCGGATCGCCCTCGGCAACGCGGAACTCGCGGCGGACTACCTTGTCCATCGTGCGCTGGTTGCCGACAATGTCGATCCGCTCGATGAAGACGTGCGGCCCCTCGGAGACGTCGAACATCACCTCGATGCTGCGTTTCGCACGGTCCCGTGGCACCCGGGGCCTTACGTCGACGAAGGGGAAGCCGCGGCCCTGCAACTCCTCGGCAAGCGCCTGGGTGGCGCGTTCGACGGCGTCACCGTCGTACCAGTCACCCACATCGAACGGCAAAAGGGAATTCAGCGACTCGGCGGTGACACCCTTCAGCGTCACGTTGAGGCCGGTCTTGGAGACCGCGTAGCGCTCCCCCTCGTTGATCGTATAGGTGATGAAGAAGGCACTGCGGTCGGGCGTCAGCTCAGCGGTGGCGCCGGTGATCTCGACGTCGGCATAGCCCTTCGAGAGGTAGAACTTGCGCAGTTGCTCCTTGTCGTAGTTCACCCGATCAGGGTCGAAGCTGTCCGAGGAGGACAGGAACCGCCACCAGGCCTGCTCGCGCGAGGCGATGATGTCACCGAGCTTGCTTTCGCTGAACGCCTTGTTGCCGACGAAGACGATCTTCGCGGTCAGCGTGCTCGGCCCCTCGTCGATCTCGAACACCACGTCGACGCGGTTCTGGTCGAGATTGATGATCTTCGGCTCTATGCGCACCGCATAGCGGCCACGCCGCGCGTAGAGGTCGAGCATGCG
>JAPLOH010000042.1:8970-43418 GCA_026400845.1 Alphaproteobacteria bacterium
CGACCGCGGTGGAGAACACCGCGCGGGCGCGAAGCTGCACCTCCGGACGCAGCGATTCGTCGGAGACCTGCTTGTTCCCCTCGAAGGCGATGCGGTTGACGATCGGGAATTCCGCGACCTTCACCACCAGCACGCTGCCCTCGCGCTTCAGCGCGACGTCGCTGAACAATCCGGTGGCGAACAGCGTCTTGAGGCTGCGGTCAAGCTGCTCGGGATCGAACGGATCGCCGGGGCGGACCACCATGTAGGAGCGGATGGTGCCCTCCTCGATGCGCTGGTTGCCGTCGACGCGGATCGACCCGATGACCCCGCCTTGCAACTGGGCGATCTGGATCGGCACGTCCTGCGCCGGCGAAGGCACGGCGAGGCCGGCGAAGAGCAGGAAGATGGCGGCGAGCAGCGCTGCACGTATGCGAGTCAAAGCAGATACCCCTGATTGCAGCGCCGCCCCACCGATCGAGGCGGCTGTCCACGTGGGGGGCGGAGAATAGCCTCGCCCGGCGCCCCGCGCTACCCGCCCTCCCGCGGTTTCGCCGATCTGTTAGCCGATCAGCGAGGCGACCCAGCGAAACAGGCCGATATGGCCGAGGTCGTTCCATGTGGCAAACACGAAAAGCCCAATCAGCAACGCAAACCCTGCGCGATATCCGTATTCCTGCGCCCGGGTCGACAACGGGCGGCCGCGCAGAGCCTCGGCGGCGAAAAACATCAGATGGCCGCCATCCAGCACGGGAATCGGGAAGAGATTGATGAGCCCGAGATTGACCGAGAGCAGCGCGATGAAGGAGACCATGCTGGAGAAGCCGAGGTTCGCCACCTCGCCGGACATCTGGGCGATGCGCAGCGGCCCGCCGAGATCCTCGCCCGATCGGCGTTGGCTGATCATGCCCCACACCCCGTCGAGCGTCTGCACCGTGATGTCCCAGGTCTGCTCAACGCCGGCCATCGCCGCCACCGTCAGCGAGACCGGCACGAACTCCAATCGGCCGCCGCGCACGCCCATCTTCCCAAGGCGGCGCCCGGTCGCGTCGGTATAGGCGTCTGGCGTGATCGGCAAATCGAGTTTCGCGCCGGCGCGTTCGACATGCAGGACCACCTGGTGCCCGGCATTGGCCTGGATCACCCGCTGCACATCCTCGAAGCGCTCGACGGCGACGTTGTCGATCCCGGTGATGCGGTCGCCCGCCATCACGCCGGCGCGCAGTGCCGCCGAGTCGGCCAGCACTTCGCCGATCTCCGGCAGCGTCCGCGGAATGCCGATGACAGCGAACAACGCGAAATAGAGCACGATCGCCAGCACGAAATTGGCAATCGGGCCGGCGGCGACGATGATCGCGCGCGAGAGCACCGATTTCTCGTGGAAGGTGCGTCCCGGCAGCCAACTCGCCCGCGTTTCGGCGGAGGCATCCTCCGGCCGCTCCTGGCCATGCAGCTTCACGTAACCGCCGAGCGGCACCCAACCGAGCTTCCACACCGTGCCGAGACTGTCGCGCCAGGAATACAGCGCCCGTCCGAAGCCGATCGAGAAGGTTTCGACATGCACCTTGCGCCAACGGGCGGCAAGGTAGTGGCCGTATTCGTGCACGAACACCAGAATGCCGAGCACGATGATAAAGGCGATGATCGAGCGCGGCAGAGCAGGCAGGAAATCAAGCACGATTTCGTCCTTTTAGATTAAATTTTGGAAGGTTTTTGTTTTTTGACGCGCGTCTGCGTAGCGCATCGGGCAGCGGAAAGCAAACGACTCGTTGAGGAAACACCAATTTTTGCTGACTCACGCCGCCGGACGCGCGCGCTGGTTGCAGAGATCGGCGGCGAGTTCGCGCGCCGCGGCGTCATGCGCGAGGACTGCCTCGAGCGAGCCGGCGTCGGGTGCGCCGAGCCGATCGAGCGCGGCGGCGGCGATATCGGCGATTGCGAGAAAACCGATACGTCCGGCGAGGAACGCCTCGACCGCGATTTCATTGGCGGCACTCAGGATCGCCGGGGCCCCGCCGCCTGCGATCAACGCCTCGCGGGCCAGGCGCAGCGCGGGGAAGCGCACGAGGTCGGGCGCCTCGAAATCGAGCCGCCCGATCGCCGCGAGGTCGAGCCGCGGGGCGGCAGTGGCAAGCCGCTCCGGCCAGGCCAGCGTATGGGCGATCGGCACCCGCATATCCGGGCTGCCAAGCTGGGCGAGCACGCTGCCGTCGCTGTAGTGGACGAGGCCGTGGATGACGGATTGCGGATGCACCAGCACGCCGATACGCGCCTCGGGCAAGCCGAACAGCCGGGCGGCCTCGATCACTTCAAGGCCCTTGT
Source organism: Alphaproteobacteria bacterium (assembly GCA_026400845.1). Lineage (GTDB taxonomy): Bacteria > Pseudomonadota > Alphaproteobacteria > Acetobacterales > Acetobacteraceae > CAIYPH01. The sequence goes on from JAPLOH010000042.1 coordinate 11,272, forward strand.
TCATCATCGTCGCGCTGTCGATGGAGATTTTCGCGCCCATCGACCACACCGGATGCCGGAGCGCCGCCGCCGGTTCGGCACGCGCCATCTCCTCGCGGCTGGCGAGGCGGAACGGGCCTCCCGAGGCGGTCAATATGATCTTCTCCACCGCGCCGTGATTGCCGTCGGCCATGGCCTGAAAAATCGCGTTATGCTCGGAATCGACCGGCAGCAGGGTGGCGCCATGGGCGCGCACCGCCTCCAGCATCACCTCGCCGGCACACACCAGCGCCTCCTTGTTGGCGAGCGCCACCACCCCGCCGCCGCGAATTGCCGCCAGCGTCGGCTCCAGCCCAATCGCTCCGGTGATCGCCGCCATCGTCCAGTCGACCGGCAGCGCGGCCGCCTCGATCACCGCCGCGCGCCCGGCGGCACAGCGCACGCCGCTGCCGGCGAGCGCCGCCACGAGATCGCCATGCAGTGCCGCATCAGCGACCACCGCCCATTCGGCGCCCAACGCGCGGGCCTGCGCGGCCAAAACCGCGACATTGCGCCCGCCGACCAGCGCCCGCACCCGGAAGCGCTCGGGCGCGGCCTGCAGCAGGCTCGCTGTCTGGGTGCCGACGCTGCCGGTGCTGCCGAGAATGGTGACCGTCTTCATCGCCCCCTCTTCATTGCCGCAGCACCTCGCCGCGCCACAGCACGAGCGCCGCCGCCGCCGGCGCCACGGTCAGAACCGCGTCCAGCCGGTCGAGCAATCCGCCATGGCCAGGGATCAGATTGCCCGAATCCTTCACCCCGAAATGTCGCTTGGCCGCCGATTCCAACAAATCACCGGCCTGGGAGATCACCCCCAGCACCGCCGCAATCGCCATCGATGTCGCGAACACCCCGTCACCGAGCGCCGCCGCGGCCGCGCCCACGCCGATCGCGGCGAGCAGCCCACCCACCGCGCCGGATCGTGTTTTGCCGGGTGAGATCGATGGCGCCAGCTTCGGCCCGCCGACCAGCCGGCCGAGCATGTAGGCGCCGATATCGCTCGCCCAGACGACGCAGAGCAGGAACAGCACGTTCCCCATCCCACCCGGCTCGCGGGCCCGCAGCCATTCGAGGCTGAGCACCGCGGGTAAAATCCACAGCAGCCCGGCCGGCAGGCTTGCCCAGTAGGGCCAGTTGCGCGCCATCGCCCGCCATTCGCGCATCATCAGCAGCCCGGCGATCAGCACCAGCACGGTCCATAGGGCGCCACCCGCCCACAGGCACACCAGCGCCGCCGGCAACAGGATCGCCGCCGAGGCGGCACGCACCCCGAGATCCCGCCAGCGACCGCTCGGCTGCGTGGAATGCTCAGCCAGGGCGAGCACCGAACCGGCGCTCGCGCCTGGCATATTCGGCGAGCGCGGCCTCGAATTGCTCAGGCCCAAAATCCGGCCACATCATGTCGAGGAACAGCAGCTCGGCATAGGCGGACTGCCACAGCAGAAAATTGGACAGCCGCTGCTCACCGGAGGTCCGGATGATGAGATCGGGGTCGGGGATGCCTGTCGTGGAGAGGTAGCCGGCGAACGTCGCCTCGTCGAACGCTGCGGGATCGAGCTTGCCAGCCAATGCGGCCTCCGCCACCGCCCGCGCCGCCGCGGCGATTTCCGCCCGCGCGCCGTAGGACAGGGCGAGCACCAGGTTGAGCCGCGTGTTGTGCGCGGTCTCCCGTTCGGCGAGGCCGAGGTCGATCTGGATGTCCTGCTCGAAACGGGCGCGGTCGCCGATGAAGCGCAGCCGCACCCCCTTGGCCTTGAGCTCGGCGATCTCGCTTTTGAGAAAATGCCGCAGCAGCCCGGTGAGATCCATCACCTCACTGGCCGGGCGGCGCCAGTTTTCGCTGGAGAATGCATAGAGGGTGAGCCATTCCACACCCAGCGCGGCGGCGGTCTCGATGGTGCGGCGCACCGCCTGCACCCCGGCACGATGGCCGGCGACGCGGGGCAGCCCGCGTGCCGAGGCCCAGCGGCCATTGCCGTCCATGATGATGGCGACATGCCTCGGCAGCGCGCGGTTGCCCGGAGCCGGTTCCCGCCCGGCCGCCTCCGTCGTCTGCGGCGCGATTGCCGTCACCATGTTGTCCTCAGACCTGCTTGATTTCCTTGTCTTTCTCGAAGAGCACTTCGTCAAGCTTCTTGATGTAGGAGTCGGTCAGCTTCTGGATATCGTCGGTCCAGCGCTTTTCGTCGTCCTGGCTGATGATGTGCTTCTTCTCCAGCGCCTTGGTCTGCTCCATCCCGTCGCGTCGCACGCCCCGAACGGCCACCTTGGCCCCCTCGGCGTAGCGATGCGCCGCTTTGGAAAGCTCGGTGCGGCGCTCGCCGGTGAGCTGCGGGATCGGCACGCGGACGAGCTGGCCGTCGGCGCCGGGATTGAGCCCGAGGCCGAAGTCGCGGATCGCCTTCACCACGTTGTTGACCAGGCTGCGATCCCATACCTGCACGGTGAGCATCCGCGCCTCCGGTACCGCGATGGTGCCGACCTGGGCGAGCGGAACCTCGCCGCCATAGGCCTCGACGCGCACCGGCTCGAGCAGCGCCGGGCTGGCACGCCCGGTGCGCAGGCCCGCGAATTCGCGCCGCAGCGTCTCCACCGCGCCGTCCATGCGCCGCGTGAGGTCCTGTTTCAGTTCGCTCAACTCGGTTGCCACGGCAACCCTCCTCTTCGCTGATGCGGCCACGCCGCGCGAGCGGCGGGTCGGTTCATTTTGGCTCGACGATGGTGGTGAACTTGCCCTCGCCGCGCATCACCTTGGCGAAGGCCCCGGGGGCGCGGATGTTGAAGATGATGATCGGCACGCCATTCTCGCGCGCCAGGCTGATGGCCGCCGCGTCCATGAACTTCAGGTCGCGCGCAAGTACGTCGTGGTAGGTGAGCTCGTCGAACCGCTGCGCCCCCTCCACCTTGCGCGGATCGGCGGAATAAACGCCGTCGACCTGGGTGCCCTTGAGCAGCGCGTCGCAGCCCATCTCGACCGCCCGCAGCGCGGCCCCTGTATCGGTGGTGAAAAACGGGTTGCCGGTGCCGGCGGCGAAAATCACGACCCTGCCCTTTTCCATGTGCCGCATGGCACGGCGGCGGATATAGGGCTCGCACACCGAGGCCATCGGAATGGCCGACTGCACCCGGGTCGCGATGCCGCGTTTTTCGAGTGCCGCTTGCATGGCGAGCGCGTTCATCACGGTCGCCAGCATGCCCATGTAATGGGCCTGGGCGATGTCCATCCCGGTTGCCGCCACCGAGACCCCGCGGAAGATGTTGCCGCCGCCGATCACCAGGCTGACCTCGGCGCCGAGCGCCACGACGTCGCCGATATCGGCCGCGATCGCCGAGAGCGTGTCGTTGTCGAGCCCGAACTCCCGCTGCCCCATCAGGGCCTCGCCGGAGACTTTGAGCAGCACGCGCTTATATTTTGTTGTCATCGAACCCCGTGGCCACCACTTACCGTCCCGCCCCGCTGCCCTGGGACTCGGCGAGCGGGCACGATCAGGGCGGACGGCACCGTAAAGGCCCCGCCCGCCCTGAACAAGAGAGACGCGACAGCTTTTAGGCCGACGGCTTGGCGAGCCCGGCGGTCGCCGCGACCTCGGCCGCGAAATCGCCGACTTCCTTCTCGATGCCTTCGCCGAGGTGGAACCGCGCGAAGCCGGTGAGCTTGGCGCCGGCCTTCTGCACCACCGCTTTCACCCGGCTCTCGCCGTCATGCACCCAGACCTGCTCCAGCAGCACCACTTCCTCGTAGTACTTGCGAATGCGGCCCTCGACCATTTTCTCGATGATGGCTTCCGGCTTGCCCGAGGCGCGCGCTTGCTCGGAGAGTACCACCTTCTCGCGCTCCAGCGCCGCCGGATCGACCGAGTTGGTATCAAGCGCGTCAGGGCGCGTGGCCGCGACGTGCATGCCGACCTGGCGGCCGAGCGTCTCCAGCGCGGCAATTTCGCTCGCGCCTTCGACGGCGACCAGCACGCCGATCTTGCCGAGGCCCGGCTTCAGCGCCTGATGCACGTAACTCGCCACCGCACCCTGCGGTACCGAGAGTACGCGCGCGCGGCGCAGGTTCATGTTCTCGCCGATGGTGGCGACGAGATGGACCAGTTCCTCGGCAACCGTACGGCCGGTGCCCGGAAACGGCGCCGCGTTGATCGTATCGAGGTTCTCGCCAACCTGCAGTGCGACGTTCGCGACCGCATGCACGAAACCCTGGAAGGCCTCGTTGCGCGACACGAAATCGGTCTCGGAGTTGACCTCGACCATCGCGGCCTTGGCCGGCATCGAGGCGATGCCGACGAGCCCCTCGGAGGCGGCCCGGCCGGACTTCTTCGCGGCGGCGGCAAGGCCCTTCTTGCGCAACCAGTCGATCGCCGGCTCGACGGCGCCGTCGTTCTCGACAAGCGCCTTCTTGCAGTCGGAAATGCCGGCGCCGGTCCGCTCGCGCAGATCCTTCACCATGGCGGGAGTGATATCAGCCATCAGAATATCTCCTCGATCAGTCCGCCGCGCCCGCCGGGGCCGCGGCCTCGGGCAGGAGTTCCGGCGGCAGTTCCTCGGCGGCGCCGATATCGCGGCCGGACGCCATCATCTCGGCGCTGATCCCGTCGAGCACGGCGCCGGCGATCAGGTCGCAGTACATCGTGATCGCGCGGATCGCGTCGTCATTGCCCGGAATCGGGTAGGTCACGCCAACCGGGTCGGAGTTGCTGTCGAGCACCGCGATGACGGGGATGCCAAGCTTCATGGCCTCCTCGACGGCGAGCTTCTCCTTGTTGGTATCGATAATGAACAGGATGTCCGGCAGCCCGCCCATCTCCTTGATGCCGCCCAGCGCGCGCTCCAGCTTTTCGCGGTCGCGCGTGATGTCGAGCACCTCTTTCTTGGTCAGGCCCGAAACCTCGCCGGCCAGCATCTCGTCGATCTGGCGCAGGCGCTTGATCGAACCGGTGATGGTGCGCCAGTTGGTCAGCATGCCACCGAGCCAGCGGTGATTCACATAATACTGGCCGCAGCGCTTGGCGGATTCAGCGACGTAGTCGGCCGCCGCCCGCTTGGTGCCGACGAACAGCACGCGCCCACCGGCGGCGGTGACGTCGCGCACCGCGCGCAGCGCGCGGTCGAGCATCGGTACGGTCTGCTGCAGGTCGATGATATGGACCTGATTGCGTATGCCGAAGAGATACGGCGCCATGCGCGGGTTCCAGCGCCGCGTATGGTGGCCGAAATGAACGCCGGCTTCGAGCAGCTGACGCATGGTGAAATCGGGCATCGCCATCGGCGTGCTCCTTTCCTGTATCCGGTTGAACCTCCGCGGAGCCTGCGCCTCTCGGCACCGGATTCAGGCCTCATATAAGGCCGGAAAGTCGCCCCGCGTGTGAATTACCGGCGACACGATGCCCCCGGCGCGCCGGCATATGCCGCAATCAGCCCCGCGAGGCAAGCCCCGCGTCGGGCGCGCGGTGGAGGCAAGGCGAGGGGCGCTGCCCCCTCGACCCCCACCAGGGGATGATCCCCTGGACCTCATCCCAAACGCTCTTTGACGGATGCGGGTCTGGGGGCGCAGCCCCCAGCGGGGTCTAGGGGCAGCGCCCCTTTCCTCAGCGCCCAATCGCGAAGCTAGCCAGTGCGGCGCCGAACTGGGCGTCGAACTCCGGTTCGAAGCTGGCCATGTGGCCGGTCGGCTGGGCGGGGTGATAGATCGGCAGAAACGTCAGCCCGGCACGGGTGGCGGCGGCGCGGGCGAGGTCGCCGCGTTCGGCGGGGGCGAGGTCGAAGGGGTCGTCGTTGAACTGGGCGAGCGCGAGGCGCATCGGCCCTCGCGCGGAATCGAGCCGGGCGGCAAAGTCGGCGAGTGCCTGGGTTCGGCGCTCCGGGCGGGTTCCATGCGCGGCCGGCGAGAGCAGGATCACCGCCTCCACCAGGTCCGGTCGGGCGAGCGCGGCCATGCCGATGAAGGCGCCGCGCGAGAAGCCGGCGACGATGACGCGGCGGTAGCCGGCGGCATGCAAGTCTTCGACGCAGCGGATCAGGCGCGCCTCGCCGGCGACCAGCGGATCGTTCCCGGGGATGCGGTTGAAGCGCCAGACGTCCCAGCCCAGCGCGGGGAAGCGGCCGAGCCATTCGGGGGCGGGTTGGCCATCCGGGAAGTCGGGCGTGGTGAACTGGCCGGGGCTCACCCCGCCATGCAACCAAACCACGACGCCGACGGCCCGAGCGAGGCCGGGCCCGGGATAGGCGACAGAAGGTCGAAACAGCGGGTCGGCCGCTGGAGAGGCACAGGCGCTCACCAGCAGCAGCAAAGCGGCGATCAGCCGAGACATGCCGCCATCAGCAGCGCGAAGGCGCGGGCACGGTGGCTGGTTGCGGCTTTGCGGGCCGGTGGAATTTCACCATAGGTCCCGCTTTCGCCGAGGGGGAGGAACATCGGGTCATAGCCGAAACCGGCCGATCCCCGCGGCGGCCAGACGCATTCGCCGTCCACCCGCCCCTCGAACACTTCGGCATGCCCGTCGGGCCAGGCGAGGCACAGCGCCGAGACGAACCAGCTTGATCGGTCGGGGCGCGTTCCCATCTCGTCATTCACCCGCGCCATCGCGGCGGCGAAATCTTTCGCCGGCCCGGCCCAGCGGGCGGAAAGCACGCCGGGTGCGCCACCAAGTGCCGCAACGCAGAAGCCGCTGTCATCGGCCAGCGCCGGTAGCCCCGCCGCCGTGGCTGCGGCCAGCGCCTTGATCCGCGCATTCCCCGCGAAATCGGGCGCCGGCTCCTCCGGCTCCGGCAGGCCGAGTTCGCCGGCCGAAACCACGGCGATCCCATGCGGGGCCACCAGGGCGCGGATCTCGACGAGCTTGCCCGGGTTGTGGCTGGCCAGGACCAGCCGGCTGCCAGGCTCGAGCCGGCGTGGCATCAGGCCGCCGCCACCGCGGCGCGCTGCATTTCGAACAGGCTGGCGGTGCCGAGCTTGGCGAGCCCCATCAGCTCCATGAACTGCGCTTCGGAGAACGCCGACTTCTCCGCAGTCCCCTGGATTTCCACGATCCCACCGCCGTCGGTCAGCACAAAATTGGCGTCCGCATCGGCCCCGCTGTCCTCGGCGTAGTCAAGGTCGAGCACCGCCGCTCCGTCCACCAGCCCGCAGGAGACCGCGGCGACCTGGCCGATCAGCGGGATGGTCTTGATCACGTTCATCTTCACCAGATGCTTGAACGCGATATTCAGCGCCACCCAGGCGCCGGTGATCGACGCACAGCGGGTGCCGCCATCGGCGTTCAGCACGTCGCAATCGAGGGTGATCGACATCTCGCCCATGGCCGCGCGATCCACCACCGCGCGCAGCGAGCGGCCGATCAGGCGCTGGATTTCCTGGGTGCGGCCGGACTGCTTGCCACGGGCCGCCTCGCGATCGCCGCGGGTATGGGTGGCGCGCGGCAGCATGCCGTACTCGGCGGTCACCCAGCCGAGCCCCTGGCCGCGCAGGAACGGCGGCACCCGCGCCTCTACAGAGGCGGCGCACAGCACCTCGGTGCCGCCCATACGGATCAGGCAGGAGCCCTCGGCGTGGTGCGAAAAGCCTGTCGTGAAGGATACGTCGCGCAGCGCATCGGCCGCACGCCCGGAAGGACGCGTCATGCTGGGTTTCCCGAAAAGATCGCCCGCCCTATGGCCTTCCCGGGGACGGCACGCAAGGGCGGCGCATTTCGCCGCGCGGGAATTGGGGGGCGGCCGGGGATTGCGGTTGACGCGGAAATTTTTATGTTAACTTTTATGTTCCATAGGTCAGCGAGGACACAGCATGGCTGACCAGTCGACCCCATCATCGGAATCACCGAGCGGCAGGCTGGCGCACTGGGAATATCAGGGCCGCCAATTTCACGGCTGGTTTGGCAGTGGCACCGCCCCGCCGCCGGCCCCGGCTGTCCGCGCGCCGCTCGACGCCGTGCTGAATGGCATGGTCGGCGCGGCGAGTGGCCTGACACACGATCGCGGCTGGAAGGGTTCCTCGCAGGGAACGGCCTCGCACAGTTGCGCATGGCAGTATCTCATTGGGCCGCCGCCTCGGACGAGGCCCCCACTTCTTTCGCGTCCGCGTCTTCGGCGCCTCGCTCGGGGCGGACGCCGCGGCGTCGGTCGCCTTGCTCCAGGCCATCGCCGCGGCCGGTCTCGATCGGCTACCCCACATCCTCGCGGCCTCCCTCGACCGCACGGCGCCACCACCTTATATCGCCGCGAACCCCGGGTCCTTCCTCGGCAAGCCCTCGGTTGGCGACGGCGAATGCGTGGCCCTCGTGAAAACCGCGTCCGCACGCCCAATGCCGCCGACTGGTGACTGGCGCCAGGGAGAGACGGTGTTGGGCAACACAAGCCTGCCGATCGGGACGGCCATCGCGACCTTTGACGCCAACGGTCGCTACCTCGGCCATACCGCGATATATATTGGACAGGACGACAACGGATTGACCGTGATCGATCAATGGAACGTGCGTCAAAATAGTACAGTTATCGACCAGCACGCTCCTGCTTCGCGCACCATGCCATGGGCTGACCCGAACAAGGCCGCCGTTGATGTCGGGAGCAGTTTCCATGTCGTCAGGTAGATCATGGTTCCCATTGGTCGTCGTCACGGCTTGGACCCCGTTTGTCCAAGCTGCCATATTGCCGATTTGCCCATGGACTCTGAACAACCAGTCCCTTGCGCACACCGAATTGTTCGGCGGGCCGAGCGAAAACGGCTATGCGCTCGTCCCGGACAATCGAACTGGCACAAGTCGCTGGTACTTTCGGTCGGAGGCCCAAAGTGATTCGACCGACCCGCCGCGGGAAGCCGTACGCGTCTATTGCTACTACGGTACCCGTCGCGAATCGTGGTACCGGATACTGCCATTGAACACGAAATCCTGCTGGCCCGACGGCACAGGAAAGCGCTGGAACATCTACTGCGAATAAAACCATGGCGCCCAAAAGGACGCGACGTGCTGGGTTCCCCAAAGGAGTCTCCCGCCCTATGAGCGTGGGCGGCCAGCGGCGCATGGGCGCGGCGCCAGAAGAGTAAGGACTCCGGGCATGTCGGACATCACCATCGGCGTCATCGGCGCGGGCATCATGGGCGAGCGGATGCTGCGTGCCGCCCTCGACCCTGCGCAGACCTCCGTGCGCGTCGGCCCGGTGTGGGACCCGTCGGAAACCGCCCGCGCCCGCATCGCCGCCGCCCTGCCGGTGCAGATCGCCCAGTCCGCCGAAGCGCTGATCGCGGCGTCGGATTGTGTGTACATCGCCTCCCCGCCCGCCTCCCACCTCGCCCATGCCGGCGCGGCGCTGGCAGCCGGCAAGGCGATCTTCTGCGAAAAGCCGCTGGCGACCGATCTCGCGGCCGCCGGCAGCTTCGTCGCCGGGGCCAAGGGCGCCCGGGCCGCGGTGAATTTCCCGATGGCGACCTCCTTCTCCGCCGAACGCATCGCCGCCTGGCTGGCCGAAGGCGCCATCGGCACGCCGCAATCCCTCGCCATCGAGGTCGCTTTCCGCCTCTGGCCGCGCCCCTGGCAGCACGGCGCCTCCTCCTGGCTCGATGGACGGGCTGAGGGCGGCTTCACCCGCGAGGTGGTCTCCCACTTCCTGTTCCTCACCCGCCGCCTCGCGGGGCCGCTCGGCCTGCTCGGTTCCACCGTCAGCTTCCCCGAGGACGGCCGCAGCGAGCGCGCCATCACCGCCCGCCTCTCGGCCGGCGCCATCGAGGCCACACTCACCGGCGGCGTCGGTACCACCGAGAAGGACGACCACAACCTCTGGACCCTCACGGGGGATAAGGGCGCCATCCGCCTGCGCGACTGGGCGATCGCCGAGCGGCTGGAGAACGGCGCCTGGATGCCCGACGGCGATGCCATGCCGAACGAGCGCGCCCGCCCACTGGTGCTGCAACGCCAACTCACGGCGGTGGCGGCCATGACGCGCGGCGAACACCATCCGCTCGCCACCATCGCCGAGGCCTTCGACGTGCAGCGTGTGGTGGAAGGCATTCTCTCCCCCTGAGCACCGCGGCGCATGGATGGCGCTTCCCAGCGGTGGCAAAACCCTGGCACACTCCGGCCCATGGACCATCCGCCGCTCTCCCCTCAGGGCGGGCGCCCAATTTTGTCGCCCCGCCTGCCCAACGCGCCCCGCCTACCCAGCGCGCCCCGCCTGCCGAGCGCGCTCGACCAGCGCGCCTCGGCTGTGCTGCGCGAAATCGTCGAGCAATATGTCGAGAACGGTGAACCGGTCGGCAGCCGCACCATCGCGCGCCGCCTGCCGCTCAACCTCTCCCCGGCCACCATCCGCAATGTGATGGCCGACCTCACCGATGCCGGCCTGCTGTTCGCCCCGCATACCTCGGCCGGGCGGCTGCCGACCGAGCTCGGACTGCGGCTGTTCGTCGATGGGCTGCTGCCATTCGGCGAGCTTACCGAGGATGAGCGTGAAGCCATCACCGCCAAACTCGCGATCTCCGGGCGCAGCATGGAAGAGACGCTGACCGAGGCCTCCTCCATGCTCGCGGGACTCTCGGCCGCCGCCGGCCTGGTGCTGGCGCCGAAGTCGGAAGGGCCATTGCGACACATCGAATTTGTCCCCCTCGGCCCCGGCCGAGCGCTGGTGGTGCTGGTCAACGCCGAAGGTCATGTCGAAAATCGCGTGATCGAAACCCCCCCGGGCATGCCGCCCTCCGCCCTGCAACAAGCCGGCAACTACCTCAACGCCCGCCTTACCGGCCGCGGCATCGGTGAACTGCGCAGTATCGTCAGCACCGAAATCGCCGAGAACCGCACCCAGCTCGACAGCCTTTCGGCCCTCGTCGTCGAGGCCGGCCTCGCCACCTGGTCCTCCGAAGGCCGCACCGGCTCGCTGATCGTGCGTGGCCAAGGCAAGCTGCTCGCCGATATCACCCATATCGAACACCTCGCCGCCATCCAGATGCTGTTCGACCGGCTGGAAACCCAGGAAACCATGCTGCGACTCCTGGAACTCGCCGAAAGCTCGGAAGGAGTGCGCATCTATATCGGCGCCGAAAGTGGCCTGTTCGGCACCTCCGGCGTCTCAATGGTCGTCGCCCCCGCCCGCAACGCTGCAAACCGTATCGTCGGCGCCATCGGCGTCATTGGCCCAACCCGCATCAACTACGGCCGGATCATCCCCGTGGTCGACTATACCGCACGCGTCATCGGGCGGTTGCTGGGGTAGGAAGACTCTTCTTTCCTTGAAAAGAAAGAAGCAAAGAAATTTTTAACCGCACGCTTCCTCCTCTCCCGCGATGGCTACGCGGCCATGCCTACTACTCCTGCCCGACGCTCTCACCGTGACATTGTACGATCGCACGAAAGCCAAGCGTATCGCACCACGCCGACGTCGATGACGTCCGCGATTGAATGTCATGACCGCCCCGCTTCTCGCAGCGCCCGGCCTCAGCCATGGCCGATATAATCGGTCCGCCCGCCATCCACCGTCAGCACCTGCGCGGTGATGAACCCGGCCTCCGGGGCGGCGAGGAAGGCCACAGCATTGGCGATCTCCTCGGGTTCGCCCACCCGGCCCATGATGGCGATCTTGCTGAAGCTGTCCACCAGCGCCTGCCATTCCGCGTCGCTGCGCTTGCCCTGCGTCATGTCCGACCGCGTGAGGCCGGGGGCGACGGCGTTGACGGTGATGCCGTGCGGGCCGAGCTCGATGGCGAAGCGGCGGGTGAGGATGTTCACCTCGGCCTTGGTCGCGGCGTAGAAATGGTTGCCGACGAAGCCAGTATTGCCGTGCCCGGCCACCGAGGAGATGTTCACCACCCGCCCGTAGCCGCGCGCCTTCATGCCGCCCATCACGGCGCGGATGGTGTGGATCATCGCGTCCACGTTCACCGCACGCAGCCGGGCGAAGCCTTCGGGTTCCCAGGTCTCGAGCGTCGCCGGCCACCCGATGCCGGCGTTGTTGACGAGGATGCTGACCTGGCCGAGCTCGGCCTCGATGCGCGCCACCATCGCATTCACCGCCGCGGCGTCGGCGACGTCGGCGCCGACCGCGATGGCGCGGCCGCCGGCGGCGCGGATCTCATCGGCGAGTGAAGCGGCCTTCTCGGGCGAGGCGGAGTAGTTGATCGCCACCGCCGCGCCCTGCGCCGCGAAACGCTTCACCGTGGCCCGCCCGATCCCGCGCGCGCCACCCGTGACCAGTGCCACCTGGTCCGCCCATTGCTTTGTCATCGTCAGCTCCCTGTTCAGCCCCAGACCGCTTCCGCGACCCGCATGAAATTGCCGCCGAGAATGGCCCGCACGTCCGCCTCGGCGTAGCCCAGATGCAGCAGCCCTTCGGTGATATCGCCCAGCCGCTCGGGTGGCAGGAAGGTGAAGCTGCCCTGGTAGTGTTCGGGTGGCCAGAACCGCATGCCGCCGGCCGAGGCGCTGGTCTCCCAGGTGTAGTCGAGCCCGAGACCGACATGGGCGGCGCCGACGGTCTGCACCGCGACATCCACCGCGCGCACGAAGGTTTCCGGCCGGGCGGCGGCATCGCCGAGGAAGCGGCCGACGCCGGTGATGCCGATCACGCCGCCGGTCGCCGCACAGGCGCGCATCTGCTCGGCGTCGACGTTGCGGGGATGCTCGGCGATCGCGGTGGGCACGCAATGGGAGAACACCACCGGGGCAGCGGAGAGGGTGATGAGATCGAGGCTGGTGCGGCGGCCGACGTGGCAGCAATCCACCAGCATGCCCACCCGGTTCATGGCGGCCAGGATGGCGCGGCCATAGGTGGTGAGCCCGTGATCCTCGTCATGGCAGCCGCCGGCCGCCGCGTTGTTCAGGTTGTAGGCGAACAGCGCCTGGCGCACGCCGAGCCGGTAGTAGACGTCGATCATCTCCACCTGGCCGCCCAGCACCTCCATCCCCTCGATGTCGAAGGCGATGCCGAGTTTCCCCGCGGCCTTGGCGGCGCGGATATCGGCGGCCCGCTCGACCAGGATGTAGCGGTCGGGGTTGGACTGGATGAAACCGCGAAAGGCCGCGAGATTGCGCACCGCTCCGGGGAAGGGCACCACATCGAACCCGACGTTCACCGAGAGGAAGGACACTCCGGCATCGGCCCAGCGGGCCAGCACCGAGAGGTCCATCTCGGCGCGCGGCCAAAAGCCGGAATGGGCGTCGTAGACCAGGGCGTCGCGGAGCAGGGTAGGGGGGGTCATCTCGGCTCCTCCGCGCGCGCGGTCAATTCGGCCGGATGGCGAAGCCGAGGAACCCAGCCTGCGGGTTCGGCACCCCGGGATCGTTGCCATAGGCCTGCCGCACCGGCGCCGGGGTGGCTGGGCGGGCAGCCGGAGCGGGGGCTTGGATTGCCGCGGCGACTTTGGTTGGCGATGCCGGTTTGGCGGTTCCGCCGGGGGCCGGAACCGTGGCGGCGCGGCTGCCGCGCGTCGAGAGCAGCAGGAAGGTGATGTCGTTGCGGCCAAGGTCTACCGACAGCTCGATCGACGTCAGCCCCAGCATGTTGCGCGCCTCCACGTTGGCGCCGCGGTTGAGCGCCTCGCGCGCCGAGCCGATATCACCACGGTTGACGGCATCGAACAGCGCCTCGTTGGGGGCCATGGCACCCTGCGGCACGGTTCGCTCGGCCGCACCGGGCACCGACCGCGCGCCCGGCAGCGCGGCGGGCAACGCATCTGCCTTCGACGGGCCCAGCGGCTTGACCGACACCGCCCGGTTTTGTGCCGTCGCCGACCCGTACGATGCCAACACCGTGGCGGCGAGAAGCACAGCCATCCGGCAGACTCGGGAAAATCGCATTGCGGCAGCTCCGTTCTAGCCCGGGTTGAGCCAAGCGAACCCGGCATTGAGATATGTGGCGTAGCACGTCCAGAGCCCGTAAGGCACCAGCAGCCCGGCCGCAAGAGTGTCCAGCCGGCGGAAGGCGGCAATCGTCGTGCCGATCAGCGCGAGAAGCCCCAGGATGACCAGCAGCGCCAGGCCAAGGCGATGAGCGCCGAAAAACACTGGCGTCCACAGCGCATTGGCGAGGAGTTGGGCGAACCACAGGCGCAGCGCCATCGGCCGTCCCGGTGCGGCGTGGCGCCAGATGCGCCAGGCCGCGGTGCCCATCAGGACGTAGAGCGTCGTCCATACCGGCCCAAATACCCAGTCGGGTGGGGTGCCGGGCGGGCGGAGCAGCGTCGGATACCAGGTCTTGACGTTGGCCGCCGTCACCCAGCCACCAAGCCCGCCGGCCAGCAGGCAGAGGCCGATGAAGCCGGCAAGGGCCAGCAGCGCGGTGGCGCGGCCAGCGGGGCGCAGGGGGGCGGTCATGGCAGTCTCCGGTTCAGTCCGTGTCCGATTCAGGCCGATTCCTGGTGCCACGCCAGCAGGATCAGGCCGAGCATCAGCGGCAAAGCAAGCCAGGTCGGCAACAGCGGCGTGGTCGCGATGCCGCTGACGATATGGTCATGCCGGCGCTGCAAGCCAATCCAGCTGGCGCCCGAACTCTCGCGCCCCGGTTCGGTGCGCCGCAGTGCAGGCGCGCCGGCGGGGTCGAGGAAATGGACGCTGCCGGCGCTCGCCCGGATCACCGGGGCGAGGATGCTGCCGGTGGCCCGCATATCGGCATATTCGGGCGGGTTGGCCGCCCCCGCGGCGGCGAAGGCCCGCATGGTGCCGTCGCTGGCCTGCCACACCCCCGGCGAAGTCGCCGGCAGGGTGGCCCGCGCCCGGCCGGGGCGGGCGGGCGCGAGGCCGATTGTCTCGCTGCGGCCCTCGGGGTCGGTCACCGTCACCTTGCCCGGCGGCGCCTCCTCGGTGCCGCGCCGCTCGATGGTCAGCACGCCTTTGTCGACCTTGGCGACCAGCGCGGTCTCCTCCAGCTCCGGTTCCTTCATCAGCCAGTGCGCGATGCGGCGCAGCAACTCGGCCTGCGGGCCGCCGCCATCATGCCCGCGCGACCACAGCCATATCTGGTCGGACAGCAGCAGCGCCACCCGCCCCTGCTCGACATGATCGAGCAGCAGAATTGGCGCCCGCCCGTCCGGCGAGGCGGCATCGGGCGCATCCATCAGCGTGTCGCCGCGCGTCTCGATGGGCGCGATGCGGCGATACCAGTTCCCCCAAGGCGCCTCGCCCGGCCGCGCCACACCCGCGGCTTTCCAGTCCATCAGCCCCTCGGTCACCGGATGGCGGCTGCCGAGCGGGGTGACGCCGGGGCGGAAGGCCTCGTTGACCAGGCCGCCGCGCGGCGCCGGGCGGGCCGGCAGCACAGCGCCCAGCGGCGAGGGCGCGAGGCTGGTGGCGCCGACGAACTCGGGGCCGACGCTCATCAGCAGGGCGCCGCCGCCGCGCACGTAGTCGGCGATATTACGCAAATACTGCGCCGGCAGCACGCCGCGGTTCTGGAAGCGGTCGAAAATGATGAGGTCGAACTCGCGCAGCTTGACCTGGAACAGCTCGCGGACGGGAAAGGCAATCAGCGCCAACTCGTTGAGCGGCGTGAGGTCATCCTTCTCGGGCGGGCGAAGGATGGTGAAATGCACCAGATCGACCGCCGGATCGGCCTTCAGCAGCCGCCGCCAGGTCCGCTCGCCGGCATGCGGTTCGCCCGAGACCAGCATCACGCGCAGGCGGTCGCGCACGCCGTTGATCTCGACCACCGCCTTGTTGTTGGCCCTGGACACCTCGCCCTCCAGCGGCTCGGCCTCCAGCTCCACCACGCTCGGCCCGCCACGGGTGATGGTGAGGTCGATCTGGTGCTCAAGGCCGATCGGCACGGTCTCGACCACCGGGGGCTCGCCGTCGCGGCGGATGGTCAGCTTGGCGGCGCCGAACATGGTCAGCCCGTTGCGCGCGGTCCCGAGGTCCTCGACGGTCATGCGGATGGTGACGCGCTTGCCCACGATGCCGAAGCCGGGGGCGGCGATGATGCGCACCCGGCGGTCCACCTCCTCGCCGCGGGCCGGCACCAGCAGATGCAGCGGCGCCTCGCCGAACGGCGTGGTGCCGGCGGGCGGCAGGTCATGAATTTGGCCGTCGCTGATCGCCATCACCCCGGCGAGGCGGGCGCGCGGAATGTCGGCCATGGCACGGTCGATCGCGGTAAACAGCCGGCTGCCCTCGCTGCCCGCTTCCGGCACCACGATGGTACGCAGTTCGAAATCCGGCAGATCCTTCGCCGCCGCCTCGATTTTCGCGCGCGCCGCGGCGGCCAGCGCCGTGCGATTGCCAACGGACATCGAGGCGGTCTGATCCACCACCAGCAGCCCGATATCCGGCAGCCCCTCGCGCGTTTCCTCGATCACCCGCGGCCCGGCGAGCCACAGGCACAGCACGGCGAAGGCGAAGAAGCGCCAGATCGCGCCCTGCGCCCGGGTGAACGCCCCGGCGGCTACCGCGGCCAGGCAGAACGCGGCCAGGGCGCCGATCAGCCACCACGGCACAACCGGGTCGAAGCGCAGCGCGGCGATGGCCTGTTCGAACTTCATTGCCCCAACCGCTCCAGCAAGGCCGGCACGTGCACCTGGTCGCCCTTGTAGTTGCCGGTCAGCGCATACATCACGAGATTGACCCCGAAGCGGTAGGCCAGCACCCGCTGGCGGGTGCCGCCGGGGATGGTGGCATAGGGGTTGCGCCCCTGCCCATCCACCGCCCAGGCCGACGCCCAGTCATGCCCGCCGATGATCACCGGGGAGACGCCGTCGTTCGAACGGTCCTGGTCGCTGGCGACCCATATGGCATCCCCGTTGAAACGGCCGGGGAATTCGCTCAACAGATAGAAGGAGCGCGCCAACACATGCGCCTGGGTGAGCTCGGCGAGTGCTGGCACCGCCAGCCCGCGGCCGATCTGGCGCAAAGCTGCCTCGGCACCGGCGGCGAAGCCCTCGCCCGAGCCGCCGTTGCGGGTGTCGATCAGGATGATCCCGCCATTGGCCATGAACAGGTTGAGTGCCACGACCGCCTGTCCGGTGGGTGGCGGCGCATCGGCGGTCACCGGCCAGTAGAGCAGCGGATAGAGCGAGAGATCGTCCTGCCCGGGCTCCACCCCGGCGGGCTCCGCCAAGGCGGCCGCGGTGCGGCGGTTGACGTAGTCGGACAGGCCGACCAGCCCCGCCCGCGCTATGGTGTCGAGATGGGGATCGCCGGTCAGAATATGGGCCAGACGGGTGCCACGCGCCGGGTTCTCCTCTGGCGACAGCTGCGGCGCCTGCGCCTGGGCGAGCGGCGCCAGCAGCAGCAACGCCATGGCAGCCGCCGCGCCCAACAGCCCGCGCAGCCGCAGTGAGGCCAGCATGTCCACCACCAGCAGCAGGATCGCCGCTGCCATCAGCCACGGCGCCAGCCCCCGCTCGGGCGGAACACCGCCCAGCGGTTCGAAGCGTGCGCCCGGAATCGCCGCCGCCGCCGCCGGCATCGCCATTCGGTTGGCGAGATTGAGCACCCGGCGCGCCGTCTCCGGCCCGTAGACCCCCGGCGGCGAGCGCGGCCCCGCGGCGGTCCGCGCCAACTCGCCGGCCGTCATCGCCGTCGCGGCGGCCGACGGCGCACCGGGCTGGCCGAACCCGTCCAGCGTCTCGACCGGCGCGAGTTTCTGCGTGCTGCCCTCGTCGCCACCGGTGACGCCGTTGGCGAGTTCCACCAGCCGGCGCAGCATGTCGACGAACAGGCCGGAGAGCGGCAGGTCCGACCAGTCGGCATTGGCGGTGATGTGGAACAGCACAACCTGCCCGGCGCCGCGGGTCGCATGGGTCACCAGCGGCGTGCCGTCGCCGAGCCGCGCCCAGGTGGCGTCGGCCAGATGCATCCCCGGGGCGGCCAGCACCTGGCGGGTGATCTTAATCTCGGCCGGCACCGCGAGCCCGGCAAACGGCGAGGTGGCCGCGAATGCCGCGAGCCCGGCCGGCTGGCTCCAGGACATCGCGCCGCCGAGTTGGCGATCCCCTTCCAGCAGCTTCACCGGCAGCAGCGTGTCAGGCCGCTCGGCGGTCTTGGGGCCGGCGAAGCGGATCAGCATGCCGCCCTTGGCCACCCAGTTGGCCAGCAACTCGCGCTCCGGCCCGTCGGCCACCACCCGGTCGGCCAGGATCAGCACCGAAATCTCGCGCGACAGCAGCGCGGCAAGTTCGCCCTCGCGCAGTTCGGTGGAGGTTTCCAGCGCCCGGCGGAGGTAGAACAACTGCCCGGTCAGCGGCGTGCCCGCCACCACCGCATCGCCGGCCAGCAGCCCGACCGGGCGGCGGCGCCAGCGCTCATCCAGCAGCACCACGCCGGCGGCGCTGGATGACCCCTCGATCACCAGCTTGGACAGCCGGTTGCGCAATTCCGGCGGCAGCAGCATCGGCGCCTCCGCCCCCGTCGTGCCCGCCGCGACGGGGATGACGATGCGCGCCAGCGTGCGCCCATCGGCCGATTGCGCGGCCACGGCAATCTCGGCCGGGATCGCGCCGGCGGGCTGTGCGAGGCGAACCACCAGCCGGTCCGGCTCGGCGCGCGGCGGCAGCAGCAGCCGCGCGCCGCCATCCTCGGCGCGCATCTCCACCACCGCTCTGAGGCGTTGGGGAGACTTGTGAAATCGCCGCCAGGGCGGTGGCGAATCCGTTCCAGTCCGCCCCTCCCTCCAGCCCATCAAGGATCGCCACCACGGCGCCGGCTTTTGCCAACATCGCGGCCTGTGCAGCGGTCTTGCGATCGACCCCCCAGGGCTTCGGCCGCAGCGCCTCGACCAGTGGCCGTGCGACGGTGGCGTCCATCGCCAGCGAGGCGGTAGGCGACGCGCCGGTCTCGGTGGGCGCGGTGGCCAGCAGGATCACCTTGCGTCCGGCGCGCTCGGCACGATCGAGCACCGTGCGCGCAACCACGATCCGCTTGCCCCAGTCCCGCGCCGAGGCCCAGCCGTCATCGATCACCAGCAGTACAGGCCCAGTGCCGGGCAAGGCGGCGCCCGATTCCAGCACCGGCTGGGCGAGCCCGACGATCACCAACCCGGCGGCGATGCAGCGCAGCACCAGCAGCCAGAGCGGCGTGCGCGCCGGCGTCTCGCTGTTGGACATCAGGCCGAGCAGCAGGCGGATCGCCGGGAATCGCTCGATGCGCGGCGCCGGCGGCGTCACCCGCAGCAGCCACCACAGCAACGGCAGCGCGGCCAGCGCGAACAGCACCCAGGGCGCGGCGAAGATCATCGGCGCCCAAGCTGCGGCGCGAGGGCCATGTAGAGCCCGAGCAGCGCGGACTCCGCGGCATGATCGGTGCGGTGGATGCTGAACCCCCACCCTGCCGCGCGGCAGATTGCCCGCAGCCCGTCCTGCTGCGCCGCCAACCGTTCGCCATAGGCCTCCCGCACGCCCTCGACGCGGGCAATCAGCGTGGAGACCTCGCGCCGCACCCCCTCGAAGCGCACCCGGCCCTCGTAGGGCAGCACCGCCTCGGCGGGATCCAGCACCTGGAGCAAATGGCCGCGCACGGGAATGGCGGCCATCCGCCCCACGGCGCGCTGGATCACGTCGAGCGGTGCGAGAAAATCGCCGATCAGCACCACCTGGGCATGGCGCGGCAGCGGCGCCTCGGGGGGCACGCCCTCATCGGTGGGCAACCGCCCCAGCAGTTCCGCCAGCCGTGCGACGCTGGAGACCGAACGGCCCTCGGCGCCCAACAGCCGGACCCGCTCGCCGCCGCGGATCAGCAGCGCGGCCAGCGCCAGCAGCAGCAGTTCGGCGCGTTCGGCCTTGTCGACCGGCGCGCCTTTGTGCCAGCGCATGCTCTCACCGCCATCGCGCCACAGGGCAATGGTTTGCGCCGCTTCCCACTCGGTTTCGCGGATGAAGGCGCGGTCGGAGCGGGCGGATTGCCGCCAGTCGATCCGGTTGACCGCATCGCCCGGCAGGAAGGGGCGGTATTGCCAGAAACTGTCGCCCTGGCCGACGCGGCGGCGCCCGTGCACACCCTGCGCCACCGTCGCGGCCACCCGCTCGGCGGCCACCAGCAGCGGCGGCAGCGTGGCGCCGAGGGCTTCGGCGCGGCGGGCGAGTGCGCTCACCCGAGCCGACCGATCAGGCGCGCGATGATGTCGGACAGCACGATGCCATCGGCGCGGGCGGAGAAATTCAGCGCCATGCGATGGCGCAGCACCGGCGGCGCAAGGGCGATCACGTCCTCGACCGAGGGCGCCAGCCGCCCATCGAGCAGCGCGCGGGCGCGGGAGGCCAGCATCAGCGCCTGCGCCGCGCGCGGGCCCGGCCCCCAGGCGACATGCTTGCGCACCTCGTCATCCTCGGTGCTCTCCGGCCGGCCGCCGCGCACGATGGCGAGGATCGCCTCCACCACGCTTTCGCCGACCGGCACCTGGCGGATCAGCGCCTGGGCGGCCAGCAACTCGTCGGCGGTCAGCGCGGGCTCCGGCGGCGCCTCGGCCGCGCCGGTGGTGGCAATCAGCATCTGCCGCTCGGCGGCCAACTCGGGGTAGGTCACCGTCACTTCGAGCAGGAAGCGATCGAGCTGCGCCTCGGGCAGCGGATAGGTGCCCTCCTGCTCGATCGGGTTCTGCGTCGCCAGCACATGGAATGGCCTGGGCAGGCGATGCTCGACACCGCCCACCGTCACCCGCTGCTCCTGCATCGCCTGCAACAGGGCGGACTGGGTGCGCGGGCTGGCGCGGTTGATTTCGTCGGCCATCAGCAGCTGGCAGAACACCGGGCCGGGGACAAAGCGGAAGCTGCGGCGCCCGGCCTCATCCTCGTCCAGCACCTCGCTACCGAGGATATCGGCCGGCATCAGGTCGGGCGTGAACTGCACGCGCTTGGTGGCGAGGCCCATCACCACCCCCAGCGTCTCCACCAGGCGGCTCTTGCCGAGGCCGGGCACGCCGACCAGCAGCACATGGCCGCCCGACAGCAAGGTGATCAGCGTCTGGTCGCTGGCCATAGATCGCCCGCCCGATCTGCCGCCGTGCCGCGGCGATGCGCTCGCCCAGCGCCTCGACGGCGGCCAGGATGTCGCCGGAGGGCGGAGCTATGGGGGCAACACTCACGGACATGCGTTCGATCCTCGGCTAACTGGTCACAAAAGACAGGCACGCTTCACAAAAGACAGGCACGCATCACAAAAGACTGGCACGCTACACAAATGGGCCGGCGGCGACGCGCTGCCACTTCCCCCGGACGGGGGATGCTACCTATATCTTCCCATGGGGCGAAAGACCGTCCGAGGGTGCAATGTCGTGAATGAGGCCTTGCCGGCGATAAATGATCTCCTGGGTGGCGCCCGGGCCAGGCCTCGGCGCCCGCCGGTGGAGTGCGGCGACCTGCCGTTCGTCATCAGGCGCGACGGCTCGTGGCTGTACTGCGGCACGCCGATCAACCGCAAGGAACTGGTCTGCCTGTTCGCCTCCGTGCTTACCCGCGAGGCATCGGGCGAGTTCTACCTCCTGACCCCAGCTGAACGCGGCCGCATCGTCGTCGAGGACGCGCCTTTCGTCGCTGTCGAGCTGAACTGGACCGGCGTCGGGCATGACCAGACGCTGACCTTCCGCACCAATGTCGACAAGCTCGTCACCGCCGGGCCGGCGCACCGCATCCGCATCGCCTACGATGTCGTTACCTGCGAGCCCACCCCCTACATCACCGTGCGCGCCGGCGCGGGCGCGCACCCGATCGAGGCGCGCATCGGCCGCGCCGTCTATTATGAGCTGGTGGCGCTGGCCGAACCCTGCGATATCGCCGGGCGCAGCGTGCTCGGCGTGTGGAGCAGCGGCTGCTTCTTCCCGCTCGGTGACCTGCCAGCCGAGGATGACGCCTGACGTGACCGAAGCCGAATTGCGCGCCCGCCTCGCCATCCCCGTCGCCCCGCGCCCGCCACAGCGCGGCACCATCGTGGTGGACAATCCCCCCGCGCTCGCCGCCCCTTTCGGCAGCGACGAGGGCTGGACCCTGGCCGACCAGCCACTGGTGCCGGCCGCCGTGCTGGTCTCCTTCCTGCAAGGCCGCGAGCCCGGCGTGCTGCTGACCAGGCGCACCGCCCATCTCAACAAGCACGCGGGGCAAGTCAGCTTCCCCGGCGGGCGGATCGACCCCGGCGACGGCAGCCCCGAGGCCGCCGCCTTGCGCGAGGCGCAGGAGGAGGTCGGGCTCGATCCCGCGCTGGTGGAAATCACCGGCCGCCTCGGCGACTACGTCACCGGCACCGGCTACCGCATCACCCCCATCGTCGGCCTGCTGCCGCGCGGCCGCGGCCTGGAGGACCTCGAACTCTCCCCCTCGCCCGACGAGGTCGCCAGCGTCTTCGCCCTGCCGATGTCCGTGTTGCTCGACCCCGCCGCGCCCCAACGCCGCCGCGCGCACTACCGCGGGCGATGGCGCGAATTCTGGGTCTGGCCGCATCCGGACCACTATGTCTGGGGCGCCACCGCGGCGATCCTGGTCCACCTCGCCGACCGCCTGCGCGGCGCCTGATGCTGGCCCTGGCCGAAATCGGCCTGTTCCTGTTCCCAACGGCGCTCTACGTCGCCTGGCTCTATGCCGGCAACCACACGCCGCGCTGGGCCGTCTGGGTGACGCTCGGAGGAACCGCGGTGATTGCCGCCGGCATCATCCACTTCGGCATTACCAACGCGATCGCGCCCGATGCCGCCTACGTGCCGGCCCATATCGAGGATGGCCACATCGTGCCGGGCCACGCCGCGCCGAAACGGCGGTGATGCCCCCGGCCGAATTCCTCGCCTCCCCTTCGCTGCGCGCGGTGCTGGCCGCCCTGCCGAACGCCCGCATTGCCGGTGGCGCGGTGCGTGATGCGCTGGCCGGGCACCCGGTCGCCGATATCGACCTCGCCACCCCCGAACCGCCCGACGCCGTGATCGCCGCCCTGCGCGCGGCCCGCATCCGCCCCATCCCCACCGGCCTCGCCCATGGCACCGTCACCGCCGTGCTGGGCGGGGCGAGCTTCGAGATCACCACGCTGCGCCGTGACGTCGAGACCGATGGGCGCCATGCCCTGGTGGAATTCACCGATGACTGGCGGGAGGATGCGGCGCGGCGGGATTTCACCATCAACGCCATGTCGATGGACCGCGACGGGCGGGTGTTCGACTATTTTGGCGGTATCGCCGACCTCGCCGCCGGGCGGGTGCGCTTCGTCGGCGATGCCGCCACGCGCATCGCCGAGGATTACCTGCGCATCCTCCGCTTCTTCCGCTTCCATGCCCGCTACGGGCGCGGGGAGCCCGATGCGGCAGCGGTTGCCGCCATCGCCGCCGCCGCGCCGCATCTCGCACGCCTCTCGCCCGAGCGCATCTGGAGTGAACTTAAGCGCATCCTCGCCGCCCCCGCGCCCGCCGCTGCGGTGTATCTGATGGAAGCGCTTGGCGTGCTCGCGGTGGCGCTGCCGGGCGGCGTCGATCCCGCCGCGCTCGGCCGCCTGCTCGCCCACGGCGCGCCGCCCGACCCGCTGCTGCGTTTCGCCGCGCTCTCGACCGGCGATGCCGACACTGCCGCGGCGGCACTGCGTCTGTCCGGCGCCGAGCGGGACACCCTGATCGCCCTGCGTGATGCCCCCGCATTGGGTCACGATGCCGATGCGCCCGCGATCCGCGTCGCGCTGGCGGACTGGCCGTGCGACGCCCTGACCGGCCGCGCCTGGCTGGCCCATGGCGATGCAGTCGCCATCGCGCGAATCGAAGCCACCGAGCCGCCAGTGTTCCCCCTGCGCGGGCGTGACCTCGCGGCCGCCGGGGTTGCCGCGGGGCCGGCCATGGGCGCGCTGCTGCGCGAGATCAGGACGTGGTGGCTCGCGGGGGGCTGCATCGCCGATGCAGCCGCCTGCGGCGCCGAATTGGCGCGGCGGTTGGGCGAAGCCTCAGTGGCCTGAATTAGCCCCGGAGAAATCCGGCGCTTCGAGGCCGGAAGCCGCAAGCTGGTCCACCAGCGCCGCCTTCAGCCGATCGAGCCCGATCTCGGAATTCGCCTCGCAGCGCGCCACCAGCACCGCCTGGGTGTTGGACGCCCGCAGCAGCCACCAGCCATCGGCGGTGGAAACGCGCACCCCGTCATTATCGGCCACCTTGGCCCCCGCCGCCTTGAGACGGGCCGCGACTTCCTCGATGACCGCGAACTTGCGCACATCATCGCAGTTGAAGCGCAGCTCCGGCGTGTTGATCACCTGCGGCAGCGCCTCGCGCACCGCCGAGAGCTTGCCCTCCATACGCGCGACGATGCCGAGCAGGCGGATGCCGGCGTAGAGCGCGTCGTCGAAGCCGTACCATTTGTCGTTGAAGAAGATATGGCCCGACATCTCGCCGGCAAGCGGGCAGGCGGTCTCGGCCATTTTCGCCTTGATGAGGGAATGCCCGGTCTTCCACATCAGCGGATTGCCGCCGGCACGCGCCACCTCGTCGAACAGCACCTGGCTCGCCTTCACGTCGGCGATGATGGTGGCACCAGGATGGGTCTTCAGCACGTCGCGCGCGAGAACGACCAAAAGCTGGTCGCCGAACATCATGGTGCCGCTGTCATCGACCACGCCGATGCGGTCCGCATCGCCATCGAAAGCAATGCCGAGATCGGCGCCCTGGGCGCGCACCTCATGGATCAGCGCCTCCACGTTCTTCAGCACCGTGGGGTCCGGGTGGTGGTTGGGGAAGGTGCCGTCGATTTCGGGGTAAAGTACCGTGTGGTTGCCCGGCAGACGCTTCACCAGCCGTTCCAGCACCGCGCCGGCGGCACCGTTGCCGTTGTCCCATACCACGTTGAGCGCGCGGGTGCCGCCGTCCCAATCCTTCACCAGGCGGTCGATATACGCCTCGGAGACGTCGATGGTGCGCACCCCTCCGGCGCCCTCGGCCACCACATCCCCGGCGGCGGCCATGCGGCCGATATCGGTGATCTGGGTGCCGAAGAACGGCTTGGCCCCCAGCATCATCTTGAAGCCGTTATAGTTCGGCGGGTTGTGGCTGCCGGTCAGCATGACCGCGCCGCCGGTTTTGCCGACGGTGGCGGCGTAGTACAGCATCGGCGTCGGCCCGAGGCCGATCCGGGTGACATCCATGCCCGAAGCGCGCAGCCCGGCGACCAGGGCTGCCTCCAGCGAAGGCGAGGAGACCCGCCCGTCATAGCCGACCGCGACCGTGCTGCCGCCGTTGCGCGCGACCACGGTGCCGAAGCAGCGGCCGATGGCGAAGGCGTCCGCCTCATGCAGCGTCTGCCCGACGATGCCGCGGATGTCGTATTCGCGCAGCACGGTGGGATTGAAAGCGTGAACGAAACTCATGCTGGTGACCCGCTTATACGTAGTTCTTGAGGAAGGCGTGCACCTGCGCCGCCATCTCCGGCCGCTTCAGCGCGAAGGCGATCTGCGCCTCGAGGAAGCCGATCTTGTCGCCGCAGTCAAAGCGCCGCCCCTCGTAGCGCAGCCCGTGGAACGGCACCTGGCCGATCAGCTTGGCCATTGCATCCGTCAGCTGCACCTCGCCGCCGGCGCCGCGCTCGAGCATGCCGAGATACTGCATCACCTCCGGCCGCAGCACGTAGCGCCCGATGATGGAAAGGTTGGAGGGCGCGTCCTCCGGCTTCGGCTTCTCCACTAGGCCCTTGACCTCGACCAGCCGGCCATCATCGGCGCCGATGTCGAGAATGCCGTAGCGGTTGGTCTGGTCGCGCGGCACCTCGGTGACGGCCACCACGCAGCCGCCGGTCTGGTAGTAGGCCTCGGCCAATTGCTGCGTGCAGGGGGTCTCGGAGAGCACGAGATCGTCAGGCAGCAGGATGGCGAACGGATCGTCGCCGACGAAAGCCCGCGCGCACCAGATGGCGTGGCCGAGCCCCATCGGCTCCTGTTGGCGCACCGTGACCATGGCGCCCGGCGGCAGTTGCGCCTCGCGCAGCATGCGCAGCTCCGCCTCCTTGTGGCGCATCCTGAGCGTCGCCTCCAGCTCATAGGCGATGTCGAAATGCTCGACGATCGCCGTCTTGCCGCGCCCGGTGATGAGGCAGAATTGCTGGATACCCGCCGCCCGGGCCTCCTCCACGGCATACTGGATCAACGGCTTGTCCACCACCGGCAGCATCTCCTTGGCCATCGCCTTGGTGGCGGGCAGGAAACGGGTGCCAAGCCCGGCGACGGGCAGGACGGCCTTGCGGAGCGGTTTGGTCACGGCTTTGGTTCCTCGTTCAAGCGGGCGCGCAGAGACACCACGCAGGGCTGGCGGAATTGTGGCAGCGCCGATATGGGCGCAAATTCGTCAAGAAAACATCACACCCCAACAGCCCGCGCGCATTGCGGCAGGTCAAGGCGTCCGCTCGGCCGCGCGCTGCTCGGCGAGCGAGTAGGCGACATAGTATTTATAGATGTTGCCGACGTATTGCACGGTCTCCTGCCCGACAATGCGCGCAGCCGCGATCTCGACGTTGTCGAACCAGCGATCCGGGTCGAGCCCCAGCCGCGCGGCCTCGCGGCGGAAGCGGCGGAGATTGCCCGGCCCCGCATTATAGGCGGCGAAAGTCAGCAAGGTGCGCTCGGTCTCGTCGAGCCCGGGATCGTTCACATAGGCGCGGCGCAGATGGGCCATGTAGATGGCGCCGGCCTGGATGTTGCGGTCCGCACTCGTCGCCACGTCGCGGATGGAAACCGGCGGTTCGGCCGCCGTCGAGGGCAGCAGCTGCATCACCCCCACGGCGCCCCGCGGGCTGCGGATCGACTGGTCGAGGGCCGATTCCTGGAACCCCTGCGCGGCCAGCATGAGGTAATCGAACCCGACCTTGCCGCCATGGGCGCGGAAACTCTCGATCAGGCCGGCAAATCTCGCCCGCTCCCGCTCGCCGGTGGCATTGCGCACGGCGGCGGTGTTGACGAAATAGCGCTGCCTGATCGAGGCGCCGAAATTCGTCTTCGCGTTATGCGCGGCGAAGAAGGCGGCGAGCTCGGCGGCGAGGAGCGGTGATTTCTGGCGGATCGCCCAGGCGATGTCGCCCTGCCGATTGATCACGATCTCTGGCCGTAGC
This sequence comes from Alphaproteobacteria bacterium, assembly GCA_026400845.1. Taxonomy (GTDB): domain Bacteria; phylum Pseudomonadota; class Alphaproteobacteria; order Acetobacterales; family Acetobacteraceae; genus CAIYPH01. The sequence continues at coordinate 38,237 of JAPLOH010000042.1, forward strand.
GTGAGTCCGGGCAGGATGCGCGCCCAGATGCCGGCGAGATGGTCATCCACCACCGCCCAGGGCAGCAGCCCGGCGCTGACCATCTGCAGGATATCCTCATCCTGCAACCGCTCGGAAATCGCCACAACCTTGATCGGCGCCAGGCCGCGGACGGCGAAGTCGCGATTGATCGCGGCGAGATGGGCGAAATAACTGCTGCTCGCCCGCACATGCAGCTCCTTCCCCGCAAGGTCCCCAATCCCCGCCACCGCGGCCGCGCCGGGGCCGGTCACCAGGATCTCATTGACCCCGGTGAGCCAGGGTTGCGCGAAATCGACGATCTGGCGGCGCTCGTCGGTAATGGTGAGGTTGGCGGAAACGGCATCGCCCTTGCCCTCCGCCAGGGCCTGCAACAGCCGTTCCTGCGGCGTCGGCAGGAAGACCACGGTGATCGGCAGGCGCTTCTTGTTGTAGCGGGCATTCAGCCAGGTCTCGAACTCCCGCCCGAACTCGGCCGCCACCCCCATCTCGCGGCCACGATCGATGAAGAACTGGGTCTTGCTCAGCGGCACGATCAGCCGGATACGCCGGCGCGCGAGCATGGCGTCGAGGTCGCCCAGGGCAACCGAGGCGGTCGGCAGCGCCACCGGCTTGCGTCCGTCCTGTGCATGCGCCGGCACGATGGCAAGGATGAGGAGCAGCAACAGGCGGAGCATCATCATGTCGGCTTTGTCCACGCCGTTGGCGGCAAGGCGACTATGGCGCGCATCCCCGGCGGCGCAAAGGCGCTCCTACCCCAACAACACATCGCGCGCCTGATTGATCCTGGCCGCCAGCCAGTCCGAACCGCCATGATCCGGGTGCGCCGCCTGCATCAGCCGCCGATGCGCGGCGCGGATGGCGGCCGCGTCGGCGCCGGGTTTCAACCCCAATATCTCATACGCCTCCGCCCGGGTCATCGGCCCCGACACCGGCGCCGACCCGCCCGCCTTGCCGCGCTGCTCCACCACCCAGGACCACACCAGCGGCCCCAGCATCACCAGCGCCCAGATCGCCGTCATCCCCCGTCCGGAGAACAACAGCATCGCCGCCAGCAACATCCCGCCGATCGCGACCACCCAGATGCCGAGCGTCTTCAACGTCTTGACATTGGCCTTGGAGAACATCCCCAGCGCCGCCAGCACCGCCGCCAGGCACAGCCCGCCGAGGATCAGCGCCACCATCGCGTCTAGCCCGCGTGGCGCAGCGCGTGCGCCTGCTGCGCCGCCACCGCCGACACGTTGAGGATGCCGCGCGCCGTCACGCTCGGCACCACCACATGCACCGGCTTGCTCATCCCCAGCAGCAGCGGCCCCACCGGCAGCCCATCCACCGCCGCCTTCAACAGGTTGAAGGCGATGTTGGCGGCATCCAGCGTCGGCATGACAAGCAGGTTCGCCGTCCCCGCCAGCCGGCTGTCCGCCACCGCCCGATTGCGGATGGTCTCCACCAGCGCCGCATCGGCGTGCATTTCGCCGTCGATCTCCAGCTCCGGCGCCCGCGCCCGGATCAGCCCCAGCGCCGTGCGCATCTTGCGCGCACTCGGCGAGTTGGACGCGCCAAACGAGGAATGCGACAGCAGCGCCGCCTTGGGCACGATGCCGAACCCACGCACCGCCTCGGCCGCCAGCAGCGTCATCTCCGCCACCTGCTCCGCCGTGGGGTCCACGTTCATGTAGGTGTCGCAAATGAACAGCGCACCCGCCGGCAGGATCAGGCAGGACAGCGCGTAAATGCGTGACACCTCGGCGCGGCGCGGGATGATCGGGATCACGTCCAGCATCTGCTGCCACCAGTCGGTCGAGCCGCCGCAGATCGCGGCATCCACCAGCCCCGCCTCCAGCATCATCGCCGCCGCCACCGACCGGCGCGTCGCCATCCGCCGCTCGGCCGCCACCGGCGGCGTGCCGCGCCGCCCCACCAGCGCCTGGTAGCGCGGCACCAGCGGCGCGAAATACGCGGCATCGCTGGCCGGATCGAGAATCCGCACGCTGCCGCGCAAATCCATCCGCAGCCCCATGTCGCGCACCATCGCCTCGATCACCGACCGCCGACCCAGCAGCACCGGCTCGGCGATCCCGTCATCCAGCACCGACTGCGCCGCCCGCAGCACCCGCTCGTCCTCGCCCTCGGCATAGACGATGCGCGCCGGCGCCGCCTTCGCCGCCTCGAACACCGGGCGCATCAACTGGCCGGAGCGGAACACGAAGCGCTCCAGCTCGCGCTGATACGCCACGAAATCGGCGATCGGCCGCCGCGCCACGCCGCTCGCCATCGCCGCCTTCGCCACCGCCGGCGCGATCTGCAATATCAGCCGCGGATCGAACGGCTTCGGGATGATATACTCCCGCCCGAACACCGGCGCCGCCCCCCCATAGGCCGCCGCCACCACCTCTGACGCCTCGATCCGCGCCAGCTCCGCAATCGCCTCCACCGCGGCGAGCTTCATCGCCTCGTTGATCGTCGTCGCCCCGGAATCGAGCGCGCCCCTGAAAATGAACGGGAAGCACAGCACGTTGTTGACCTGGTTGGGATAGTCGCTGCGCCCCGTCGCCACGATCGCGTCCGGCCGTGCCGCGCGCACCGCCTCGGGCAAAATCTCCGGCTCCGGATTGGCCAGCGCCAGGATCAGCGGCTTCGGCGCCAGCTTGTGCAGCCATTCCGCCTTCAGCACCCGCGGCGCCGACAGCCCCATGAAAATATCGGCGCCCTCCAGCACATCGGCGAGCCCCCGCGCGTCGGTCTCGCGCGCATAGCCGGACAACCGCGCATCGAGCCCCTCCCGCCCGGCATAGACCACGCCCTTGATGTCCGTCAGCCACACGTTCGCTGGCCGCAACCCCATCGCCACCAGCAGATCGACACACGCCAACGCCGCCGCCCCCGCCCCCGAGGTCACCAGCTTGACGTCCTCCAGGCGCTTGCCCTGCAACGCCAGCCCGTTGCGCACCGCCGCCGCCACCGTGATCGCGGTGCCGTGCTGGTCGTCATGGAACACCGGAATGCCCATCCGTGCCCGCAGCTTGTCCTCTATATAGAAACACTCCGGCGCCTTGATGTCCTCAAGGTTGATCGCCCCGAACGTCGGCTCCAGCGCCGCCACCACGTCGCAAAACCGGTCCGGGTCCGTCTCGTCCACCTCGATATCGAACACGTCGATGCCGGCGAACTTCTTGAACAGAACCGCCTTGCCCTCCATCACCGGCTTGCTCGCCAACGGCCCGATATTGCCGAGCCCCAACACCGCCGTGCCGTTGGTGATCACCGCGACCAGATTGCCCCGCGCCGTGTAATCCATCGCCGTATCCGGGTTCCCCGCAATCTCCATGCAGGCCGCCGCAACCCCCGGCGAATACGCCAACGCCAAATCGCGCTGCGTCGCCATCCGCTTGGTCGCCTCAATCGCCAACTTCCCCGGCCGCGGCAAGCGATGATAATCGAGCGCCGCCTTGCGAAAATCCTCGTCCATGAACCCACCACGCTCCGTGCGACCCAAATGTCGGCCCTCGGCCGCGCCGATGCAAGGAAGGCGGAAGGCAGGAAAGCAAGCGCTTCTTTTTTGGAAAAAAGAAGCAAAAAACTTCTGACGCGCCGCTTGCGCGGCGAGGCAAGCGACAGCCCTGTGCCCGACAGCCGCGCCACTTGCGCGGCGCCAGGGGGATCGCCTTCGATCCGCGAAAGCGCTCTCCCTTGCCCCACCCCCCTCACTTCCCCAGGCGCTTGAACGCCTTGCCGATCTCCTTGGCGACAATCACCAGCACCGCCACCGCCTCGTGAATGAGAAACGCCGTGCCGATCACCAGGCCAAGCTGCGCCAACTCGGAACCACCGAGCGGCGCGCGATGCACCATCCCGGCGCCGCTCGCCAACACCATGCCAAGATCGCCCGCCGCGGCCGAGCGAATGAGAATATGCAGCATCGGTGAAAATCTCCTGTTCCTGTGCCCCGCGGCCTTGAACGGGCCAGCGCGTGCCACAACTAATGATCCACCAATTTCGACCCGCATAGCCAAAATATCGCCGATTTAGTTCAATTCGAGCCGCGTATATTGAATACTAAACGGCCTAACAAGTCCTCTTATTATCGACATACAGGGCGCTTAACATGTGTTTAGTAAAATTTATGCTTTTTCCGCGCCGAAATCCGGACTCGCGCGAGGCGGCCATGTTAGCTAGCGTTCCCGCAACGGTGAAGGAACCCGCCATGTCCAACGCCCACCTCATCTCGAACCCCAACAGCAAGCTGGCCCGACTCTGCGTTAAGGCCGGCGATGCCGGCGGAAAACTGACCACGTTTGCCGCGTTGGCCAAGGTGCTGGACGTCACGCCTGGGGCGATTTCGCAGATATTCGGGGCCGGCAAGGAAAGTGCCGGCGCTGTGCCGCCGAAGGACATGCTCGGCAACATCGTCGCCGCCTTCAAAGCTGACGGCCTCCACGTCGAACTCGAATGGTTCTACCTCGAATTCGACGCCTTCGCCGACCGCCTCGCCGGCAAGGTGGCCGCGCGCGCGCCGGCCGCCTGGGAGAAGCGGGAGGAATCGATCGCCGCGGAGCTGGTCGAATTCCGCCTGCATGACCCGACCGAGACCAACCGCGAGGGCGGCATGAACATCCCCGCCACGCTGTACTTCGGCAGCGTCGAGTTCGACGAGGAAGGCTTCGCCATCGGCGTGAAGGACGCGACCATCACGCCGCTGCCCGGCGGCTTCGTGGCGGCGGAGAAATCCTTCATCGGCGAGCGCGCGCCGCACGACAATTTCACCCGCGTCGCCGGGGGCGTGCGGGTGATCAAGCCGCAGAACCGTGGCGGCGCGCTGGAGGGCTCGCCGCTCGGCGAGGAGCATCTGTTCGCCGTCGAACGGGCGCCGGAAGGGACGGAGGAAATCACCATCGAAATCACCGCCGGGCGCCGCAGCTTCGTGGTGACACCACTCCCCGACCCCAACGCCACGCAGCCCGACACCACTAAAACCGGCGCCGCCGAGAAGGACGCCGTGTTGAACGTGTTCCTCAAAAAAGCCCTCGCCCCCAACGCCCCCCGCCCGGTCATCGCCCGCGCCCGCCTGAAACGCGGCGGCAATGTCTAGCAAGGAGAAATCCCCCCTCCCGCCCTCGCGGGCTTGGGCTGCGGAGCAGACCAAGGTGGGGGAGGGTGGCGCCAC
>JAPLOH010000282.1 GCA_026400845.1 Alphaproteobacteria bacterium
CGCATCAGGCCGACGACCACCGCATCCGCCATCGGCAGCGCGCCGCCGCTGAGCGAGGTGCCGGCCCCGCGTGGCACCACCCGCACCCCCTCGCGATGGCAGAACGCCATGACGGCGGCGACCTGCTCGGTGGTCTCCGGCAGCACCACGGCGAGCGGAGTTTGGCGATAGGCGGCGAGCCCGTCGGTCTCGTAGGGTTTCAGCCGGATCGCCTCGGCGATCACCCCGCTGCCCGGGACCAGCGCGCGCAGCCCGGCGACGATGGCGTCGCGCTTGGCCAGCACGTCCTGCTTGGGTTCCGGCTGGGTGATCATGCGTCTTCCCCTTGGTCTCTACCCGGCCCGGTCTACACCCCGTTGGCCGGGCGCGAAACTGAACGGAGTGTCACAAACCTGCAAGACAGAAAGCGCCCCGGGAACTGCTTCCCGGGGCGTTGCCCGTTATCGGTAGAACCAACCGCGCACCGCCGGAGCGGTGCGAGCGCCAATCAGCCCTGGCGGGCCTTCATGCGCGGGTTCTTCTTGTTGATGACGTAGACGCGCCCACGCCGGCGCACGACGCGGCAATTCTTGTCGCGCGTCTTGGCAGAACGGAGGCTATTGCGAACTTTCATGGGATCAGGCCTTGGGTCTGGGCGTAGGAAAGGAGTTAAATCGAGGGCCGGGAGTTAGAACCCCACCCTGCGCATGTCAAGCCGATCAAGCCACGGGAAATCCGCCATGATGACCATCGCCATCCTAGAAGCCTTTGCCGCCGCCTGGAACGCTCATGACGTGGACGCCCTGATGTCGTTCATGACCGACGATTGCGTCTTCGAGTCCTCCGCTGGGCCTGACGCCTGCGGGACCCGCTCCGCCGGCCGTGCAGCGGTGCGCGCCAGCTACGAAGCGGTATGGCAGGCGATTCCCGATGCGCGCTGGAACAACCCCGTCCATTTCATCTCCGGCGATCGCGGCCTCAGCGAATGGACCTTCACCGGCACGCGGCCGGACGGCAGCCGCATCGAGGTGACCGGCTGCGACGTCTTCACCTTCCGCGGCGACGAGATCGTGGTGAAGAACTCCTACCGCAAGCAGCGCGGCTAGGCGCCCTTCAGGACAACGACTTGTAGAACCGCTCCGGCCCATCGACCTCCTCGATCCGCCCGCGATCGATCAGCAGGAAGCGGGTGGCGACGGCAGCGACGAAGCTGCGGTCATGCGAGACCAGCACGCAGCTTGGCGCATGGGCAAGAATCTCGGCCTCCAGTCGCTCCTGCCCGGCGATGTCGACATGGTTGGTCGGCTCGTCGAGCAGGTAGAAATTGGGCTCGATCAGCCGCAGCGCCAGCAGCCCGAGCCGCGCTTTTTGGCCCGGCGACATCTGCGCGATCGGCCGGCGCTGCATGTCCACGCTGAACCCGGCGCCGGCCAGCAGCGCGGTGGCCCGCTGGTCGCCCGGGCGGAAGGTGCCGGCGATGTAGCCGTGCGGGGTGTCGCGTTCCGGGAGATGGGACATCAGCTGGTCGGCATACCCCAGCACGATCGAGGGGCTGGCGCGGATGCCCGCAACCTCTCCCGTGGTCATCGCCGCCAACAGCATGCGCACGAAGACCGATTTGCCAACTCCGTTGCGCCCGAGCAGCACCACGCGGTCGCCCTGGAACAGGTCGAACTTCTTCACCGTGAACAGCGCCGTGCCGTCCGGCGCCGCCACCTTCACGTCCGCCAGCGCCAGCATCACCTTGGCATGGGTGCCACGATTGGCGAGCCGGATATCTCCGGCCTTCTCGGCATGCGCCGGCTTCAGCGTCTGTTCCAGCGAGTCGGCGTGCTTGGTGAGATACATCGCCTTCTTCTGGAGCAGGTCACTGCCGCTGTTGACGCCGACATTTTTCAACTCGGCGGCGTTGCGGCGCAGGCGATCGACCTCCTTGCCGTCCTTGGCGAGCTTGCGCTCCAGCGCCGCGTCGTCATCGGCGAGCAGGGCGCGGGCCCTGGTGTAGGGGTGGGCAAAAGCGGGGCAGGAGGAGGGACGCAGGAACAAGGTGCGCGTCGTCGTCGCATCCAGGAAGGCGCGGTCATGGCTCGCGATCACCATCGGCGTATCGCCGGCCTCCTCGGTGACCCAGCGCTCCAACAGTTGGATCTTGGCGAGGTCGAGATGGTTGGTCGGCTCGTCCAACAGCAGCAGATCGGGCTCCGTCACCCAGGCCCGCGCGATCAAGGCGAGTCGCTGCCAGCCGCCGCTGAGGTCGCCGACCAGGCGGTCGTGCAACTCGGCGGGAGCGGCAAAGGAGTCGAGCATGACATCGACCCGCCAGGCCTGCGCCTCGCGCTCCACCGGAGGCAGAGCGCGGCGGATGGCCTCTGCCATCGGCAGGCCGAGCAGGTTGGGCGGCATGTCCTGCTCGACATAGGCGACGCGCAGGCCGCGGGAGCGCACGATCTCCCCCTCACCCGGCTCGGTGATGCCGGCGAGGCAGCGCAGCAGCGTGGTCTTGCCGCCGCCATTGCCGGCGATCAGGCCGACACGGTCACCCGGGCCGATGACGGTGTTGAGGTCGGCGAACAGCGGATGCGGCGTGCGCACGGCGACGCGGCGCAGACTGATGGTACCCATGGGCACAACTCTTTGGTGAAGACGGCGCAAAAGGCCGCAGGCGATGGAGATCGGGGGAAGGTGAAGTGAAGCGCTTCTTTTTGAAAAAAGAAGCAAAAACTTTTTATCCGTTGGCTTCGCTCTCTCCGCGTAGAGTGCGCAGCCAAGCGGATAAACGTTTTTTGGTTCTTTTTTTCAAAAAAGAACCGCTTCCTTTCGCTCGCCCGATGCCTCAGCCCCCCAGTTCCGCCCGCAGCGCCGCGCCGAAGCGGGTGACGTCCGGCAGGTCGTTATAGACATGCGGGCTGACCCGCAGCACGCCCTGGCGATCCGCGACATGAACGTCGCGCGCCATCAGCCGCTCCACCAGCCCGGCCGGCATGCCGCCAGCGAACCGCACGCCCAGCACATGCGGCGCGCGCAGGGCGCGGGGGAGGATGGAGAGGCCCTGCATGCCCGAAACTTCGTCGGCCAACGCGTCGGTAAGGCCGCGCAGGCGGGCCCGGATTGCAGCGCGATCCCAGGCGAGCACCTGTTCCAGCCCCACGGCCGCCATCGGCAGGCCGATCGGGTCATTGCGCTCGCCGCGATCGAAGCGCCGGGCGGTCGGGATGTAGTCCACCCCGTTGCGCGCGGGGCCGTGGTCCTCCAGCGGCCGGCCGGACTGGTGCTCGGGCGCGACGTAGAGGAAGGCGAGGCTGTAGGGGCCGAGCACCCATTTATAGGTCGGGAAGGCCAGGAAATCCGGCTTCAGCCTAGCTATGTCCAGGTGCAGCACGCCGGTGGATTGGGTGGCGTCGATCACGATGCGGCTGCCCTGGCGGTGCAGGGCGGCGGTGACCGCGACGAGATCGATCACGCATCCGTCGCTCCAATGCGTCGGTGTCAGCGCGGCGAGGCCGACCGGGGCGGCGCCGGGCCGTTCGATCGCCGCCAGCAGCGCCGCCGTCCAGTCGTGATCGGCCGGGCGGGGAACCACCTCGACGGTCGCGCCGGCGGCGGCGGCGAGTTCGGGCCAGACCAAGGCGAGCGAGGGGAACTCGCCCTCGATCATCAGCACCCGGGTGCCCGGCGTGATGTGCAGGTTGCGCGCCGCGGTGGCGATGCCGTAGCTCACGGCGCCGGTGATCGCGATGTCATCGGCGGAGACGCCAAGCAGCCGCGCGGCGGCGCTGCGAGCCCGCTCGGACTGCACGGTGCCGAGTTCGCGCCCCATGTTCCAGGGATGGCTCTTGGTCAACACCCCCTGCTCACCGGCGGCACGCACCGCCTTCGGCAGCGGCACATAGGCGGCGGCGTTGAGATAGGCGACGTGCTCGGGGATCTCGAACAGGTCACGCTGGCACGGCATCGCTTCGGACATTTCCGGGTTTCCCGTTCACGGCTGGTAATTCGTTCGGCAGGGTCCTAGATTTTTGCCCAGACCACAACCGGCGCCGGGAAACCGAGCGGCCGGTGAAATATCGAGGAGGAGACGACATGGCTTCGCTGGCGACATTCCGCGTGGAGACGCGGGCCTGGCTGGATGAGAACTGCCCGCCGATCATGCGCACCCCGGCGCCGGCCGACGAAACGGTGTGGGGCGGGCGCGACCCCACCTGGAAATTCCCCGAGCAGAAGCTGTGGATGGACCGCATGGCCGCCAAGGGCTGGACCCTGCCGACCTGCCCCAAGCAGTACGGTGGCGGCGGGCTGTCGCTGGAAGAGGCGGAAATTCTCGCCGAGGAAATGAACGCTCTCGGCTGCCGCTCCCCCTTGCAGGGCATGGGCCAGACCATGCTCGCCCCGGTGCTGATCGAATACGGCACCGAGGCGCAGAAGCAGGAGCATCTGCCGGCGGTCATCAAGGGCGAAATCCGCTGGTGCCAGGGCTATTCCGAACCGGGCGCCGGGTCCGATCTCGCGGGGCTGCAATCGCGCGCGGTGCTGCAGGGTGACCATTTTCTGGTCAATGGCCACAAGATCTGGACCTCCAACGCCCATTACGCTGACAAGATATTTTGCCTGGTGCGCACCGACCCGACTGCCAAGAAGCACGAAGGCATCAGCTTCCTGCTGATCGACATGGCGCAGCCCGGCGTGCGCGCGCGGCCAATCCGCCTCATCAGCGGCGCCTCGGTGTTTTGCGAGACGTTCATCGAGAACGTGCAGGTGCCGAAGGACAATCTGCTCGGCGAGATCAACAAGGGCTGGACCATCGCCAAGCGCCTGCTCGAACATGAACGCAAGTCGATCGGCGGCATCGGCGCGCGGCAGTCGCAGCGCGCGGACATGCCGATGCAGGACATCGCCAAACTCCACGCCGGCGAAGCGGGCGGCAAAATCGCCGACCCGACGGTTCGCCAGAACGTCGCGACGTTCCAGATGGATGCCGCGGCCTTCCAGCTCACCCGCAAGCGCGCCGCCGACGAAGCCGAAGCCGGCCGCCCGCCGGGACCGATGTCGGCGATGTTCAAATACTACGCCACCGAGCTGAACAAGCGCCGCTACGAGACCATCCTCGCCGCCGAGGGCGTGCAGGGGATGGGCTGGGACGGCGAGGACTTCAAGCCCGACGAAATCCGCTGGACGCGGGAGTGGCTGCGCTCGAAAGCGAACACCATCGAAGGCGGCACCTCCGAGGTGCAGCTCAACATCATTGCCAAGCGCGTGCTTGGCCTTCCGGACTGAGGAGCGCGTCATGGCCCTTGTGCTTTCAGAGGACGCCCAGCTCGTCCGCGACCAGGCGATGGATTTCTTCCGCGAGAAATCCCCGATATTGGCGCTGCGCAAGCTGCGCGACAGCAACGACGCGGACGGCTTCTCCCGCGCGCTGTGGAAGGAAATGGCCGATCTCGGCTGGGCGGGCTTCGTCGTCTCCGAGGAATCTGGCGGTTCCGGCTTCGGCATGGTCGGGCTGGGCCAGGTGCTGGAGGCGGCCGGGCGTACTCTGGCCGCCAGCCCGCTGATTTCCACCGCCCTGATCGGCGCCAGCGCGCTCGATATCGCCGGAACACAAGCGCAGAAATCCGCGTATTTGTCGGGCCTGCTGGCGGGTGATGTGATCACCGCGCTGGCCAGCGACGAGGGCGCGCATCACGCGCCGGACAGCGTGGCGACCATCGCGCGGGCCGACGGCGACGGTTTCGTGCTGGATGGCCGCAAGAGCTTCGTGCTCGATGGCCATGTCGCCGATCTGTTGATCGTCTCGGCCAGGACTGAGGGCGGTATCACCCTGTTTCTGGTGCCCACCAACGCGGCCGGCGTCACGGTGCAGCGGCGGATCATGGTCGACAGCCGCAATGCCGCGATCGTCACCCTCGCGGGGGTGCGGGTCGGCGCCAATGCGGTGCTTGGCGGCGTTGGTGGCGGCGCGGGACTGCTCGACCGGCTGCTCGATCGGGCCCGGGTCGGCCTCGCCGCCGAGATGCTGGGAAGCAGTTGCGAGGCGTTCGAGCGGACGGTTCAGTATCTCAAGGAGCGCAAGCAGTTCGGAGTCGCCATCGGCACGTTCCAGGCCTTGAAGCATCGCGCGGCGCAGATGTTTGCCGAAATCGAGGTCACCCGCTCCGCCGTATTGGCCGCCCTCGTCGCCATCGACGAAGGCTCCACCGAGACGCCTGCGCTCGCCAGCCTCGCCAAGGCGAAGGCCAACACGACCTTCAACCTCACGAGTTCCGAGGGAATTCAGATGCATGGCGGCATCGGCATGACCGACGAGCATGAGATCGGCTTCTTCCTCAAGCGCTCGCGGGTCGCCGAGATCACCTTCGGCAGCACCGGCTTCCACGGCGACCGATACGCGGCGCTGATGGGGTACTGACCTGGCGGCGCCGCCCGCGCCGCCAGCCTTTCTCGGACATGAATTCTCCTCCCCGGCGCGGCCTGTGCCGGGGAGCCTTCGGTGTGGCCACGCGGCGTGCAGGGGCATCGGACAGCCGCTGTGCATTGCCCTCCCGATCTCCGGAGCAACCCGCTCGTTGCCCTGCGCATGGCCATCAATCGTCAAAAAATCGTTAATTTAACGTTTCTTGCCACCAACGTTGATCATCAATACCCTCGTTTCTCACCTTGAGCACGCATCCCACCGAACCCGGGCCACACGCTACCTCCGATCTCGGATCGGGGTTCATTGCGGCCACGCCGACGCCCGGCGGCAGGCCGGTTCTGCGCATTTCGCTCCTCGGCACGGTCCGGGTTCACAGCGAGGACGGCGAGGATTTGACCCCGCGGATTCGCAAGAGCCGAGCCGTCATCGCAGTGCTCGCTTTGGCTTCGCCCAAACCCGTGCTGCGCGACCGGTTCGCCGCATTGCTGTGGAGCCAGCGCGATCGCGACCAGGGCCGCGCCTCATTGCGGCAATGCGTGCACGAGATGCAGACCCTGTTCGCGCCCTCGGCCGGTCACCTCCTGATTGCCGAGCGCAACCATATCGCGATGGACAAGCAGTATTTCCTGACCGACGCCCGGCTCGGCATGATCACGGCACAACCCTATCTCGCCGAACTCGATGGGCTCGATCCGGCGTTCGACCGCTGGCTCCTCGCCGAGCGGCAGCGCTTCGCCCGCGCGGCGATCGCGGTCGCCGAGGGCGATCTGCTTCGCCATACCGGCAACGACATCGATGCCGCGACTTCGATCGCGCTCGCCGAGCACCTGCTGGCCATTGACGCGGTGAATGAAAGCGGCTGGCGGGTCCTGATCGCCGCGCATTTGGCGCGCGGCGCGCGGGCCGCGGCGATGGAGGCCTACCAGGCCTGTGTGGCTACCCTCGCCGAGCGCACCGGCATCGCACCGTCCGCCGAGACCCAGGCGTTGCTGTCCACCCAGCACACGCCCCCCGCGCCGCGACAGGCCGCAGCGCGCGCGAGCCGCCCGGACCGCGGAGTCCGGCTCGGCGTGCGCCCTTTCCGCTCGCTCGACGGGCCGGCCAACGCGCCGTTGTCGCTCGGACTGGCGGAAGAAATCACGACGGCACTGGCGCGTTTCCGCTGGTTCTTCCTGATTTCCAACCCGTCGCACGCCGGAATCTCAACCGTACACGGTGCCGACGATCAGAACTGGCGCGAGATCGGGTTGGACTTCCTGCTCGATGGCACGATCCAGCGCAGCGGTGACCACGTCCGCATTTCCGCCCGCCTGCTCGACCTCAACGGCGGACCGGAGCTGATCTGGGCCTCGCGGTTCGACCGGACGACGACCGATATCTTCGCGATCCAGGACGAGATCGCCGCCGAGTGCGTGGCGCAAATCGACCCGGCCATCATGCTGCGCGAAGGCGAAAGGGTCGCGCGCTCCCCGCACGCCAACAGCGCCTACGCCATGACCATGACCGCCATTCCGGCTATCTACCGCCTCGACGAAGCCCCCTTCCGGGCGGCCGGCGAATTGCTCGCGTCCGCCATCCAGATCGACCCCGACTACGCCCCCGCGCATAGCTGGTTCGCCTGCTGGCAATTGTTCCATGTCGGGCAGAACTGGGCGGTTGACCCCGCGGCCGCGATGCAACTCGCCGGGTTGCATGCCAACCGTGCCATTGCGCTCGATCCCTCGGATGCCCGCGCCTTCACCATCGCCGGGCATGTCCGCGCCTTTCTCGATCACCGGATCGACGAGGCCATGCGGCTGCATGAGCGTGCGCTGTCGCTCAACCCCAACCTGCCGCTCGCCTGGGGATTCGCGGCGCTGGCGGATTGCTACGCCGGGCACCCGGAACAGGCGATCAGCCGGGTGCGCCACGCACGGCGCCTCTCGCCGTTCGATCCGCACGCCTTCTTCTTCGACATGGCGCTGATGCTGGCCCAGCTTCTGACCGGCGATTTCGAGGGCGCGGTCGCGACCGGCCGCCAATCCCTCAGCCTCAACCCGACGCTGACGTCCACCTACAAGGTCGCCCTCGCCGCCCTCGGTCATCTCGGATTGGAAGCGGAGATCGCGCCGTTGCGGGCGCGATTGCTGGAACTCGAGCCGGGCTTCTCGATCGCCGCGTCGCTCGCGCGCACGCCGCTGCAGCCCGATGATCGCGCCCGCTATGCCGAGGGGCTGCGCCTGGCCGGGTTGCCAGAGTAGGAAGCGGTTCTTTTTTGAAAAAAAGAACCAAAAAACTTTTGTCCGTTTGGTTTCTTACCCTCCGGCTGATTGGTTTTAGAGCCGCTCCAGGATGGAGACGTAGTTCGCCACCGCCGCGCCGCCCATATTGAACACCGCGCCGCGATCGGCGCGCGGCAGTTGCATGGCGCCGGCGGTGCCGGTGAGCTGCATCGCCGATATCACGTGCATGGAAACGCCGGTGGCGCCGATCGGGTGCCCTTTGGCCTTCAGCCCGCCGGAGGGATTGATCGGCAGCCGCCCATCCTTCGCGGTCCAGCCCTCCAGCACCGCCCGGGCGCCCTGGCCGGGGGCTGTGAGGCCCATTGCCTCGTACTCCAAGCGTCCGGCGATGGTGACACAGTCATGGCTCTCGACGAAGGACAGGTCGTCCAGCGCCAGACCGGCATCCGCCAGCGCCTGGTGCCAGGCGCGCGCCGCGCCCTCGAACGCCGTCGGGTCGCGGCGGGAGATCGGCAGGAAGTCGTTCACCTGCACGGCGGCGCGGAATTTCACCGCCTTGCCCAGGGTGCGCGCCGTCTCCTCGTCGGCCAGCACCATCGCGGCCGCGCCATCCGACACCAGGGAGCAGTCGGTGCGCTTCAGCGGCGGCGCGACATAGGGGTTGCGATCGCTGAGGGTGCGGCAGAAATCGAACCCAAGGTCCTTGCGCATCTGGGCGTAGGGGTTGTCCACCCCGTTTTTGTGGTTCTTCGCCGCAATCGCCGCCAGCGCGTCCGACTGGTCGCCGTATTTCTGGAAATAGCGCTCGGCGATGCGGCCGAACACGCCGGCGAAGCCTGCGGGGATGTCGCCCTCCTCCTGGCGATAGGAGGCCGAGAGCAGGATGTCACCAACCTCGGGCGTCGGCGTCGCGGTCATCTTCTCGGCCCCGATCACCAAAGCGAAGCGCCCGCGCCCGGCGGCGATGAAATCGCGTGCGCCATGCACCGCGGCGGAACCGGAGGCGCAGGCGTTCTCGTAGCGCGTTGCCGGCTTGAAGCGGAGTTCCGGCACCGACTGCATCACCATCGATGCCGGGAAATCCTGCTTCGAGAACCCGTTGTTGAACAGGCCGACGAAAACTGCGTCGATCTCCGCCGGGTCGACCCCTGCATCGTCGATCGCCGCCCGGGCAACCCGGCCGATCAGGCTCTCGACATCGGGGTCTTCCAACTTGCCGAAGGGCGTGTGCGCCCAGCCGACGATGCAGGCCTCGTTCATTGCTACTCTCCTCCAGCGCATCCGTGCCCCCCTTATAGCGCATGCGCGCGCTCTGGTCAGTCCACCCCGCACGCCGCACACTGGGCGCGGATGGAAACGCGTCGGCTGGCAGAACCGGATATCATCCGGCTATGGATCATGGGTGGCACCAACAATGTGGTGCGCTGGTTCGAACTGCTGGCATCAGCGCTGTTCACGTTCGAGCTGACCCATTCCGGCCTGGCGGTGGCAGCGGTCTCGGCGGCGCGCACGGTGCCGATGCTGCTGTTCGGCGCCTTCTCCGGCGTGCTGTCGGAGGCGGTGAACCGCAAGCACATCATCGTCACCGGCATCCTCATCACCGCCACCTCGTCGATGGCCGTCCTGGCGCTCGCACTCGCCGGGTTGGTGCAACCCTGGCACATCGCCATCGCCTCCTTCGTCTGCGGCTCCGTGTGGTCGACCGAGATGTCGAGCCGGCGGCGCATGGTGGGAGACCTCGCGGCGCCCGAGCTGCTTTCGCGCGCCATCGCGGTCGACAGCCTTGCGGGTGCCTGCACGCGGATGATCGGCCCGCTGCTGGGGGCGGTGGCGTATGACCGGTTCGGCCTCGTCGGCGCCTATGCGATCACCACCGTGCTGACCCTCAGCAGCCTGCTGCTGATCGCCCCCCTGCGCCATCAGCAGGTGACGCGGCGCATGTCGCTGGCCGGCACGGCGAGGGATCTGCTGGATGGGTTGCGCTCGGCCGCGCGTCAGCCGCGCGTGCTGGCGGTGCTCGCGGTGACGCTGGTGATGAACATGTTCATTTTCAGCTACTCCTCGATCATCGCCCCGATCGCCCGGGTGGTGTTCGACGCGCCGAACGCGATGGTTGGTTTTCTGGCGGCGGCCGAATCCTTCGGCGCCTTCCTCGCCGGCATCGTACTGGCGCGGGCGACATTGCCCATTCCGCCACGGATAATGATGGTCGGCGGGTCGGTGATGTTCGCCGTGACGTTGTTCCTCATGCCGATGCTGCCGGGCTTCTGGACCGCCTGCCTGCTGCTGGCGATCGGCGGCACCGGAACCGCGGCCTTCAGCAACATGCAGACGCTGCTGATTATGAAGGACGCGCCGCCCGCGATGCGCTCCCGCCTGCTCGGCCTCATCACCGCCTCCATCGGCACCGGCCCGCTCGGCCAGATCATCGCAGGCGCGCTGGCCGACCAGTTCGGCCTCACCGCCGCGGTGATGATTCTGGCCTCGAGCGGCTGCGCGCTGCTGCTGGGTTGCGGCTATTTGTGGGGCAAGGCGGAGCGCGCGAGCTAGCCCCGCCGCGCCGCGCGGATCTCCAAGACGCTGATGAAGAAGCTGCCATAGGCGATCTGGAAGCCCAAAAGGATCAGCGTCGCCGAGGGGATCACCGCCCGCATGGTAGAGGCCGGCGACAAATTCCCGAACCCGGCCGCTCCCCACCCACTCACCGCGGCGACGCCAAGCCCGATGCCGGCCACCACCAGCAGGGCGCCCAGCACCAACCCGCGCTCCAGGGTGATACGCGCCACCAGCGCGCGGAAGTCCTTGTCATCCGGCAGCATCCCCTCGCGCATGCCGTACTGTTTGGCGAACAGCCAGAAAATCGCCGATTGCGCGCCCACCAGCACGAACACGGCGGCATAGAGCAGCGAATGGATATCGAGCGTTACGCTGCCAATCTGGCGCCCCCCCGGCAGCAGCCAAGCCATGCCCCAGACTCCGGCAATGAACAAGGCGAGCCCGGGATAGAGGAACAGCCAGGACGGGCTGTAGAGCAGCAGAAAGCGCAAATGCCGCCACCCATCGCGCCAGGAGCGCAGATGCGGCGGGCGAGAGCGGCCATCGGGGTGCAGGATGGTCGGCACCTCCGCAATCGAGACGCCCTTCAGCGTCGCCTTCACCACCATCTCGCTGGCGAACTCCATCCCCGGCGCCTGCAAATCGAGCGCCAGGATCGCCGCCCGGTCGAAGCCGCGCAGCCCGCAATGGAAATCCCCGCACGGGCTGCGGAAAAACAGCCGGCCGATGAAGGTCAACACGGGGTTGCCGAGGTAGCGGTGCAGCTTCGGCATCGCGCCCGGCATGATCCCGCCCTTGAAGCGGTTGCCCATCACCAGCACGAAACCTTCCCGCAGCTTGGCCACGAAAGGATCGAGCGCCGAGAAATCGTAGCTGTCATCGCTGTCCGCCATGATCACGTAGCGCCCGCGCGCCGCGCGGATACCGCCGATCAACGCCGAGCCATAGCCACGCTCCGCCACATCCACCACCCGCGCCCCATGCGCCCGCGCGATATCCTGCGAACCATCCGTGGAGCCGTTGTCGCCGATCACCACCTCGCCGGCGATGCCGGACCGCGCCAGAAACGCCTGCGCCTTGTCGATGCACACCGCGAGGGTTTCCGCCTCGTTCAGGCACGGCATCAGGATCGTCAGTTCGAGCGGGTCGGCAGGCGCCGTGCCGGTCATGCGTTGCTCCGATTCGGGGGTCGCTGAAGCTATCACTCGTCGTAACAGGGGAGGTCTTCGCCCGGCAACTTGGCCACGCCGACGCCACCGAATTCGTGGTTGATTGCACCGTCGCAGGCGTGTGAACCTCGGTCACCGTCAAAACAGGCGGCATCTAGGGGAAACTCCATGCTCATATCCCGTCGTGCAGCAATGCGCGGGGCCGCCACTGCGGTGGCGCTCGCGGCACCGGCCGTCCAGGCCCAACCCGTCCGCCCGCTGCGCTTCGTGCCGACCGCGGATCTCTCCTCGCTCGACCCGCACTGGACCACGACGCAAACCGTCGCCACGCACGGCTACTACGTGTTCGACACGCTGTTCGGCGTTGACGCCAAGCTCGAAGCGAAACCGCAGATGGCCGAAGGCTACACCATCGATGACGACGGCAAGACCTGGAACATCAAGCTCCGCCCCGGCCTGAAATTCCACGATGGCGAGCGCGTGCTGGCGCGGGACTGTGCGGCCAGCCTCAAGCGCTGGTCGGCGCGGGATGTGTTCGGGCAGACGGCTGCGAGCTTCGTCGAGGAATGGGGCGCCACCGATGACCGCACCATCCGGGTGCGCCTCAAACGCCCCTTCGCCCTGCTCGCCGATGCGCTGGGCAAGCCCAACGGCATGGTGCCCTTCATCATGCCCGAGCGCCTGGCGCTGACCGACCCCAACAAGCAGGTGTCGGAGATGGTGGGTTCCGGCCCCTATCGCTTCATGGCCAATGAATTCGTCCAGGGCAGCCACGCCGCCTACCAGCGCTTCGATGGCTATGTGCCGCGCCAGGAACCGGCCGATTGGTGCTCTGGCGGCAAGGTCGCGCGGATCGAGCGGGTCGAATGGAAGGTGATCAACGACCCCTCGACGGTGGCGGCGGCGCTGCAGAACCGGGAGGTCGACTGGTGGGAACAGGTCCAACCCGACCTGCTGCCGCTGGTCAAGAAGATGGCTCACTTGCGGGTCCATAACACCAACCCGATCGGCTACAACGGCACGCTCCGCTTCAACCACCTGCATGCGCCGTTCAACAACGTCGATGTCCGCCGTGCGGTCGCGATGGGCCTGCCGCAGGACGACTACATGCGGGCGGTCACCGGCAACGACGAAAGCCTGTTCACCACCTGCAAGTCGCTGTTTCCCTGCGGCACACGGTATGGCATCGAGATCGGCAAGGACATCATCAAGGGCGACCTCGCGGCCGCGCGGGCATTGCTGGCGAAATCAGGCTACAACGGCGAGAAGGTCGTGGTGCTCAACCCCGCCGATGTCCCCTCCATCGCGCCGTTCGGGCACGTGACGTTCGACTACCTCAAGAAGCTCGGCATGAACGCGGAACTCGCCGATACCGACTGGGGAACGCTGGTGCAGCGGAGGAACTCGAAGGAACCGCCGGAAAAGGGCGGCTGGTCGGTGTTTCATACCTGGTGGTTCGGCACCTCGCTCGCCCATCCCGCGATCTCGACGGTGATCCGGGGCTTGGGCGCCAAAGGCTGGGCCGGCTGGTTCGAGAACGCCCGGATCGAGAGCCTCACAGCGGAATGGCTGACCGCGGGCACCGAGCCCGACCGCGACCGGTTGGCGGCGTCGATCCATGCCGAGACGATGGCCACCCTGCCGTCCCTGCCGCTCGGCCGCTTCTTCATCAATACCGCCTACCGCAAGGAGCTGTCCGGCATGCTGGAGGGCACCACCCCGGTGGCCTGGAACCTCGCCTGGTCTTGACGGTCCGGGCCTGGTAGCCGAAAGCGGGGTGTATTGCGGCCGAGGTGAGGCGCCACGACATGCCTGCGAACCGTCTATCCCGCCTTATGCCTGCGCGGCTGTGCCTTCCCGCTTTTCTGTCAGCCGCCGGGCTGTTCCTCGCCGCCGCCGGGCCGACGACGCCGGCGCCGGGGCCGGTGCAGATCATCGGCAACTCGGGCGGCGGCTGCATCCAGGGCGCCGTGCGCCTGCCGGACGATGCGCCGGGGCTGCAGACGGTACGGGTCGGCAAGAGCAATTTTTGGGGCCACCCGGACACCATCGACCGCCTGCTGCAACTCGCCCGCACCGCCAGCGCCGCCGGGCTGCCCGATCTCTACATGGGCGACCTCTCGAACCCGCGCGGCGGGCCGATGCCGGGCGGCCATGTCAGCCATCAGATGGGGATCGATGCCGACGTCTATCTCGACATCAACCCGCATCCGCGCCTGCCGGTGGCAGCGCGCGAGAACCTGGAACCGCCGAGCCTGGTGCGGCCGGACGGCCGCGCGGTGGACCAGTCCCGCTGGCGGCCCGAGCATGCCACTTTGCTGCGCATGGCCACCCAGTTGCCGGGCGTGGACCGCGTGCTGGTGAATGCGGCGATCAAGAAGCAACTCTGCACCACCGTCAGCGGCGAGCGAGGCTGGCTGCGGATGATCCGCCCCTGGTACGGCCATGCCAGCCACATGCATATCAGCTTCCTCTGCCCGGCCGGCCAGGCCGAATGCCCACCCCGCCCCGCCCCGCCGCCCCCCGGCGATGGCTGCGACGCCTCGCTGCAATGGTGGTTCGACCGGCTGGACGCGCCGCCCAAACCCGCGCCGCCGGTGACGAAACCGCCGCGCCCCCCTGCCCTGCCCGCGGCCTGCATCGCCATGCTCAAGGCGCCATGAATTTGCCCGCGGGCCGCACCGCCGGTGTTGCCCTCGCCGGCTTCGCGACCTTCATCAATCTCTACACTCCGCAGGCGATCCTGCCGGCGATTGCCGATGATTTCGCGGCGGGACCCGGTGCGACCAGCCTCGCTGTCACCGCTACGCTGCTGGCAGTGGCTTTTGCCGCCCCCTTCGTCGGCGCGGTGTCGGACGCGCTGGGCCGCAAGCGGCTGATCACCGGGGCCTGTTTCATCCTCACCATCCCCGCGTTGCTGATCGCCCTCAGCCCGAACCTGCCCAGCGTCATCGCGCTGCGCTTCGCCCAGGGGTTGCTGTTCCCGTTCATCTTCACCGTCACCGTCGGCTATGTCGGCGATGAGTTCGCCGGCGCGGCGGCGGTGCGGGCCACCGGCATCTACGCACTCGGCACCATCATCGGCGGGTTCTCCGGCCGCCTCGTCGCCGGCATCGCGACCGACCTTGCGGGCTGGCGCGCCGGCTTCGTCGCGGTCGGCGGGCTGACGTTGCTCTGCGCGATCGCCATCACGCTCCTGCTGCCGCGCGAACGGAATTTCCGCCCGGTCGCCGCGGGGTGGGGAACTTGGCGGATGCATCTCGGCAACCGCGCTTTGGTCGGCACCTGCCTGATCGGCGCCGGCATGCTGTTCACCATCGTCGCCACCTTCACCTACGCGAATTTCCGCCTGGCCGGCGCGCCTTATTTGCTGACGCCGGGCCAGCAGGGCTGGGTGTTCTCCGTCTACATGCTCGGCATCGTGACCAGCCCGATCGGCTCAAGGCTGACGCTGCGGTTCGGCCGCCGGGCGGCCCTGTCTGCCAGCGTGGCGCTCGGGGTAAGCGGCGCGCTGCTTACCCTGCACACCGCGCTGCCCTGGATCATCGCCGGGCTCGCTTTGCTGTGCGGCGGCATGCTGGTGGTGCAGACCCTCTCGCTCGGCTACATCGCCGCGCGCATCCCGGTGGCGAAATCGACCGCGGTCGGCATGTACGTCACCACCTACTACGTCGGCGGTGCCTTGGGTGGCCTCCTCCCGGCGCCACTGTGGCGGGTGTTCGGATGGCCAGGCGTCATGGCGCTCGTGCTGATGGTGGCTGCCGGCATGGTGCTGATCGCCCGAACAGCCTGGAAACACGAGCAGGCGTTTACCCGCGGTTAAACAATGCGCCGCACACTGGCCTTGCACGCAAAATCGCGGACGGACCTTCCGCGCATTCGGGCCTCAAAATCGGCCCTCGGATGCGCAGAAACGAGGTACCAGAATCGTGCTGCTGCACATGACGGGAGCGGCCTGTCGCGGCGCCTCGCTTTGGTCCGCGCGGGCCGCATTCCCGCTGGTCTGCATCATCTGGTTGCAGACCGCTGGCTTCATCGCCCTCGGGACGCCCGATACCATCCGCCCGGCCGCCGCGGTCGGCGCGCTCGCGACGCTGTTGTGGTGTTTCGGCACCGCCCCCGACGGTGCCCTGCGCCGCATCGCGCCGCTGGCCCGGGACGGTTTTCGCTGCTCCCCTAGAGTCGCGCCGCGATCCGCCGCATCGCCGCGCGGAACTCCGCCGCGATCAACTCGCCGCGGACATGGACGCCATCGCGCACCACCCAGGCGCCGCCGACCATGACGTCGCGCACCGGATTGGTATTGCCGCTGAACAGCCAGCCGTCGAGCACCGACCTGCCGGACCGCCCGACCAAAGCGGGGTGTTCGGGATCCAGCACCACCAGGTCGGCACGCCCGCCGATCCCGCCATACGGCGTGAAGCCGAACGCCCTCGCGCCGCCTTCGGTAGCGCGATCCAGCAGCCCGGCGCCAAGGGAGCGCCGGGTGCGGGTTTCCAGGCGGCGGATGTAATCGAGCCATCGCAGTTCCTCGACCGGCGAGGTCGAGACGTGGCTGTCACTGCCGATACCGAACCGGCCGCCGGCGGCGAGATACTCCACCAGCGGAAACACGCCGTCGCCAAGATTGGCCTCCGTCGTCTGGCACAGGCCGGCGACCGCACCGCTATGCGCAATCCCGTGGATTTCGGCGCCTTCGATATGCGTCGCGTGTACCAGGCACCAGCGATGATCGACCGGCGCATGATCCAGCAGCCACTGAACCGGCCGCGCGCCGGACCAGGCGAGGCAGGCATCGACCTCACCGGTCTGCTCGGCGATATGGATATGGATCGGCCGCGTACCCGCGAGATCGACGGCCCAGGCGAGTTCCTCCGGCGTCACCGCGCGCAGGCTGTGCGGTGCCACCCCGACGGCAACACGAGCGGCGAGGTCCTCCACCAGCCGTGCATAGGCATCGCGGGACAACACGAACCGGCGCTGCGCGTCGCCGGCTTGTGTGCCGCCGAAGCCGGAGCGGCGATACAGCACCGGGAGCATCAGCAGCCCGATCCCGGCGTCCTCCGCGGCTGCGACAATGGCGTTGGCCATCTCCGAGGGATCGTCGTAGGGACGGCCATCGGGCGCGTTGTGCAAATAATGGAACTCCGCCACCGCGGTGTAGCCGTGCAGCAGGCACTCGACGTAGAGCTGCGCCGCGATGGCGCGAACATCGTCCGGCGACAGAACAGCAAGAAAACGATACATCGTCTCCCGCCATTGCCAGAAATCTCCGCCCGCCCCTTCCGCCAGACCGGCCATGGCGCGCTGGAAGGCATGGCTGTGCAGGTTCGGAACGCCCGGCACGATGACCGCGTCGGAAGCGCTGGCATCCGCCCCGATTGCCGCGATGCGACCATCACGCCCGATCTCCAGCGCTACGGCGGAGCTCAAAACACCGTCTGCGTAGTAGCTGCCGGAGATCATTGTGTTACGCCCGTCGTCCATAGTTTGCGCCTTCTCCCTACGCGACTATCTTGCGGGGGAAACCGACATCCGCAAACCCGCCGCAGGATCCCTCCCCATGAACGCCCCTTTCGACGACGATCGCTTCGCGGTTGGCCAACCCGTCTCGCGCCTGGAAGACCCCATGCTGCTGCGCGGCGAGGGGCGCTACACCGATGACCTCAACCTGCCCGGACAAGCCTACGGGCTGATGGTGCGCAGCCGCGTGGCGCATGGACTGCTAGCGGGATTGGACGTCACCGCCGCCCGTGCCGTGCCGGGCGTGCTCGCCGTGCTGACCGTGGACGACCTCCGCAATGGCGGGGTGAAGCCCATGCAGGTCAACGTCGCCGGCCCCAACCATGACGGCACGCCGATCCCGCGCCCCGTGCAATACGCCCTCGCCGACCGCAAGGTGCGCTATGTCGGCGATCCCCTCGCCTTCATCGTCGCCGAGAACCGCGCCATCGCCAAGGACGCGGCCGAACTGATCTTCGCCGAGATCGACGAACTCCCGGCCGTCACCACCGCCTCCTCCGCCGCCGCTCCCGGCGCGCCGCAACTGCACGACGAGGCGCCCGGCAACGTCATCCTCGACTGGAAATATGGCGACGCATCCGCGGTGGATGCCGCCTTCGCCGCCGCCGCTCATATCGTCGGCGGCGCCATGCGCAACAACCGCGTGGTGATCGCGCCGCTGGAACCGCGCGCCTGCATCGCCGAATTCGCCGATGGCCGCTACATCCTGCGCGTGGTCAGCCAGGGCGCCTACGGCCTGCAAGGCTCGGTGGCCAACGCAATGGGCGTGAAGCGGCCGGAGGTGCGCATCCTCACCGGCAATGTCGGCGGGTCCTTCGGCATGAAGGGAGGGCTGTTCCCCGAATATGTCTGCGCCCTCCTCGCCGCCAAGACCCTCGGCCGCGCGGTGAAATGGACCGACGAGCGCTCCGACAGCTTCCTCTCCGACAGCGCCGGGCGGGACCATGAGCAGCACGTCGAACTCGCGCTCGATGCCGAGGGCCATTTCCTCGCGCTGCGCATCCGCGGCCTCGGCAATCTCGGCGCCTATCTTTCCAACGCCACCTCCATCCCGCCGACGATGAACCTGGTGAAGAACATCATCGGCACCTACCGCACGCCGCTCATCCATGTCGCCGTGCGCTGCATCGTCACCAACACCACCCCGGTCGGCGCCTATCGCGGCGCCGGGCGGCCGGAGGGCAACTACTACATGCAGCGGCTGATCGAGATGGCCGCCGACAAGACCGGGATCGACGCCATCGAACTGCGCCGCCGCAACATGATCGCGCCCGCCGACATGCCGTACAAGGCCCCCTCGTCGCAGACCTATGACAGCGGCGAATTCACCACCTTGCTCGACAAGGCCCTCGCCGCCGCCGACTGGGACGGCTTCTCCGCCCGTGCCGCCGAAAGCGCCGCCCGAGGCATGCTGCGCGGCCGCGGCATCGGCCAGTATCTCGAAGTCACCGCCCCCGCCCGCGGCGAAATGGGCGGCATCCGCGTCGAGCCCGATGGCACCGTCACCATCATCTCCGGTACGCTCGACTACGGCCAGGGCCACGCCACGCCCTTCGCCCAGGTGCTGGTCGCCCAGCTTGGTGTGCCCTTCCACCAGGTGCGCCTGGTGCAGGGCGATTCCGACGAACTGCTCGATGGCGGCGGCACCGGCGGCTCGCGCTCCATCATGAACGCCGGCGGCGCCATCATCGCCTCCTCCGCCGAAGTCATCGCCAAGGGCCGCGCGCTGGCCGCCGAGTTGCTCGAAGCCGCCACCGTCGATATCGAATTCCGCAAGGGCCGCTTCTCCGTCGCCGGCACCGATCGCGGCATCGGCCTGATGGACCTCGCCGCCACGCTGCGGACCCGCGGCCAAGGCACCGCGCTCGACGTCGGCCTCGTCTTCCCCGGCGTGCCCAGCGCCTTCCCCAATGGCGTGCATATCGCCGAAGTCGAGGTCGATCCCGAAACCGGCGTCACCTCCGTCGTCCGCTACGCCATGGCCAATGATTTCGGCGTCGTCGTTAATCCGCTCCTCGTCGCCGGCCAGGCTCATGGTGGCATCGCGCAGGGCATCGGCCAGGCCCTCACCGAGCGCGTCGCCTACGACGAAACGGGCCAGCCCATCAGTGCCAGCTTTCTCGACTACGCAATCCCCCGCGCCGACGAAATCCCCGATATAACCTGGGTCAGCCACGCAGTCCCCGCCCTTACCAACCCCCTCGGCGCCAAAGGCTGCGGCGAAGCCGGCTGCGCCGGAGCGCTCCCCGCTGTCATGAACGCGCTCAACCACGCCCTCGCATCCGCCGGCGCTGGGCCGGTCGAGATGCCGGCGACGCCGGAGGTGGTTTGGCGGGCGTTGGCGGGGAAGTAAGGAAGTGGTTCATTTTTGAAAAAAGGAGCCAAAATCTTTATCCTTTATCTTCGCGCTTTCCCAGGAGAGCTCACGGCGAAGGGTTAAAAATATTTGGTTTTTCTTCAAAAAGAAGCGCTTACCTACTTTCTGACTGAATGCAGACAACCGCGCAAGAAAGCCGCCGAATGCGTGAGGTCTTCATCCTCGTCATGCGCCGGCGGCCGCCACTGGGCGAGCGGCACCGAGAGCCGCATATCCGTGCGGCGGAACGGCTCCAGCGTGATCGGTCCGGCATAGCCGATATCGCCCAGCGCCCGGCAGATGGCCGGCCAGTCGATGTGCCCGGTGCCGAGGAAGCCGCGGTGGTTTTCGTTGGCCTGGAAGTGGACGAGGTGGCGCCCGGTGTCGCGGATGGCCTGGGGGAGGTCGTCGTCTTCCATGTTCATATGGAAGGTGTCGAGCATCACGCCGACGGAGGGGCGATCCACCATGCCCACCAGTTCCGTTGCCTGGCGCGCGGTGTTGCAGAAATCGGTCTCGAAGCGGTTGAGCGGCTCGACGGCGAGGATCACCCCGTGTTCGGCCGCGTAGGCGCCGGCATCGCGCAACCCTGCCACCACGCGTGCGACGCGGGCTTCCCGCCGTCCCTCGTCGATCGGCGCCGGCGGGCGGCCGGCGAACACCAGTGGCGTGCCGTAGAGCGGGCCGCCGACGATGGTGGCTCCCATCGCGACGGCGACATCGGCGCAGCGGCGGAGATAGGCGACGCCGGCTTCGTGTGCGACGGCATCATCGGACGCGAGGTCACGTTGCAGGTTCACGCGGGCGGCGAGGGCGACGAACAGCCCGGCATCGGCGGCGGCGCGGCCGGCCTCGCCAGCGTCCATCTCGCCATCCTCGGGCACAAGCAGTTCGACGAAATCCATCCCGGCCCGTTTCATGCGGGCGAACAGCGGGAAGTGCTCCGGTCCGAACGGCCGCGCGTAGGACATCGAAATCACGCCAACCGGCGGCCGTTTCCACATGGTATTCATCCCTTGACCGCCCCCCCGGTCAATCCGCCGACCAGTCGCCGCTGGGCGAACAGGAACAGGAAGGTCGCCGGCAGGGACACCAGCGTACCACCGGCCATCAGGAGACCCCACTGGATCTGGTTTTCGCCAATGAACAGCTGCAACGCCACCGTCACTGTGCGCACCTCGCGGCCGGCCAGCATGAGCGCGAAGAGATACTCATTCCACGAGGCGATGAACATGTAGATCCCAACCGCAACTACGCCTGGGATCGCCAGCGGCAGCACGACCTTGACCAGTGCCTGCATCCGCGTTGCCCCATCGATCATCGCGGCCTGGTCGAGCTCCTGCGGGATGCCTTCGAAATAGCTGGTGAGCAGCCAGATCGAGAATGGCAAGGTGAAGGTGCCGTGGCCGATGATGAGGGCGAAATAAGTGTCCAGCAGCCCGTATTGCCGCATGAGGATGAACAGCGGCAGGATCAGCATCACCACCGGGAACATGTTGATCACCAGGAACTGCGCCCGCAGATACTGGCGGCCGCGGAACCGGAAGCGCGAAAACGCATAGGCCGCCGGCACCGCCAGCGCGAGCCCGAGGGCCACGGCGCCGGTGGCGACGATCAGGCTGTCGCGCAGGCTGGCGCCGAAGCTGGTGCGGCGCAGCAGGTCGATATGATGCACGAGGGTGAGGGTCTGCGGCCACAGGATGATCGGCGTCGTCGTCAATTCGCGCTCCGGGCGGATCGAGGACAGCATCATCCACAGCCATGGCAGCAAGGCGAAGGCGACCATCGCGGCGACCGGAAGCTCGGTGCCGAACAGCAGGCGCAGGCGACCACGGCGCTGTCTCATGTCTCGCGCCTGCGCCACAGCATGAGCACGACGACACCGAGCAGCAGCAAGGTGAGGATCACCGCGAGTGCTGCCCCCTGTCCGTAATTGCCGCCCGACCAGGCGGTGAGGAAGGCGTGCAGCGGCAGGGTCTGGGTCGCGGTGCCCGGTCCGCCGCCGGTCATCACCAGGATCAGGTCGAGCGAATTGGCGACCCATATCATCCGCAGCAATAGGGAGGTGACGATGACCTCCGCGAGCCCGGGAACGGTGATGTGCCAGAACTGCTGGAATATGCCGGCACCATCGATCTCCGCCGCCTCGTAATGCTCATCCGGAATGGCCTGCAGGCCGGCCAGCAGGGTGATCGCGAAAAACGGAAACCCCTGCCAGGCGATCGCCAGCAGCACTCCGGCCATAGCGGTGTCGAGCTGGGCGAGCCAGGGGATCGAGGCGGAGAGCAGGCCCAGCCGGACGCCGAGCACGTTCAGCACGCCGAGATTGAAATCGAGCATCCAGGTCCAGATCAGCCCGATGATCACCGAGGGAAGCGCCCAGGGCACCACAATCAGCGCACGTGCGATCGAGCGCCAGGCGAAAGCGCGGTTCAGCAGCAGCGCCCCGGTGAACCCGAGGGTGAACTGCAACGATACCGCCGAGACCACCCATACCAGCGAGTGTCGCAGGCTCTCCCAGAACACCGGGTCGGTCAGCGCAAGCACATAGTTGGCGAGCCCGGTGAAGGGCCGCAGCCGCGGACGGAACAGCACCACATCGTGCAGCGACAACCACAGCGCGTTCAGCACCGGCAGCAGCACGATCAGGGCGGTGACGAGCAACGCCGGGGCCAGGAATAGCCACGGCGTCGCCCAGCGGCGCATTGCGAGCACTATGTGAAAACCAGCACTACCCGAAGAACAATTTCTCGAACGTGCGCATCATGTCGTCCGGCCCGATCTCGCCCAGCAGCGCCTTCTGGGTGTTCTGCGGCCACACGGTGCGGGTGAAATCGGCGGTCGCGGAGACGTTGGGCAGAATACTGGCGATCGGGAGCGACTGCACGGTGGCATCGACGAAACGGCGCTGATGCAGGGTCCAGTTGGCGGCACCGGAATTGGTGACGGTCATCTGGCCGGCCGCCTTGTTGTAGAGCACGTTGTTGGGGCCTTCGGAGAGCCAGGAGACCCATTTCCACGCCGCCTCGGGGTTCTTCGAGGCGGCGAAGACGGCGTTGGAGCCATCGCCGAACGTCGCCCAGCCGGTGCCGCCCGGGCCGCGCGGCACCGGGATGGCGGTGATCGCGTCGCCGAAGGTGGCGTGCATGTCGTTGGCGGTGCTGATGTGATGCACCGCCATCGCGGTGCGACTTGCCTTGAGGTTGTTAACGATCTGCAAAAAACTATCGGTCGGCGCCGAAGGCGGGCAGACCTTGTGGGTGCGGTAGAGATCGATGAAATAGCGGTTCTGCGCCAGCGCCTGCGGCGAGACGAAACCGCCCTTCACCGGCTTGGCCCCTGTGCCGAAGACGAAGGGCATCCAGGAATCATGGCCGCCGGAGCCGCCCCGCATACCGAAGCCCCATTGCTCGCCGCCGGTCATCGCCTTGGCGGTGCTGAGGAAGTCGTCGAAATTGGTCGGCGCCTTCAGCCCGGCCTTGGCAAGCAGATCGAGCCGGACATAGAGGTAGAGCACGACGTATTGCAGCGGCATGTAGTAGCGCTTGCCGTCGGGCGCGGTGTGCAGGCGCCAGAGATCGGCCGAGATGTCGGATTTCCCCGCCCAGCCATCAACCCATTTGTCGAGCGGACGCAGCGCCTCCATCTCCATCAGCCGGGCGAGGTTGTTGAACTTCACCATCCCGGTGTCCGGCCCGTTGCCGGCAATCAGCGAGGTATAGAGGCGGGTGTCATAATCGCCGCCACCGCCCCAGGGGATGTTTTCGGCCTGGATCTTGATGTCGGGATTGGCTTTTTCGAAAGCGGCCACCAATTCGTCCGGCGTCGCCTTGGGGTCGTCGAAATGGTACCACCAGCGGATGGTGACCGGCTTCTGCGCACGGGGCGCGGCGAGGGGCGCGGCGGAGAGTGCAGCAGCTCCAGCGAGCAGATTGCGGCGTTTCATATGCGTGTTCCTCCGGCAGTTTTTGGCGAAACACCGGAGCGCCTTCGGGCGGAAAATCGGCAAAGCCCGAGGCACGCATGGTGAGCGCACTATTGACCGAGACACTACTACCCGCCGCTCAAACGCGGCAACCCCGCCTTGCGGCCCCGGCCGGTCGCCTTCGCGGCTCAGTTGTGGCAAACCGCCGGCATGACCGATCAGTCCGCCTCACCGCCGATGCCGGGACCGACCTCCCACAGCTACTTCTCCCAGCGTCTCCGCCTGCATTATGTCGACTGGGGCAATCACGGCGCGCCGCCCCTGCTGCTCGTCCATGGCGGCCGCGACCATTGCCGCAACTGGGATTGGGTGGCAAACGCGCTCCGCCGCGACTGGCACGTCATCGCGCCCGATCTGCGCGGCCATGGCGACAGCGAATGGGCGTCGGACGGCAACTACCCGATGGCGGCCTACGTCTACGACCTTGCGCAGCTCATCCACCAGCAACACCTGGCGCCCGTGACGATCGTCGCCCATTCCCTCGGCGGCAACATCGCGCTGCGCTGCGCCGGCCTCTATCCCGAGAACGTTCGCAAGCTCGTCGCCATCGAGGGGCTTGGCCCCTCGCCGCGGATGCTGGCGAAGCGCCAGGAACTCCCGTTCGACCAGCGCATGCGCGATTGGATCGAGGAGCGCCGCGCCTTGGCCGGCCGCCTGCCCCGCCGCTACCCGACGATCGAGGACGCGTTCAAGCGGATGCAGGACGAGAACAAACATCTGAGCCCGGCCCAGGCCCGCCACCTCACCGAGCACGGCGCCAACCAGAACGAGGACGGCACCTATAGCTGGAAGTTCGACCCCCATGTGCGCGCCCAGCCGCCTGAGACCAACAGCCAGGCCGAGATCGAACAGCTCTGGGTCAAAATCACCTGCCCCACTTTGCTGATCTACGGCCGCGAAAGCTGGGCCTCAAATCCCGAGGAGGATGGCCGCATCGCAAAATTCAAAACCGCCCGCGTGGTGTCCTTCGAAGGCGCCGGACACTGGGTGCACCACGACCGTACCGAGGCCTTTCTCGCCGAGATCAAAGGATTCCTGTAGTAGGTGAGAGTAAGGAAGCGGTTCTTTTTTGAAAAAAAGAACCAAAAAACTTTTGCCCGCTTGCTGTGCTCTCTCCGCGGAAAGTGCCAAGCAAACGGATAAAAAGTTTTTGCTTCTTTTTTCAAAAAGAAGCGCTTTCTTTACGTCTCTAAAGTTCCAGGCGGTCAGCAACGATCCAGCGCCCCTCGGCGTGACTGCGATAGACCAGCTCAGCCAGTTGCACCGCCTTGGCGCCTTCCACAAGCGTCGGCAGATACGGCGCGTCTTCGCCGACATGGCGGAGGAACAACTCCCAACACTGGCGGAACGGCGGTTTGGCCGGCAGTGTTTCCGGTACTTCCGCCCAGTCCCGCCGCAAATCGAGCCCGGCCGCCGCACCGGCGAAGGCCTCCGGGGTATTGGCGGCGGCCTGGATGAAGCATCGGTTGCGGCCGGCAACCGCCGAGCCAAGCATGCCGTCGATCTGCACGCACATGGTGTCGTCGCCTCGCACCCGGGTCGCCCAGGAATTGCTGATCACCGCGGGAATGCCGCCCTCCAGCGTCAGCAGCGCATGCACGGTGTCCTCGACGTCGACATCATATGCCCGTCCGGCCTCGTCGATCCGGCGTGGCATGGCGGTGCTGATCTGGGCGGCGACCCGTTCCACCGGGCCAGCGAGGCGGTCGATCATGTAGCGCCAATGCGCCATCATATCGAGCGCGAGCCCACCGCCATCGGCCTTGCGGTAGTTCCAACTCGGGCGCTGGCAGGTCTGCAATTCGCCGTCGAAAATCCACGAACCGGCGTCGATCCGGGCACCGACGATGCGGCCGAAGAAGCCGGACTTCTTGAGGAACATCAGCTTGGCGAAGCCCGGCAGGAACAGCTTGTCCTGGATCACCCCGTGCTTCACCCCGGCGGCGGCCGCGAGACGGGCGAGATCCATCGCCTCCGCCACCGTGGTCGCGGTCGGTTTTTCGACATGGATGTGCTTGCCGGCCGCGATCGCCCGGCGGATCAGCGCCGGCCGTCCGCCGGTGGCCGAGCAGTCCATGAATATCTCATCAGACCCAGCCAGCGCGGCCGCGAGATCGGTCGTCCAGCGCAACCCGCCATTGGCCGCCGCCAACGCTGCGAGCCGCCCGGCGTCCCGGCCTGCCAGCAGCAGGTCAGGCATCAGCCGATCCCCATTGCGCAGCGCCAACCCGCCATCGGCGCGGATATCCATGAGGCTGCGAACGTGCTGCGTCGTCCCGATGCGACCAGTGGCTCCGTTGATGATGATCCCGATGCGCCGTTCGGCCATATCGCGCTCCTTGCTGCTGCTCGCTGAAGTATCGGCCGAAGCGTGCCGGCTAGGCCAGGGGGGCCACCCGTGCGACGAAGCGGCGAACCAGCGCAAGTGCGTCGCGCCCCTCCGGCAGCCACCGCGCAAAGTACGGCCAGACATGCGGAACGCCGGGAATGATGCTGGTTTCGACCTCTCCCCCGGCGGCCCGGGCACGCTCGGCGAGGCGCGTGGTATCGTCCCGCATCAACTCGTCGCTGCCGGCGAACAGCAGCATCGGCGGCAGGCCGGTAAGATCGGCGTGCAGCGGCGAAGCCCGGGGATCGGCGGGATCGGTGCCGGCAAGGTAGATCGCGGCGGCGGCGTGCAGCGCGGCGGCGCTGAACATCGCGCAGCGATCGGCGTTTTCGACGACCGAGGGTCCGGTGTTGGCGAGATCGGTCCACGGCGAGAAGACGACGATCCCGGCTGGCGGCGGCAGACCCGCATCGCGAGCGGCGCAGGCGAGCGCCAATGCCAGCCCGCCCCCCGCCGAGTCGCCGGCGATCAAGATCCGCTGCCTGGCCGCGAGGTCGGCGTAGGCCGCGACGGCGTCATCCAACGCGGCTGGGAACGGGTGCTCCGGCGCCAGTCGGTAGTCGACGGACACAACAACAGCGTCGAGGTTCTCGCACAGGATCACGGCCATGGGGTGATCGGTCTCAAGGTTGCCCAGCACCATGCCGCCACCGTGAATGAACAGCAGGCCGGGCTTGATGCCACTGGCGTTCACGGGCTGGTAGATGCGGACCAGGAGGTCGCCGTCGGGACCTGGGATCGTGCGGTCCTCGGTTGACACGTTCGGATTCGGTGGCAGGTCGGCCGTCATTGCCTGGAGCAGCCCGTCGAGGGTGGCCCGACGCG
>JAPLOH010000073.1 GCA_026400845.1 Alphaproteobacteria bacterium
TGACGCCCTGGTGGCGGCACTTACCGGCGGGCATATCGACAAGGCGCACCGCTTCTCCGACTGGGCGGCACGCCCGCTGAGCCAGGCGCAGGTCACCTATGCGGCCGCCGACGTCACCCATTTGCGCGGCGTCTACACCAAACTCCGCGACCGGCTGGAAAAAGAGGGCCGCTTCGCCTGGGTGGCCGAGGAAATGGCGGTGCTGGCCGACCCCGCCACCTATCAGCCCGACCCCGAGGCGATGTGGGAGCGCCTCAAGCCGCGCACCAACAACCGACGCATGCTCGCCGTGCTGCGCGCCGTCGCCGCCTGGCGCGAGCGTGAGGCGCAGCGCTCCAACATCCCGCGCGGGCGGATGCTGAAGGACGAGTCGCTGCTGGAAATCGCCGCCACCGCGCCGGCCACGCTCGACGACCTCGCCCGCTGCCGTGGCGTCAGCCGCGGCTTCGCCGATGGCCGCATGGGCAACTCCCTGCTCGCCGCCATCGCCGAGGCCAAGGCGCTGCCGGAGGACGCGCTGCCCGCCGCCCAAACCCACCGCGAAGGCCCCAAAGCCTCGCCCGCTTTGGTGGCGCTGCTGAAGGTGCTGCTCGCCGCAAAATGCGAACAGCATCAGGTCGCCACCAAGCTGGTGGCCAACAGCGACGACATCGACCGCCTCGCGACCGAGGACGAACCCGACGTGCCCGCCTTGCATGGCTGGCGGCGCGAGGTGTACGGGGCCGATGCACTGGCGCTCAAGGCCGGCGGGGTTGCGCTGGCGGTGGCCGGCAAGCGGATCAGGCTGGTGCCGGTGACCGCGGAGTAAATTACGATATCGAAACAATCTGGGTGTGCGGAAACGAACAGCTCCATCACCCCGGCGACCCGACCCCGGGGCGGCGCGCGGCCCAGAGGCGCCCTGCGCGGTCGCGGGAATTCGCAGAAAGCGGCATGAAAGCCCTGGTCTGCGGGGCAACCCGCGCGCACTTCTCCCGCTCCCACCCTTGTGGAAGAGGGCGGGGGTGAGGGTATCGCCACCGCACGAATGACGCCCATCCGGCGCCCCCCGGCCGCCATCCCCTCGACCCCCCGCAGCATCACCCGCATCTCCCGAATGGCGAGCCGCAGCACCAGCCGCCGCGGATCGAGCCAGCGCAACCCCCGGCGCTCCTCCTCCAGGCCAAGGATGAGCGCGGCGAACAGCCCGGCGAAAACGCCGAACAGCGCGCGCAGCACGGCATCGCTGGAAGGGGAAAGGGAAGGGGCGGACATCGGGGTTCCTTTGCGGCTGATCTAACGGTTAAGTTAAATTAAACGACGCATAATGTCAATGCCGAAATTCCTCGCGCGGAAGAAAATCTATCGCGCTCGATGGCGCGCGTGTGGGTATCCCAACCTATGGGGGATCAACTGTCCTTGAGCGCCTTGGCCTCGGCCTGTCGCCGGCGGCGCTCCTCGCCCTCGGCGCGCAGCTTGGCCATCTTCTCGGGATCGACATGGGCATAGCGGGCGCGCCAGCCCGGATCGTCCTTCCAGGTGACGGGCGCCACTTCGGTGGAGCGCGGCCCCGGCGCCGAAGCGAGCAGGCGCAGCGCCATCGCTACCACGTCGCGCTGCATGTCCGGCCGATCGGGCCAGCCGGCGGGGTTGCCCAGCGGCAAATCGGTGAACAAAAACCGCGGCACCCCGCAATGCTCGACGATATCGCGCGCGGAGCCCACGATCACCGTGGGAATGCCGGCTTCCTCAATCGCTCGGGCGGCCAGACTCACGGTCTGGTGGCAGACCGGTCATATCGGGAACAGCAGCACCCCGTCGGAGCGCTCGTCGCGCAGGCGCCGCACCAGCTCGGGCGCATCCACGTCGATCGTCTTGCGGTGGCTGTATTCGGTGGGGATGCCGTGGAAAGACGGCGTGAGCCCGGCGATCAGCCCTTCTCGAGCCAAGGACTGGGCGGCCTCGATCGGCAGAAAGCTTGCACGGTCCCGCGTGTGGGTGGTCTCCTTGTCCCAGGCGAGATCATGGGTGAGCAGCCGATCGGGCGGGGCGTCGGTGGGGCCGGACCACACGTGCCGGCCGCCCTTGTCGTCGCGGTTGGAGCGGTCGGGCGGGCTCGAGGTGCTGACGAAGGCGATGCGCGACTCCGCCAGCGGCTTGGCGAGGCGGGCGAAGGGGGCGTCGGCATGATGCGCCCACACGTAGTCGCTGCCATAGCCAAGCGCGCGGTAGTAGAGCCGCGTGCGCTCCATGTAGCCGGTCGGCGTGGTGTCGCTCATGGGGAAATCATGCCCTGGCGATTAAGGGAAGGGAAGCGGTTCTTTTTTGAAAAAAAGAACCGAAAAACTTTTGTCCGTCGCTCCGCTCTTTCCCCGGACAGAGCGGAGCGACGGGTAAAAAGTTTTTGCTTCTTTTTTCAAAAAGAAGCGCTTCCTTCAGATCCCCGCCACCACCGCATCCACCGCATCGCCGAGCCGTTCGACGATCATGTCGATCTCGGCCGCGGTGGCGTTGTAGGGCGGCGCGATGCAGACGTGATCGCCGTTGACGCCGTCGATGGTGCCGCCCATCGGGTAGATCGCCAGGCCGCGCTCGTAGGCGGCCCATTTGATGCGTTCGTTCACTTTGAGGGTGGGGTCGAACACGGCTTTGCTGGCGCGGTCGGACACGAGTTCGATCGCCTGGAACAGGCCGCGGCCGCGGATATCGCCGATGTGGCGGTGATTGCCGAAGCGCTCGGTGAGCCCGGCGGTGAGCTGGGTGCCGCGGGCGACGACGTTGGGGAGGAGGTTATCGTCGCGGATCACCTTCTGGACGGCGAGCGCGGCGGCGCAGGCGACGGGGTGGGCCTGGTAGGTCTGCCCGTGCATGAAGGCGCCGGAGCCCTTGCGGAACACGTCCACCACCTTCTCGGAGATCAGGATGCCGCCGATCGGCTGGTAGCCGCCGCCGAGGCCCTTGGCGATCACCTGGATATCGGGCGTGATGCCTTCCTGCTCCCAGGCATGCATGGTGCCGGAGCGGCCCATGCCGCACATCACCTCATCGAGCACCAGCAGGGCGCCGTGACGGTCGCAGACTTTGCGGATCGCCTGGAAATAGCCGGGTACCGCGGTGGAGCAGCCGGTGGTGGCGCCGACGATGGTCTCGGCAAAGAAGGCGCAGACGTTCTGCGGCCCGAGTCGCTGGAATTCGGCTTCGAGTTCATCGGCGAGGCGGGTGACATATTGCTCGTCGCTCTCGTCGTCGCGGCGGAAGCGGTAGGAGAAGCAGGGGCTGACCAGGCTGAACGCGTCGGACAGCAGCGGCTCGTAGGGCTTGCGGCGCATCATGTTGCCGCCGGCCGAGAGCGCGCCGAGCGTGGTGCCGTGATAGCCCTGGCGGCGGGCGATGAATTTGGTGCGCTGCGGCTCGCCGCGCTCGAGGAAGTACTGCCGGGCGAGCTTGATGGCGGCCTCGTTGCCCTCGGAGCCCGAGGAGCAGAACCAGGCATGGGTGAGCCCGCCGGGGCTGCCGTCGAGGATGATATCGGCGAGTTCCTCGGCGACGGGGTTGGTGAACAGCGCGGTGTGCACATAGGCCACCTTGGACAACTGCTCGGCGATGGCGGCGTTCACCCTTGCATTGCCATGGCCAAGGCAGGCCACCGCGGCGCCGCCGGAGCCGTCGATGATCTGCTTGCCATCGGCGGTGTAGAGATAAATGCCCTCGCCGCGCACGGCCATGACCGGGTCGGTGAAGAGGGTGCGATGGAGGAAGCGGCTCATGATGGTTCTCCTTGGCCCGGCCGGATGGTCGGACTCGTAGTACGAAGCGGTTGGGCGTTCTTGACACACCCGCCCCCCAACGGTAGCAAGCCCCCGCCTTCCGGCAAGGGTCCTTGTCAAAGGACAAATGAGTATGAGTGGTAAACGGGGTGACGACGGCGGTTCTTTCGAGGATCGTCTTGCGGTCGCCCGGCGCAAGCAGGGGCTTGATGCTCCGCCGCCCGGGGTCGGGAAACCGGCTAAGGGGGGGATGTCCGCGATGGGCATCGGCCTGCGGGTGGGTGTGGAACTGGTGTCCGCGCTGGTGGTGGCGATTGCCATTGGCTGGTGGTTGGACAGTTTTTTCCACACGAGGCCTTTCCTCCTGATGCTGTTTGTGCTGTTGGGGGGCGCGGCGGGGCTTTTGAACGTGTGGCGTCTCCTGATGCCCAAGGATCCGGCGAAGACGAAGTGACGAAAGGGGCGCGAGCGGCGCGCCCCGCGAGATTGAAGGACGACCACGGTGGCGGCGGGACATACGATCGACGCGCTCGGGCAGTTCGAGCTCCATCCCGTACTTGGCGCCGTTGGCCGCTCGGTTGGGTTTTCGCAATCCAGCATGATGATGCTGATCGCGGCAGTGTTGACGATCGGGTTGCTGGTGGTCGGCATGAGCGCCAAGGCCGTCGTGCCGGGCCGCCTGCAGGCGCTGGCGGAGATGCTCTACGATTTCGTCCACAAGATGTGCATCGAGCAGATCGGCGAGGAGGGCAAGAAGTTCTTCCCCTTCGTGTTCACCCTGTTCACCTTCATCCTGCTCGGCAACCTGCTGGGACTGCTGCCTTTCTCGTTCGCCTATACCAGCCATATCGCGGTGACCTTCAGCCTCGCGGCGATCGTCATCGTGCTGGTGACCGGGGTGGCGCTGGCGATCCACGGGATGCATTTCTTCTCGTATTTTTTCCCCGCCGGCGCGCCGATCTATCTGGCCTGGCTGATCATCCCGGTTGAAATCATCTCCTACCTCTCGCGCCCCGTGAGCCTCAGCATTCGTCTGTTCGCCAACATGGTGGCCGGCCACGTGATGTTCGAAGTCTTCGCCTCCTTCATCGTGATGATGGCGGGCGCCGGCCTCGTGGGCTACATCGGCGGCGTCGGCCCGCTGGCGCTGAACGTGATCCTGATGGGCTTCGAACTCCTGGTCGCCTGCCTGCAGGCCTATGTGTTCGCCGTCCTCACCTGCATCTACCTCCACGACGCGGTGCATCTGCACTGATCGCAACCCACCTGCACCCGTTACGCAGACCCTCCCTCCACACACTCAGAAGGACTGATCCCATGGAAGTGGCCGCCGCAAAGGCTCTCGGAGCCGGCATCGCCGTTATCGCACTTGCCGGCGTCGGCATCGGCATCGGCAACATCTTCTCCTCGCTGGTTTCCAGCGTGGCGCGCAACCCCTCCGCCCGCGACCAGGTTTTCGGCCTTGGCATTCTCGGCTTCGCGCTGACGGAAGCGGTGGCGCTGTTCGCCCTGCTCATCGCGTTCCTCATCCTGTTCACCTGATCCGGGAGGACGCGGGCATGCGTCCGCTAGTCGCTCTGTCGGGGTTGGGCAGCGTCCTTCTCGCCTCTTCCGCTTTTGCGGAAGAGGCCAAGAAGGGCATGCCGCATCTCGACTTCCACAATCCGCTGACGGTCAGCCAGGTCGTCTGGCTCGCCATCATTTTCCTCGCGCTCTACCTGATCCTGTCCAAATGGGCATTGCCGCAGGTGGAAAGCGTGTTGAAAGCGCGGGCGGGCAGCATCGCGGCCGATCTTGACGCCGCGCGCGGCGCCAAGGAGGCCGCCGAGGCGGCGATCGCGGAGCTGATATCGGCGACCCAGGCGGCGCAGGCCACCGCGCGCATGGAGATCGCCACCGCCGTCGACACCGCCAAGGCGGCTGCCGACGCGCAGTTGGCCACCGACAACGCCCGCCTCGAGGCACAGCTTGGCGCGGCCGAGACCCGCATCGCCGCCGCAAGGGCATCCGCCCTCGGCGCGCTGCGTGAGGTCGCCACCGAGGCGACCGCCATGGTCGTCGGCCGTCTGACCGGCAGCCCCGCCGACCCTAAGGCGGTGGACACGGCCGTCGGTTCGCTGCTCGCCGCCCGCGGCCTGGCCTGAGGAGAGGCGCCATGCATCACGAAGAAAGCTTCTTCCAGGACCCGCGCAGCTGGATCGCGATCGCGTTCGTCATTTTCTTCGTCCTGTTCGGGCGCAAGATCTGGGGTGCGCTGACCGCGATGTTGGACAAGCGGGCCGCGGACATCCGCGCCGAACTCGCCGAAGCGCAGCGTCTGCGCCAGGAGGCCGAGGCGATGATGAAGGACGCCAAGGCACGCCGGGACGCCGCGATGCACGATGCCCAGGCACTGATCCAGGGCGCCAAGGCCGAGGCGGCACGCGTCTCCGCCGCCGCAGCGGCGGAAGCCGAGGCCTCCGCCGCCCGTCGCGAACGCATGGCGATGGACCGCATCGGGGCCGCCGAAAAAGCCGCCGTCGACGACGTCCGCATGACCGCGGCCGACATCGCGGCCAAGGCAGCCGGCGACGTGATCCGCGCGACATTGACGGCGGACGCCGGCAATGCCCTGGTGGATCGTGCCATCGGTGACATTACCGCCGCCCTGGCTTCGCGCCGCGCCGCCTGATTGCGGTGTAGCCTGATACGAAAACGCCCCTGCCGGTCGCTGACCGGCGGGGGTTTTCGTTTGCGCCGGCAAGGTGCAGAAACACCGGCAGATCGTCACGGAGGACCGCGTGCACCAGGGCATCCATTTCATCTCCGGCCTGCCGCGCTCCGGCTCGACGCTGCTGGCCGCCTTGCTGCGGCAGAACCCGGCTTTGCATGCGGGGATGACCAGCCCGGTCGGCAGCCTGTTCACCGCCATGCTGCGCGAGGTGAGCCAGGGCAACGAGACGGCGGTGTTCATCGACGACGCACAGCGCGCAGAGATTCTGCGCGGCCTGTTCGACAACTACTATTTCCGCGCCCATCCGACGCAAACGGTGTTCGACACCAATCGCCTGTGGACCAGCAAGCTGCCTACCCTGGCCGCCCTGTTTCCGGCCGCCCGGATGATCTGCTGCGTCCGCCACGTGCCCTGGGTGCTCGACAGCATCGAACGGCTGATCCGGCGCAATCACCTGGAATTGTCCAAGATATTCAGTTTCGAGCCCGGCGGCACGGTCTATTCCCGCGTCGAGGGGCTCGGCTCGGGCAGCGGGATGGTCGGCTTCGCGTGGAACGCGCTGCGCGAGGCCTGGTTCGGCGAGCAGGCCGACCGGATTATGCTGGTGACCTACGAGACGCTGACGGAGCGGCCTCAGGCGGCGCTGGATGCGGTGTATGATTTCATCGGCATGCCGCGGTTTCGGCATGATCCCGACAATGTGCGCTACGACGATGCGGCGGAATTCGACGCCCGGCTCGGTACGCCTGGCCTGCACCATGTCGGCGCCCGGGTGAGCCCGGTGGCGCGGCGGACGCTGTTGCCACCGGACTTGTTCAGGCGCTTCGAACCCGACTCGTTCTGGCGCGATCCGGCGCAGAACGTGAACCAGGTGCGCGTCGTCTAGCGCCCTGTTTCACGTATCCGCGCTTTCACGCATGCCCCGCTTTCACGCATGCCCGGCGGCGGACAAGCTGCCTTCGCCGTTGATCCTCACGACATTGGCCAGCAGGCGCAGCGCGTCCGGCCCGCCACGATCGATCAGCCCGCCCATTTCCATCTCGGCTGCCAGCACCTCCGCCTGCTCGGCGATGGTATCCGCGGCGCGGCGCAGCGCCTCGCGGGACAGCGCGAGCTGCAAATCGTCCGACAACAAATTCCAATCTTGTACCATCGACGCATCCCGATCCGGCCCTCCTGGCGATACTTCGCCGCGGATGCCTTGCGCGCGGTCGTTCATCCATCTAGCCGGGGAAGGCTTAATGGGGGGTTGACGGCGCCGATCACACGAAGCGGAGGCGGGCCTCCGGCATGTGCTCGAAGGCGGCGATCACTTCGCAGGGCCGGTCGAGCCAGATCGGCGGGGTGACGCTGCCGAGCATCACCACCTGCCCCGCGCGCAGCCCGCCGAACGCCGCGACCTCGGGCGAGGCAGCGAGCCAGGCCAGCGCGGTCATCGGGTGGCCCAGCAGGTCCCGCCCATGGCCGGCGGCCTTCTCCTCGCCGTCGATGATGAAGCGGCCGCGTATCGCGCCGAGGTCGAGGCCGCGCCAGTCGGCCGGGGCGTCGGCGAGCACGGCCGCGGCGTGGTACACTTGGTCGGCCACCAGCGTCGGCGTGCCGAGCGCCTTGAGGTCGCCGGCCGGCGGCGGGCCGTAGCGGTTCTCGACGATTTCGATCGCCGCGCAGACATCCTGCACGGC
This sequence comes from Alphaproteobacteria bacterium, assembly GCA_026400845.1. GTDB lineage: Bacteria > Pseudomonadota > Alphaproteobacteria > Acetobacterales > Acetobacteraceae > CAIYPH01. The sequence goes on from JAPLOH010000073.1 coordinate 8,142, forward strand.
GGCAGCCGCGGTGGCCTCGTCACAGGGGCCGGCCGGCAGGTCCCGCCCGAGTCGCACGGCGATTTCGCATTCGACGCCGGGGTTGCGAAAGCCCGCCCAGGCGAGCGCGGCGGGCGCGCGATGGAGATTGGCGCCCTGCATGAACCCGGCGGCGGGCCCCGCGAGGCCGAGATATTCCTGCATCCGTCGCGTGGTGGCGCCGATCTTGAAGCCGGCCGGCGGAATGGCCCTCCAGCGCCGCGCCAAGGCGTGCTGGACGGCGATTGCCTCCGCCAGGGTGCTCGGCGCCGCGCCGGCGGGAAGCGGCCCTGCGGGCGCCCTGGCGGCCCGTGCCTGGTGCAGCAATTCGGCGGTGGCGGCGGGATCGAACGCCATGGATCGGCTCCTCAGGCTTTTCGCTGGATTTCGTAGAGCGCGATGGCGGCGGCGGCCGAGACGTTGAGGCTCTCCATCGCGCTGGCGTGGCCCTGCGGCACCGAAAGCCCGGCGATCACGTCGCAGGTTTCCCGCGTCAGCCGGCGCAAGCCCTCGCCCTCGGCGCCCAGCACCAGGGCAATCCGACGGTCAGCGAGCCCCGGTCCGGAGAGCGCGATGCCCGAGGCATCGAGCCCGACGCACCACAGCCCGGCCGCCTTCAGCGCGACCAGGGTGCGCGAAATATTGACGGCCTTGAACAACGGCACCTTCTCCATCGCCCCCGAGGCCGCCTTGGCCAGCGCGCCAGTCTCGTCCGGCGCGTTGCGTTCCTGGGTGATCACCGCGGCAGCCCCGAAGGCGGCGGCCGAGCGCAGGATGGCGCCGACATTGCGCGGGTCGGTCACCTGATCCAGCACCAGCACCGGGCCGGGCCGTTCCAGCACCTGGGCGAGCGGCGGCGGGGTGAGCGGGTCGGTCATCAGGGCGGCGCCCTGGTGCACCGCATCGCGGCCGAGGATGTGCTCGAGCCGGGCACGATCGGTGCGCTCGGGCTGCATCGGCCAGGGCTGCGGGAACTGCGCCAGCACGGCGGCTTCGGCCTCCTCGCTCAGCAGCAGGCGGCGCAACCGGCGGGCGGGGTTGGCCAGCGCCGCGGCGACCGCGTGGATGCCATAGAGCCATATCGAGCCCTTGGGAGCATCGCCGCCACGGCGGTCCGGCGGGCCGCCGTGATGGCCGAAATCGGCGCGCGGGTCGGGCGCACGGCTCGCGCGCGGGGCCGCGGTCTGGTTGCGGGGAGCGGGCGCCTCGGCCCGTCGTGGTTCATGCGGGCGCGGCTCCTGCGGGCGCGCGGCAAGGCGGAGTCGGTTGTCATGCCCGGCGGCATCGCCTTGCGGCGCGGCTGGACGGGCGCCCTGCGCACGGTTGCCTTGCACGGTCGCGCCATGGCCGGGTCCGCGCGGCCCGCCCTGGCGATCCCGCGGTGGCCCGGCATTCCGGCCGCCGCCTGGTTTGCCGGCGCCTCTGTCATTCGGTGGTTTCATGGCGCTACCCTATACAGTGCTGCCCGGTGGCCGACAAACCTGTGCAGTTGCGCCATGCGCGCAGAGTTCGTTGACAAGCGCCCGCGATTGGCAATAGAGCGGGCGTCACTGATGGCCGGGCTGGCTTGGCCGTGCGGCGGAGGGGTGCCCGAGTGGCTAAAGGGGGCGGACTGTAAATCCGCTGGCGTGCGCCTACGTTGGTGCGAATCCATCCCCCTCCACCATCGGACCGGCCGATTGCACGCGGCTGATTGCGGCGCGTGAAAATATGGCGACGCGTACCAGTGTTGCGAATTCGGCAAAATGGCGCGCGGGTGTAGCTCAATGGTAGAGTTCCAGCCTTCCAAGCTGGCCACGAGGGTTCGATTCCCTCCACCCGCTCCACTTGCCCGCACACAAGCACTTGACATCGCCGCCCCTTCATTCTCTTTACGCCCCCCTGGACCGGGCCGTTATAAGAGATGCTCGGGCCGGGCGCGGAAGGGGTGTAGCTCAATTGGCTAGAGCGCCGGTCTCCAAAACCGGAGGTTGCGGGTTCGAGACCCTCCACCCCTGCCAGCGCCTCCCCGGTTCCGCCATCAGCGTGATCCGTGCTATCGTGACTGAACGGGGAATGTCCCCCGCATTGGAAGGCGACCGAGGAGTATGAGCGGCGTGGCGTTTGATCCGTTGAAGTTCGCGCGCGATGTGCGCAGCGAAGTCACCAAGGTCACCTGGCCGTCGCGCAAGGAGACGATGGTGACGACGGGCCTCGTCTTCGCGCTCGGCACGCTGGCGGCGGCTTTCTTTTTCATCGCCGACCAGATCATCGGCGTCGGCGTCCGTTTGTTGTTCGGCACCGGTTTCTGAGAGGGGTTGAACATGGCCAAGCGCTGGTACGTCGTCCACGTCTATTCGGGTTTCGAGAAGAAGATCGCGCAGCAGCTCAAGGAGCAGGCCGCCCAGAAAGGCCTCGCGGACCAGATCGACGAGGTGCTGGTGCCGTCCGAGCAGGTCGTGGAGCTGCGTCGCGGCCAGAAGGTCAACGCCGAGCACAAGTTCTTCCCCGGCTACGTGCTGGTCAAGATGGAGCTGACCGACGAGGCCTGGCATCTCGTCAAGGACACTCCCAAGGTGACCGGTTTCCTCGGCAGCAAAACGCGCCCGACGCCGATCAGCAATGCCGAAGCCGAGCGGATCATGAAGCAGGCGCAGGAGGGGGTGGAGCATCCCCGTCCCGCGGTCCTCTACGAGATCGGCGAACAGGTGCGGGTGGCCGACGGGCCGTTCACCAGCTTCAACGGCACCGTCGAGGAAATCGACGAGGAAAAGGGCCGCGTGAAGGTCAGCGTCTCGATCTTCGGCCGTTCGACGCCGGTGGAGCTGGAATACAGCCAGGTCGAGAAGGTCTGAGCAGTAAGCGGTTCTTTTTTGAAAAAAAGAACCAAAAAACTTTCCCCCGTTTGCTTCGCAGCCTCCATGGAGAGGGCGAAGCGAACGGATAAAAAGTTTTTGCTTCTTTTTTCAAAAAGAAGCGCTTCCTTCCTTACCTGACCCCGCTCGGCCACAGCACCACGCGCAGGGTCTGCAGCAGGATCACGAAGTCGAACAGGATCGAGAAGTTCTTCACGTAGTAGAGGTCGTAGCTCAGCTTCGAGCGGGCATCATCGACCGAGGCGCCGTAGGGGTAGTTGATCTGCGCCCAGCCGGTGAGCCCGGCCTTCACCATGTGGCGCTCGTTGTAGAGCGGGATCTGGGCGGCGAGTTCGGCGGCGAATTCCGGCCGCTCCGGGCGCGGGCCGACGAAGCTCATCTCGCCCTTCAAGATATTGATGAGCTGCGGCAGTTCGTCGATGCGGGTGCGGCGCAGGAAATGGCCGCTGCGCGTGATGCGGTCGTCGTTCTTGCGCGCCCACACCGCGCCGCCGGCCTCGGCGTTCACCCGCATGGTGCGCAGCTTCATGATCTGGAAGTGCTTGCCGTCGCGCGTCACCCTGGTTTGCCGGTAGAGCACCGCGCCCGGCCCCTCCACCCGGATGGCGAGCATCGCAATGGCCAGAAACGGCGACATCAGCGCCAGCACGAGGGTGCTGACCACGAGGTCGAAACTGCGCTTGAGGATACGGTCCACCAGGTCGAACTGGAAGCCTTCGGAGTAGAGCAGCCAGCCCAGCTCGATGCGCTTGAGGTCGACCCGGCGGATCTCCTTCTCGACGAAGCTGAGATACTGGATGACCGGGAAACCGGATTTCTTGCAGGCCAGCAGCAATTCGAGGTCCATGCCGCGCCGCTCGTCGGGCGCCACCACGATCTGGTCGGCATCGGCGTCGTAGGCCGCCTGGAGGGGGGAGAGGCCGCTCACCAGCTTTGCCCGCGGATCGGCCACCAACCGCGGATCGACCGGCCCCATGCTTGGTTCGTGCAGGAACACGATGACGTCGTTCAGCGTGCTGCCCTCCCGGCGCAGCATGAACAGCAGGTCCCACGCCCGCGCCCCGGCGCCGATCACCAGCAAATGGCGGTGCAGCAGCCCGCCGCGCAGCAGGATGCGGAACAGGATGCGCGCCAGCATGGCGGCGAAGCTGAACAGGATGACGACCAGCGAGCACTGGGCGCCGAGATCGGCCCAGTCGCGCGGCGGCGCCACCGGCCATTGCCACACGAGGCTGGCGAGGAAGTTGCCGCCGACGGCGAGGATTGCTCCCATCCCGGCGATCACCGGCACCCGCGTCATGGTGCGCCGTAAGGCGACCATCGCATCGCGGCGATAAAGCCCCATGGCGAAGAACATCAGCAAATTGGCGGGCGCGAACAGGACCGATTCCCGTGCGCTGGCAAGAATGCCGATGGACGTACCGAACCACAGCACGAAGGGCGCGGCGATCAGCAGGAGGAGCGCATCAAGCCCGAACAGCACCCGCGCGGAGGACACCGCGGCAAAGCGCGGCGTCCCGTTTCCGCCCCGCTGGGGCGTCTTCTCGGTTGGTCCGCTGTTGATCAAACTGCCTGCCCCGCACCACCCGCGCCTCCCGATGAGCCGCTGGGTTTCCTTTTGTACCAACCCGGTTTCTAAACCCTTTCACGTCAGCTTAGAAGGACCCGCCGGAGATCGTTTGTTTTCCCGCGATCTCGTCGGGCACGGCGCTCAGAACAGCCCGGTGATGTCGCCCGCAGCGGTCAGCGTCATGCCCTCGGCCGCTGGCACCCGGGGCAGCCCCGGCATGGTCATGATCTCCCCGGCGATCGCCACCACGAAGCCGGCGCCGGCGGAGAGGCGGACATCGCGGATTGGCAGGGTATGGCCCTCCGGCGCGCCGAGTTGCGTGGGGTCGACGGTGAAGCTGTACTGGGTTTTCGCCACACAGATCGGCACACCGCCGAAGCCGGCCTTTTCGTAGGAGGTCAGTTTGCGTGCCACGCTGGCCGGCAGGTCGATGTCGCGCGCCCGGTAGATTTCGCGGGCGATGGTGCGCAGCTTCTCCGCCAGCGGCATATCCAGGCTGTAGAGCGGCTTGAAATCGGCCTTGCCGGCGGCGATCTCGGCTTGCACGGCGCGCCCGAGTTCGAGCGCGCCCTTGGAGCCGTCGCCCCAATGGGTGCAGACGCAGACCTTGGTGCCGACGCGCGCCAGGGCCGCGCTGATGGCGGCGATTTCGGCGTCGGTATCGGTGGTGAAGCGGTTGAGGCCGACTACCACGGGCAGGCCGAACTTCTTCATGTTCTCGACATGGCGCAGCACGTTCACCACACCGCGCTCGACGGCCGCGACATCCTCGCGCCCGAGATCGGCCTTGGCGACACCGCCATTCATCTTGAGCGCCCGCACCGTCGCGACCACCACCGCGCAGGAGGGCTTGAGGCCGCCGAGCTGGCACTTGATGTCGAGGAATTTCTCGCCGCCGAGATCGGCGCCGAAGCCGGCCTCGGTGACCACCACGTCGGACAGCTTGAGTGCGAGGCGGGTGGCCAGCAGGGAGTTGCAGCCATGCGCGATATTGGCGAAGGGGCCACCATGCACGAGGGCAGGGGAGCCCTCCAGCGTCTGCACGAGGTTGGGCATCAGCGCGTCGCGCAGCAGGGCGGACATGGCGCCATCGGCCTTGATGTCGCCGGCGGTGACGAAGCTGCCGTCACGCCGGCTGCCGACGATCATCCGCTTCAGCCGGGCCTGGAGGTCATCGAGGTCGCGCGCCAGGCAGAACACGGCCATGACTTCCGAAGCAACGGTAATGTCGAACCCGTCTTCCCGATGAAACCCGTTCGCCACCCCACCCAGACTGCCAACGATGGAGCGCACGCCGAGGCCGTTCACGATGGAGCGCAGGGCGCGATCGTTCATGTCGAGCACGCGGCGCCAGGTGACGCGGCGCGGGTCGAGCCCGAGCGCGTTGCCCCAGTACATGTGGTTGTCCACCATCGCCGCGAGCAGGTTGTTGGCCGAGGTGATGGCGTGGAAATCGCCGGTGAAATGGAGGTTGATGTCCTCCATCGGCACCACCTGGGAGTAGCCGCCGCCGGTGGCGCCGCCCTTGACGCCGAAGCACGGGCCGAGGCTCGGCTCGCGCAGGCAGATCATCGCCTTCTGCCCCAGCGCGTTCAGCGCGTCGCCGAGGCCGACCGTGGTGGTGGTCTTGCCCTCGCCGGCCGGGGTCGGGTTGATGCCGGTCACCAGCACCAGGGCGCCGTCCGGGCGGTCCTGCACGGAGCGGATGAAGTCGAAGTCGATCTTGGCCTTGTACTTGCCGTAGGGGCTCAGCGCGTCCTGTGTGATGCCGGCGCGCTCGGCGATGGTGCCGATCGGCTTCAGCGTATGCAGTGCGGCGATTTCCTGGTCGGTGGCCATGGGGTTCCCCTTTTTATAGTCGCGCTCAGGCGGCGGTTTGTCCGGGCAGCCGATGGCGCACGCCAAGCTCAACGAGTGCCGCATCGGTGGCCCGTACGAAGCCCCTGAAGTCCTCCGGCGTCAAGGCCCCGATGCAGCCGACGCGGAAGCTCGGCTGCGGCGTGTTGTAGAAATTGCTGATGAGGTAGCCGCGGCGCTTCAGCGCATCGACGAAGCCCTGCAGCGACCAGGCGGGGTCGGCGGGGGCGTGGATGTTCATCACGATCGGGCCCTGCACCGCGTAGGGCAGGTACGGCACCATGCCGATGCCCTGCATGCCCGTGTAGAGCGCCGCGGTATTGGCGCGGTAGCGGGCGAGGCGGGCGGGCTGGCCGCCTTCGGCATCGAACAAATCGAGCGCGGTCATGAAGGCGAGCATCACCTGGGCGGGCGGGGTAAAGCGGATCACCCCGGGGCCGCGCGCGTAGCCGGCCAGGATATCCGCGAGATCGAAGGACCAGCTTCCGGCGTTGCCGACCGTGCCCTCCAGCCGGTCCTTGCGGCAGATGGTGAAGACCAGGCCGGGCAGGCCCTCCAGGCATTTATTGGAGGTGAACACCGCGGCGTCGATCTCGGGATGCTGGCTAATATCGAGCGGCAGGGCGCCGAAGGCGGAGACTGCGTCGAGGATCACCCGCCGCCCGGCCGTGCGCACCACGTCACCGATCGAGGCGGGGTCATGCACCACGCCGGTGCCGGTCTCGTTATAGACGAGGCCGACATGGGTGATTTCGGGGTCGGCCGCCAGCGCCGCGGCCACGGCCTGGGGGGAGACCGGGGCGTCCGGGTCCATCGCCAAGGGCACGGCGACGCGCCCGGCCTCATTGGCCAGCCGCGCCATGCGCTCGGCATAGGCGCCGACTTGCGGGATCAGGATGCGCCCGCCCGCCGGCAGGAAGCTGCGGATCGCCGCCTCGATGCCGAAATGCCCGCAGCCGCCGAAGCAGATCGCGTCATGCGTATCGGCCGGGGCCTTGGCGATGCCGAGCACACGCGCGCGCATGGCGGCGTAGCGGGGGCGGAAATCATTGTCCCAGGGCGCGATATCCTGCGCCATCGCCTGGCGCACCTCCGGCCGGGTGGTGACCGGGCCGGGAATCAGAAGCAGCATTGGGAAGCCTTGCAGTGACAGAACGGGGCGACTCTACCCCGGCAAAGTGGCGAAATCGCGCCCTACTTCAACGAGGCGACGATGATGGTGATGGTGCCGAGCACGAGGTTGGCGGTGATGAGGTGGCGGATGCGATTGACCGTCACCATCGCCACCACCGTGTCGCCCTTGGCCTGGGCGGTACGCAACGCCTTCCAGGGGCCGAAATAAATCACCGCGAAGATCACCGCCATGGCGAGGCCGATGCCGTGCATGATGTGGATCGGCGGCTCCAGTTCGGCGAACCCGCCATAGAGCCGCACCATCCCGTAGCCGCTCAGCAGCACCACCGGCATGGCGTGCCAGACGATGCGGAAGAAGCGGGTGAAGACCGCGGTGTGCAGGGTCAGCCGCTGCGAGGGCGGCAGCAGGCCGAGGCTCGGCCGCAGTACCATCAGCGCGAAGGCCATCCCGCCCACCCAGACGACGACGCCGAGCAGGTGCAGCGCCAGTAGAATTCCGGCGGCGTAATCCATCATCGCATGAGCCCTTCGAGTTCGGTGACGATACTGCCGAATTCCCGCCCCGCCGTCGAGCGTGGTGCGGTTTCCGTGATCCCGAGCCCCTGGGCGAAGGCGGTGGCGAAGCCGACGCGGTTGCCGAGCGTGCCGGCGAACATGGGGTAACCGGCCTCGGCGATCGCCGCCTCCACCGCCAGCCGCAGCTTGCCGCTGGCTGGCGCCCGGTTGAGCAGGATGCGGGCCGGGCGCTTCTCGGCGGTGGCGAGCTTCATGGTGCCCTCGGCGGCCCAGAAATCGGGCGGACTCGGTTGCAGCGGCACCAACACCAGGTCAGCCGCGCGGATCGCAAGGCGGGCATCGGTGTCGAGTTGCGGTGGGCTGTCGACGATCAGGATGTCGTTCATCCCGCGCAGCCGGTCGATCTCGCGGGCCAGCCGCCAGCCCGAGACGTCGGAGAAACCGACCGGCGCCACGCCCTTGCGGGCGGCGCGCAGGGTGTGCCAGCGCGCCAGGCTATGCTGCGGATCTATATCGAGCACCGCGACCCGGCGAGTGGCGGCGAAAGCGGCGGCGAGGTTGGCGGCGATGGTGGTTTTGCCCGCGCCGCCCTTCTGCTGTGCGATAGTGATGACGTAGGCCATGAGTCCCGACTCCGCTGCACTGCAACATGATAGCGCATCCATGCTCGAACTGCTGACCCCCGCGCAAACCGCCCGCGCCGACGCCGCCGCCATCGCCGCCGGCATCCCGGTGGCAGTGCTGATGGAAAATGCCGGCCGCGCCGTGGCCCGCGCGGTGGCCGCCCGGTTCCGCCCCTGCCGCACCCTGGTGCTGTGCGGCCCTGGCAACAACGGCGGCGACGGCTACGTCGCGGCCCGGCTGCTGGAGGCGCGTGGCTGGCCGGTCGCGGTTGCGGCGCTGTCGCCACCCAAGGGCGACGCCGTCCAGGCCGCAGCACGTTGGCGGGGCGTCACCGTCCCCTTCACCGCCGCCGAGGCTGCCCGCGCCGAGCTGGTGATCGACGCAGTGTTCGGCGCCGGCCTCACTCGTGACCTTGCCCCAGAGGTGGAAGCCGTGCTGGCGGTCGCCCGGCGCATCGTGGCGATCGACGTGCCCTCCGGGCTCGATGGCGTCAACGGGCAGGTGCGCGGCGAAGTGGCGGCGGCGGCGCTCACCGTCACCTTCTTCCGCCTCAAGCCCGGCCACCTGCTGTTTCCTGGCCGCGCGTTGTGCGGCGAGACGGTGCTGGCCGATATCGGGCTGCCCGCCAGCGTGCTGCCTGCCATCGCGCCCAATACGTTCCGCAATGCCCCGGGCCTATGGACCCTGCCGCGCCGCGCCACCGGCGGCCACAAATTCACCGCCGGCCACGCGACCATCATCGGCGGTGCCGCGATGACTGGCGCCGCCCGGCTCGCTGCCTCCGCCGCCCGTCGCGCAGGCGCCGGGCTCGTCACCATCGCCGCGGCGGAGAACGCCGATCTCTACCGCGCCGGCGATCCTGGCACGATGGTTGATGCGGCACCGCTCGTCGAGCAACTCGCCGATATCAGACGCAACGCCTGGCTCGCCGGCCCCGGCCTCGGTCGCACCCGCGTCCCCGAGGTCCTGCCGCCCTTGCTCGCCAGCCGCCGCGCCGTGGTGGTCGATGCCGACGCCATTTCCGCCTGCGCCGGACGGCCGGATCTGCTGCGCGGCGCCGCCGTGCTCACTCCGCATGAAGGCGAATTCACCCGCGTCTTCGGCCCCATCGGCCCCGATCGCCTCACCGCCGCCCGTGCCGCGGCGCGGGAGACCGGCGCCGTGGTGCTGCTGAAAGGGCCGGACACCGTGGTCGCCGCGCCGGATGGCCGCGCCGCCATCAACGCCAATGCGCCGCCCTGGCTCGCCACCGCCGGCGCCGGCGACGTGCTGGCCGGCATCATCGCCGGCCTCCTCGCCCAGGGCATGGCTCCATTCGATGCCGCCGCCGCCGGCGCATGGCTGCACGGCGCGGCTGGCGCTATCGCGGGCGAGGGCCTGATCGCCGAAGACCTGCTCCCCGCAATCACAAGTGCACTTGCCGCCGCGCGCGGTTAAGCTGCATGCATCCAGACGGGGGACCCGCCATGAACATCGCCACCAAGCCCGCCCCGCCGATCTCCGATGAACGCGCCGCCCATCTACTCCATCAGCTCGAACGCAAGCTGCTGTGGCTCTCCGCCTGGACCATCCACAACGCCAACCACATCCGCCCCAACCGCGACGGGCTGAAGGTCGGCGGCCATCAGGCCTCCTGCGCCTCCTGCATCTCCATCCTCTCCGCCCTCTACTTCGCCATCCTCCGCCCGCAGGACCGCGTGGCCGTGAAACCTCACGCCGGCCCGGTGTTCCACGCCATCAACTATTTGTTCGGCCGCCAGACCCGCGAGAAAATGGAGAACCTGCGCAGATTCGGCGGGGCGCAATCCTACCCGAGCCGGGTGAAGGACGGCGGCGAGGTCGATTTCTCCACCGGCTCGGTCGGCCTCGGCGTGGCGCTCACCAGCTTCTCCGCGCTGATGGCCGACTACGTCCGCCTGCACGGCTTCGGCCGTGACGACATCCCCCAGGGCCGCCACGTCGCCATCGCCGGGGACGCGGAATTGGACGAGGGCAATATCTACGAGGCTTTGCTCGAAGGCTGGAAACACGACGTCCGCAACGTCTGGTGGGTGATCGACTACAACCGCCAGTCGCTCGACTCGGTGGTGCCCGACCGCCTGTTCGGCCGCATCGAGGGCCTGTTCCGCGACATGGGGTGGAACGTGGTGACGATGAAATACGGCCGCCACCTCCAGGCCGTCTTCGCCCGCCCCGGGGGGGAGGCGCTGCGGCTGTGGATCGATGACTGCCCCAACAGCCTCTATTCCGCGCTCACCTTCCAGGGCGGTGCCGCCTGGCGCCAGGCGCTGCTGACCGATCTCGGCCGCGACCCCGCCATGCGCGCCATCATCGACCCGCTGAGCGATGACGAACTCGCAGCGATCATGACCAATCTCGGTGGGCATGACGTGGAGTCTCTCATCGAGACCTTCCGCCAGGCCGATGCCGCCGGCGACCAGCCGACCTGCTTCATCGCCTACACCATCAAAGGCATGGGCCTCCCCTTCGCTGGCCACAAGGACAACCACGCCGGGCTGATGAGCAGGGAGCAGATGGAGGTCTTCCGCCGCGACAGCAACATCCGCCCGGGCCGGGAGTGGGACCCCTTCGAGGGCCTCGACGCGACGCCCGAGGAACTCCAGGCATTCATCGCCAGCATCCCCTTCGCCACCCCAATGACGCCCGAGGGCCGCTTCCTCAGCGCCCCCGCCATCCCCGTCCCCGCCGTCCTCCCGTCCCCCAAAACCGACGGCCGGAAAATGGCGACCCAAACGGCCTTTGGAGAAATCCTCGCCGAAATCGGCCGCGGCCATGGGGATCTCAAGGAGCTCGCCGCCCATATCGTCACCACGTCGCCGGACGTGACGGTCTCCACCAATCTCGGCCCCTGGGTGAACCGCAGGGGCGTGTTCGACCGGCACACCCGCAACGACGTTTTCCGTGACGCGAAACTCGCCTCCGCCCAGCGCTGGGGCATGGCGCCGGCGGGGCAGCACATCGAGCTTGGCATCGCCGAGCAGAACCTATTCCTTCTCCTCGCCGCGGCCGGCCTCTCCCACAGTCTGCACGGCGCGCGCATCCTGCCGATCGGCACCGTCTACGACCCCTTCGTCAACCGTGGCCTCGATGCCCTCATCTACGGCTGCTATCAGGACGCCCGCTTCCTTCTGGTCTCCACTCCCTCCGGCCTCACGCTGGCCCCCGAGGGCGGCCAGCACCAATCCATCAACACGCCGATCATCGGCATGAGCCAGGATCGCCTGGCCAGCTACGAGCCCGCTTATGTCGACGAACTCGCCATCCTCATGCGCTACGCGCTGCACCACATGCAGCAACCCGATGGTTCCTCCGTGTGGCTGCGCCTCTCCACCCGCCAGCTCGAGCAGAAGCCCCGCGCGCTAGACCCCGCCGCCGTCATCGCCGGCGCCCACTGGATCGTCCCCCCGGCGCCCGGCGCCCGTATCGCCTTGGCCTACCAAGGCCCCGTCGCCCCTGAAGCCGAAGCCGCCTTCGCCGAAATCGCCGCCGAGGAACCCGGCGCCGGCCTCCTCGCCATTACCTCCCCCGACCGCCTCCACGCCGGCTGGCTCGACGCCGCCCGCGCGCGGCGCGCCGGCGAGCGCACCGCACTCAGCCACATCGAACGCCTGCTCTCGCCGTTGGCCCCCACCGCCGCAATCGTCTCCATCCTCGACGGCCACCCCGCCAGCCACTCCTGGCTCGGCGCCATCCACGGCCACCGCGTGGTGCCCCTCGGCCCTGACCACTTCGGCCAAAGCGGCGATATCCCCGATCTTTATGCCGAATACGGGCTCGACACAGACGCGATCCTGGACGCGGCGGCACAGGCGCTGTTGGGGTGAAGCGACGTCGGATGGGTAAGTGAAGTGCTGCGCATCATGGCGCCATCAAATTCCTCGGGCGATCGGCCGGGCGGTTTCTGGAAACCGAGTACACATCAATCGTCCAGTGACATCATGCGTCACGCTTCGCTTATGCATCCTAGGGCGTGCTGTCGCCACTCTCGCCTGAGGAGGCCAAATACCCAGGAATCCGATATCTCGCCATCCACGATGCAATCCTCCCGCAGAGTGCCTTCGAGGGTAAAGCCGAGTTTTTCCAGCACGCGGGCCGATGCGGTGTTACGCGTGTCCACATCAGCCTCGACGCGGTTCAGGTCCAGCGTGGCGAAGGCCCAATGCAACACGGCGCCGGTGGCTTCGGTGGCGAAGCCTTGGCCCCATGCGGCGTCATCTAGGCAGTAGCCCAGCTTTGCGCTGCGATAGACTGGGTTCCATTTGACCAGACTGCACCAGCCGATGAACACACCGTCCACAGCGCGGTCGATGGCCAGCCGCGCGCCGCTGCCTTCCTGTTCGATCTCCCGGCACACCGCGATGAAGCGTTCTGCGTGCGCGCGCTGCGTCCAGGGCGGTGCGTCCCAGTATCGCATCAAGTGCCGGTTGCTGCGCAGCGCGAACATTGAGTCCGTATCGGCATCCCTGAAAGGGCGCAATCGCAGGCGGGCGGTCCGCAGCGTCGGGGTCGGCAAGCACATGACGAACTGTGGCACGGCCGATCCTTGGGGCATAGATTTTTCCTGCCGGGCACCCCGCCATCTTCCCCTGCATCCCCAGCAACACCGAAGCATTCGCGCTCACCTGGGTGCGAATTTCGACCTCGCCTGGCTTCTGTCTAGCCAAGCGGTCATCGTAGCGGGCGCGCGTCGACATCCAGGGGTGTGATATCGAGGGCGAAAATCAGCTTTTGCTTCATTCTCGGCACCACGAAATCCATGAATGCCTTCAGCTTTTGTGGCATCAGCCGTCCGCTCGGATACACAAGGCTGACTGGCAGGGGTTCCGGCTCGAACGCCCGAAGCAACAGCACAAGCCGCCCCTCTGCCAATGCCGCGGCAACCTGGTAGCACAGCAGTCGCGATACCCCGAGTCCCGCCGCAGCCGCTGCCACCGCGGCTCCCGCCGACGACACCGACAGTCGCGACTTCACCGCAATCCGCGACGTACCGTCCATCTCGCGAAAGACCCATTCGCGAGGCGCCTCCAGCGCCGTGAACGTCACGCACGCATGCTCCGACAGAGCCTCGATCGATGCCGGTGCCCCGCGCGCCGCAATATAGGCGGGGCTGGCACACACGACGTGCCGCACGACGCCGAGCTTCAATGCCATCAGGCCGCTGTCCGGCAAATGCGCCACCCGCAGAGCGACATCCACCTGATCTTCAAGCAGATTGACGATCCGGTCCGACAGCCGCAAATCGATGTCGATATCGGGGTAGACCGACAGAAATTCGGTCACTATCGGCGCGAGATATGCGCTGCCCAGCCCCATCGGCGCGCTGATGGTCAGTTCGCCGCGCGGCGCGCGGTATTCGCCGGCGGCCAGCCGGT
>JAPLOH010000010.1 GCA_026400845.1 Alphaproteobacteria bacterium
CCGATGAAGCCGCGAATCTCCCCGAAACGCGCCGCCTTGACCATTGTTCCAACCCGCCCCGCGATGAAACGCAGCCTCTACGGGACAGCCGCGAATCGGGGCTAGATCAGGCTGAATTGAAATGAGGGGATTCGTGAGGATAGGCATAGGTTTCGAGGGTCGCTCTCCACTGCGCGCAATGCTTTGGATTCCGCCATCCCGCTTCGCGCACATCGATGTAGCGCTTCGCCGCGGCCTCGAAGGTGATTGCCTTGATCGCAGCCGCCTCCGCCTCGGCCTTCGCTGCTAACTCCTCAGCCTGCCTTGCAGCGAGCGGATCAATGCCGGCGCGAACCTGGCGCATGAGGGCATCAGCCTTCTTGCGCGCAGCTTCAAGAGACACTCGACCCTGGTCGGTACCTGCCGGCCCGAGCCCGAGTTCGCGCTGCCGTCCCGCTCGTGTGTAGCGGAATAGCCAGAACCGAGTCCCGTTCGGGCGTACCAAAAGATACAGCCCACCGCCGTCTCCATATCGCCCTGGGCCCGCCTTAGACACCTTTGCTGCCGCCAACCTGGTCGCCTGTCCGGGCATCCATGCCTCCGGTCATTTAGGGGGCGGGGGTCCCCTTTTTTGGCGATCCCCTTATCAGTCCCCTATTCTTATTGACGATTGACCTCGAACGCAAGTGAACGACTATGCGCTGAAACTCGCAGCAAACCATTGATTTTGAACCGATTTATGGGCGGCTGTCGTATGTAGGCGATCGATAGTGAAGCGCATTGTGGCGGATGGAGTGGGATTCGAACCCACGGTACGCTTGCACGCACGGCGGTTTTCAAGACCGCTACCTTAAGCCACTCGGTCACCCATCCGTCGGACGATCGATATTCCACCGTGGTATCGCAGGCAAGTCTGAGAGAGAGATAGCCTTGCATGGAACAAACTCTAAGCCCAACCGCGGCGCATCATGTCCATCGAACTGCGCGATTGGGCCCACGGGTTCTGATCAGTGAGCATTGGTAGAAGATGTAAGTCGAGGCCATGCGCTGGTCGCGTGGCGCGCAAGGCCGGGTGCCGCGCCGTGCCCAGCGGCGGGTGATCTTGTTCTTCTGCCCGATGCGAACTTCGTCACCAAACCGGACCCCTATGTCGCTGGGCGCGATGCCTTTGTCCTGCGCGATCGCATCAAGACGGGCGGGGGTGTTTTTTTAAAATCCCCGATCGCACCTGCGGCCTGCGCATGATGGCGTGGCCGCGCTGACAGCTTGCGGTATCCCATCTTGCGCAGTTCACGGCACAGGGTTTGCCGTGCGACGCTGACCTGGAACTCCTCCCGGAGCCACTGGCAGAGATCGACGACCCGCCAGCGTACCACGCCATGCACCGCCGGGATCGGCCCGTTCTCGCCCATCGCCGCCAGCGCCGCGCGATGGCTGTCCTTCCGTCGCGATGGCTGGCCACGCGGCTTGCGGTCGATCAGACTATCGGGACCGGCGGCATTGAATTTCATCACCCAATCGCGCACGATCTGCAGCGTAACGCCACCGATCCGAGCCGCTTCGGTGCGTGTTGCACCATCATAGACCGCCGCAAACGGACAACAATTTTTTTTTCAAAAGAGAACGCGCTTGCTTACTGCCTGTAGGACGGATCGACGCTGTCCAACACATCCAGCAACCCGGGCCAGGAAAGCTCGCCGCGATCCAGCGAGAAATCCTTCTCGCTCAGTAGGGAGCCGAACCACGCCGAGGTCTTGGCGGTAACGGGGTAAAGCGGCGAGCCCCCGGCCAAGGCGGCGATCTGTGCCTGGCAGGCGCGTTCCAGCGTGTGCATCAGCCAGAACGCCTCGCTCACTGTGCGCCCGCAGGTCAGCAGGCCGTGGTTACGCATGATCAGCGCGCGGTGCTGCCCCATGTCGCGCGCCAGCGCCGCGCGGCCGCCGATCTCCTCGGCCATCGCGTCGATGTCGTGGTAGCCGATGTTGCCGGTGAAGAAGCAGGCATGCTGGCTGGCCGGCAGCAGGCCGTGCGCCTGCATTGAAACGCCCATGCCGGCGGTGGTGTGGGTGTGCATCACGCAGGCCGCATCGGGGCGGGCCATGTGGATGGCGGAATGGATGATGAAGCCGGCCGGGTTCACCCGGAACGGGCTTTCCATCACCTTGTTGCCGTCGCTATCGATCTTCACCAGCGAGGAGGCCGTCACGCGCTCGAATAGCACGCCGTGTGGGTTGATCAGGAATTGCTTGCCGTCGCTGTCGGGGACCGAGAGCGAGGTGTGGGTGCCGGTGAGGTCGGCCATGTTGTAGCGCGCCAGCAGGCGGTAGCAGGCCGCGAGGTCGATGCGCGCTTGCCATTCCTGGGCGGAGACCTTGGCGCGCACGCTGGCGGTGATCGGGCTGTCGTTGGGCATCGGGGCTGCTCCTGTGTCAGACGCGGCGGATGTTCCAGGGGATGGCGTTGGTGGCGGCGATGCGGCCCTCGATGTTGCTGCGATGGGCGGTGGTGGGGAAATACTGGCCCAGCGGCACGAAGGGCAGGGTGGCCCAGGCTTCGGTCTGGATGGCATCGAACACGCGGGACTTGTCGGCGTCCGTCGCCGCCCGCGTCCAGTCGTCCGTCAGGTCCTCGATCTTCGCATTCTCGTACCAGCCGAACCAGCCGGCCGCCCCTTGGCCGCGCAGGTAGTAGTTGAGGCCGGGGTTGGTGATCGAAACGCTGGTCGTCCAGGTGTGGAAGATGCTCCAGCCGCCCTGGTCGATCGGCGCCTTGCTGATGCGACGCTGGCCGAGCGTGCCCCAGTCCATCGTTTGCATATCGACGTTGAAGCCGATCTTCTTCAGCAGATCCGCCGTGACATCGCCGAGCGGGGCGATGGAGGGGAAGTCGGCGGGGTTCATCAGCACCACCTTCTCCCCGTTGTAGCCGGCCGCCTTCAGCGCCTCGCGCGCCTTGGCCAGGTCGCGCGGGGTGTTGAGGAGGCTGGCGCCGAGTTCAGGCGAGAATGGGATGCCGCAGGGGAACATGCTGGCGCAGCGCTGCCACTTCACGTTGTCGCCGTTCACCGCGCGCATGTAGTCGGCCTGGTCCAGCGCCATCAGAACGGCGCGGCGGATGGCGGCGTTGTTGAACGGCGGGTGCAGGTGGTTGAAGCGCAGGATAGAAATGAAGCCCATCGCGTCGATCTGGCTGACCGTCACCCCGCGGGTGGCGGAGAGGGAGGGGTTGAGGTCCGGTAGGGTGAATTCCCACCAATCCACCTCGCCGCTGCGCAGGGCGGCGGCCGCGGTGCTGGCATCGGGGATGATCTGCCATTCGATCCGGTCGAAATGCGCGCGCTTGCCGCCGGCCATGAAATCGGCGGGCTCGTCGCGCGCCACATAGGCCTCGTTGCGGGCGTAGGCCACGCGGCTGCCGGCGACGAACTCGTCCTTCAGGAAGCGGAACGGGCCGCTGCCCACCATCTCGCTCACCTGCGTCATCGCGTCGGTCTTGGCCAGGCGCTCCGGCATGATGAAGGCCACCATGCTGGCGGGCTTGGCGATCGCGTCCAGCAGCGGGGCGAAGGGCTTCTTGAGGCGGATACGGATGGTGCGGTCATCCGGCGCTTCCCAGGCATCGACGAAGCGGGCGAGTGTTTGGCCGAAGCTGTCGCGCTTGGCCCAGCGGATCAGGCTGCTTGTGCAATCCCGCGCCAGCACCGGCTCGCCGTCGTGGAACTTCAGGCCCGGGCGCAGCTTGATGGTCCAGGTGAGCTGGTCGGCCGAAACCTCATGCCCCTCGGCCATCTGCGGCTTCGCGCGCAGCTGGCTGTCGAGGCTGTAGAGCGTATCGAACACCGCGTAGCCGTGGCCGGTGGTGACGCTGGCGGTGGTCCAGATCGGGTCGAGCGCGGTGAGGTTGGCCTGCGGCACCATCCGCAAGGTGCGGGCGCGCGCCGGTTGCGCGATGGCCGGCGCTGTGAGTGCCCCCGCCGATGCCACGAGGAAACCGCGCCGATTCAATTTGCCTGCCATGGAAGCCCCCGAATGTTCCCAGGCGCGGCCAAGCATATTCTGGGCCGTGCGATGGGATGTAACGCTAGGCAGGATTCCGCCGGCGGGCAAGCACCCAAGGGTACTCAGCCCAGATGGTTGACCTTCGGCAGGGCATGGACCGGCGTGGGGATGCCTTCCAGCCACGCCTTCAGTTGCGGGGCGAGGTAGCGCGAGTAGTGCCGCGCCTGGGCCAGGTTGCCGCCGTGGAACCACAGCCCAGGCTGCTGGGTGGGCTTCCACATGTTGCGCAGCTCGCCTTCCCACGGGCTGGGATCGTAGGTGGTGTTGGAGCCGAGGCGCCAGCACTTGCCTACGCGGGCTGCCCCCTGCAGGCTGATCAGCTTGGCGGCCCTGCCGTTCATGCTCCCGTAGCCGGTGGCGAAAACCACGAGATCGGCCGGCAGGGTCTCGCCGGTGCCGAAGGCGGCCACTTTGGTGCCGGAGCGCAGGCCGAGGGGTCCTTCGCCAAACTGCCCAAGCGTCGACTGAAGCGCGGCGTGCTCCATTCCCTCGTCGTATTGTAGGCGGCCATCAACCGCTTCCTTGCGGAGGCAGACGAAAACCCGAAACCCGTCCGCTGGACCACGGACTCCGACAAAATCATCGCTGCCGTCAGGTGAGGGCACCAACCGTTAGATTCGATCCACTATCGACACCGGCGCGCCGCGCTACCCAGACCGTCGACCTGTCCGGCGCCACTATCTGCTTCCGCCGCCGCGTCGGCGGAGAGGCATTCGTACGTGTACGGTGAAGGGGTCGCGCCCTGATTGCCTTCCGAACATCAAAGTCACGAAAATTAGTTAAATCATTCTTTCTGTTAATCCTCCCAGCAGAGTTACGGGTCAGCTCACGAATCCCCTCATTTCAATTCAGCCTGATCTAGCCCCGATTCGCGGCTGTCCCGTAGAGGCTGCGTTTCATCGCGGGGCGGGTTGGAACAATGGTCAAGGCGGCGCGTTTCGGGGCGATTCGCGGCTTCATCGGCGGGCTGTATGGGCCTGACCTGCACGCCAAGAGGGTCGATGCGCTGGCTGGCGCCACGCTTGGCGTGATGACAGGCGCATCGCTGGCCGTGGCCATGATCGGCCAGGCATTGGCGCAGGCGC